>DATLTA010000078.1:0-14490 GCA_035533775.1 Candidatus Dormiibacterota bacterium | reverse complement strand
TGAATACGACCACAGCGTGCGTCACATCCACCTGAACAGCAAGCATCCCGACGTCATCACGCCGACCTATATGGGCGACTCCATCGGCCATTACGAAGGAGACACGCTGGTGGTAGATACCGTCGGGCTGAACGGGAAAACCTGGCTCGACCGCGTCGGACATCCGAACAGCGATCAGATGCATATCACTGAGCGCATCCGGCGCACGACGAAGACCAATCTGCATGTTGACCTGACATTCGATGATCCGAAATCCTACACGAGAATATGGACTGCGCAGTTGAACTTCCAGCTGCACCCCGAATGGCACATCCTCGAAGACATGTGCATGGACAATATCGCCTTCGAAAGCTTTGAAAAATAAATCGTGAAAGAAGCGGCGCGGGAAAGCGCATGTGCATTCAGCCTGGGCCGGCGCCGGAAGCTCACAACCCGGTCGATAGAACCACTCGAAACCTCGCCTTGCCGCTCATCATGCGTTCGTAGGCTTCCGGGGCGCGTTCGAGCGGATACACCTCGGTCATGGGCCGTATGCCGGTGAGCGCGCAGAACGCAAGCGTGTCTTGCGAATCGATCGGAGAGCCGGAAGGCCAGCCGCTGATCGAGCGGCGCCCCGCGATAAGCAGGCGCCCGGTCACTTCCAGCGGCTGATCCGGATTGCCCACCAGAATCGTCCTGCCGCCGATTCCCATTCCGCCCAGGACCGCGTTCACCGCCTTCCCGCTGGTCACCGTGGAAAGAATCACTTTGGCTCCGCCCAGTTTTGCCAGCTCCGCCGCCACGTCTTGCGATTCGCTGTCGAAATAATGTTTTGCGCCGAGTTTCCTGGCGAACGGTTCTTTTTCTTTTCCTCGCGCGATGGCCACAGTCTCAAATCCCATTTTGGCGGCAAACTGAACGCCCAGATGTCCGAGGCCGCCGAGGCCGAGTATGGCGACCAGGTCACCGGGCCGCGCGCCGCTGTTGCGCAGCGAGTTGAACGTGGTGACGCCGGCGCAAAGCAGCGGCCCCGCATCGGTGGCGGAAATTTCATCGGGAATCAGCGCCAGAGCTGCGGCGGAGGCCAGCATGTACTCCGTGTATCCGCCGTCGCAGGTCAGGCCCGTAATCTGCCGCCCTTTGCTGCAGGTCACAAAATCGCCTCGGCGGCAGGAATCGCAATAGCCGCAATGCCCGCCGTGCCAGCCGACACCAACGCGCTGCCCTGCTTCCCAACCGGCCACGTTCACGCCCAGCGCGTCGATGACTCCGGCGATCTCATGCCCGGGCACGCGCGGGTAGGTGATGCCGGGCCGTGAACCTTCTTTGGCATACGCATCGCTGTGGCAGATCCCGCAGGCTTGCACTTTGATCCGCACCATGCCCGCGGCGGGCTGGGGAATTTCGCGTTCGACCTGTTGAAACGGCCCTTTGGCGTTCAGAACCTGTACGGCTCGCATTTTAGGCATGATTCCTCGTGATGGCTTAAAAGTGTTGGGAATAATCGGTTTTCGATCGCCGGGAAGGCGGCCGAACGGCACACCCGCCCTCTCCATTGAAAATTGCGCTTACAATCACTTACAAGGTTGCAGATTTTTTTCCCGCTTCCGCTTTCGCGGCAGCGGCTTGGGCGCGAAGCCTGCGCAATTCGGCATGAAATACGATCACGCTCATCCACATTCCCAGCGGGTGCGCGCCCGCTTCCACCAGGGGATGCACCTTGCCGTTGCGGAATTTCTCGATGTCCTCGTCCTGCAAGGTTTCCAGAACTTTCGCGTCCTGCAGAGACAATCCATACTCGGCTGCGACCGACGGAATGTCATTAATCAGGCGCACGCGAAGACTCTGTTTGAATCGGAGGTCGTAGAGAATCTTATTCAGCTTGTATGCCGAGGGCGAAGGGTGCTTGTAAAATTCATACCCTTCCGACCCCTTGAATTTATACGCGGCCTGCCCTTTGGCGCCCTCCGCCGAAGTTTTGCCGGTGCGCTTGTCCGGCAGGAAGCGCATGACGGCGTGGCCGTGGTGCCAGGTGGGCTGGTAGGTGATCAGTTCGCCGGGCTGGTTCCCGATCGCTCCGAACATGATCATCCAGGAGAGCATCTCGGTGTTTCCCACGACGTCGAGCTGTTCGGAAGTCAGGTTCAATAAAGCTTCGTGATTGCCCTTTTCCATCTGGGCGATGGCCCAGTAGTCAAATTCAAAATCGGGCTGCGGATATTTCCACGTTCCCGGGAAGTGCGACATTCCACCGCTGGCAATGATGGCCACGCGCTCCGGGCGATCCGCGATGACCTTGGCGATGGCCTTGCCCAATTGTGCGCAGCGGCGCGCGGTCGGCAGCGGCGGCAAGTACGCATTCACGAAAATCGGGACGACGGGAATATTCCGGCCTTCCAGCACCCATTCGTAAACCGCGGCGAACGCGTGGCCCAGAACGGCGTCCTGCGAGTAGGCCATGTCGAAATCCGCGTTGACAAGCTTGTCGAGCAAATCCTCGGCAAGCCCCTGATGAATCGGGAGGTCATATGTCTTGCGGGCAAATTCGGCGTGCGCGCGCTCGCCGGACATGATGGCGAAGGTGGGAACCGAGGAAAGAAAAAATGTTTCCATGTGATCGTTGCCGATCACGATGGCCACGTCGGGCTTGGTTTCGTCCAGATCCTTGCCGAGCAGGCGCATGGCGGCAATATCCGCGTCGAGCTGCGCGGGGTCCTCACTGGGCGGACGGACAAAAAGTTGCGGAGCATGAACGGTTGCCATTGCCGCTACGATTTTTCCCATGATGGATTCCCTCGCCTTCGTATGAATGCACGTCGAGTCGCGCCGCTCGCCCGTCACCCGCAAGCCCCGCGCGATTCGTTTTACGCAAAAACAGTTATTTCATTGTCCGGAAACAGCCATTCGCCGTCAAGTGAAACCGCCTTCGAACGGCCGCCGGAAAACTTCTGCCCTACCGCGAACTGCGGAGACGAAGCTGGCAATAAATATCCCTCACGCGCCTGCCGAACCCAACCCCGCCTGCCTCGCGATCTGTTTCGCGAGCCTCGGATATACCTTGAGCGCATTGCTTTCGAAAATCTTCCTCTTGTCCTCGGCGCCGAGCGCGGCAGCGCCGTCAATGTAGCGGCGCGTGTCGTCGAAGTAGTGCCCGGTTTCCGGGTCGATGCCCTTCACCGCTCCCACCATCTCCGATGCGAACAGAATGTTTTCGGGCGGAATGACTTTGGTCAGGCAATCGATTCCCGGTTGGTGATACACGCAGGTGTCGAAGTACACGTTGTGGAGCAGCAATTCGGTGAGCGGCGGAAGCTTCCGGTCCTGCGCCATGCCGCGGTAGCGGCCCCAGTGATACGGCACCGCGCCGCCGCCGTGCGGAATGACGAATTTCAACGTCGGAAAATCCTTGAACAGGTCGGAAGTCAGGAACTGCATGAACGCGGTCGTATCGGCGTTGATATAGTGCGAGCCGGTCGTGTGGAACGCGGGGTTGCAGGTGGCCGTCACGTGGATCATCGCCGGCACTTCCAGCTCCACCATCTTTTCGTACAGCGGATACCACCACTTGTCGGTGAGCGGAGGCTCCTTCCAGTAGCCGCCCGAAGGGTCGGGACTCAGATTGCAGCCCACAAATCCCAATTCCTTGACGCAGCGCTCCAGTTCGGGGATGCAGTTGGCCGGCGACACGCCCGGCGACTGGGGCAACTGGCAGACGCCGATGAAATTCCGGGGATAGAGGTTGACGATGCGATAGATCATGTCGTTGCAGATCGTCGTCCAGGCCTCGCTCAACGTCGCGTCGCCGATGTGATGGCCCATGGCGGAGGCGCGGGGCGAGAAAATCGTGACGTCGGTTCCGCGCTCACGCTGAAATTTCAGCTGCGCCGGCTCCAATTTTTCGCGAATCTGATCGTCACTGATGTGCAGCGGCGCGGGCGCCTTGCCCGGATCGCCATGCGCGGCAATTTGCTGTTTGCGGAACTCGATAAACGCAGGCGGCTCCGACGTGTAATGCCCGTGACAATCAATAATCATTTCGGTCTCCCGGAAAAAATGAAATTCGATTCGCCGGCCGGCAGCGCGGTCCCATCGCGCTCTGCGCCGGCATTTTCCTATCCATTATGAGAACGATAAAATTTAACATACATTTCAGCGCGCGGCCCGCCGGATAAGGCGGGTTGACATTGCGGCCGCGTCTGAACAAAATTCATTCTGTTCGACAAATTATAAATTGCCGCCCGGCTTTCGGGGCAAGGGAGAAAATAAAAATGAAAGCAATCGTCGCGCACGAATTCGGCGCTCCGGAAGTGATGAAATTGGAGGAATTCCCCGCACCAAAAGCCGCCACCGGACAAGTGCTGGTGCGCATTCGGGCCGCGGGCGTGAATCCGTTTGACACCTATGTGCGCTCCGGAACCTACGCCATCAAGCCGCCGCTTCCCTACGTGCCGGGAGGTGAAGGCGCGGGCGTCGTGGAAGCGGTAGGAGAAGGCGTCACCCGGGTGAAGCCGGGCGACCGCGTCTACGTCGGCCATCCGATCACCGGCACGTATGCGGAATTCGCCCTCGCCCTGGATTCGCAGGTGCACCGGCTTCCGGAGCGTGTTTCATTCACGCAGGGCGCGGGCGTGTACGTCGCCTGCAGCACGGCCTACCACGCGCTGTACCATCACGCCAGGGCGCGCGCCTCGGAAACCCTGCTGGTGCATGGCGCCAGCGGCGGCGTGGGAATCACCGCCGTGCAACTCGCCCGCGCGATGGGATTGACGGTGATCGGCACGGCGGGCACCGATAAAGGCCTCGAACTGGTCCGAAGCGAGGGCGCGCACCACGTGTTCAACCACCGCAGCGCCGGATATCAGGACGCAATTCTGGAAGCCACCGGCGGCCGCGGCGTCGACATCGTCATCGAAATGCTGGCCAACGTGAATCTGGCCGCCGATCTCAAGCTGCTCGCGCGATCCGGCCGCGTGATCGTTGTGGGCAGTCGCGGCGACGTCACCATCACGCCGCGCGACCTGATGGCGCGCCGTTCCTCGGTGACCGGCTTCGTTCTGTGGGGCATTTCCGACGCGGACGGGGTGGAAGTGGCGGCGGGCGTCGAAGCCGCGCTCGAAAACGGTTCGTTGCGCCCCGTTGTCGGCAAAGAATTGCCGCTCGGCGAAGCGGCGCGCGCGCACAAGGAAATTATCGCCGGAGGCGCGGCGGGAAAGATCGTTCTGATTCCGTAAGCGGAAAAAAAGAGGAAAGAGCGGCGGCGAAAGACCCGGGCGGCGCGCGGCCAACTATTCTTCTTGCCGGCAATGAGGTAGTGTAGCCATACGCCTATTGGATTCATCAAATTTCGAAGGAGGGTATACGCTTATGATTCGCAAAGCATCGGCCGTCTGGAACGGTTCCCTGAAGGAAGGCAAAGGCACGGTCTCCACCGAAAGCGGAGTCCTGTCCAACGCTCAATACTCTTTTTCCACGCGCTTTGAAAACGGGCGCGGTACCAATCCCGAAGAGTTGATCGCCGCGGCGCATGCCGGCTGCTTCACGATGGCCCTTTCAGGCCAGCTCACCAACGCGGGCATGATTCCGGAAAGCCTGGAAACCACCGCTGCCCTGACGCTGGAAAAGCTGGAAGCCGGTTTTACCGTCACTAAAATTCATCTCGACGTTACCGCGCGCATTTCCGGCGCCGATCCGGCGGCTTTTGAAAAAGCCGCTGCCAACGCCAAAGCCGGCTGCCCCATTTCACGCCTGCTCAAAGCGGAAATCACCATGACCGCGCATCTGGCCGGCGCAACCGCCAAAAGCGCATAGGAAAACTGGAAAAACGCATTCGCCCTGCGGGCGGATTTTTCAACCGGGCCTGGCTGCCCAAACGCGGTCGAAACACCCGAAGCCGTCGCGGCCAGGCCCCAACGGCGTGTCGCATTTCAAAAAGGCATCGCCACCTAAAAACCCTCGCGTCGAATGATTTCCAATCCGGAGATTTCGAATCGAGCTATTACCCTCCCGACTGCCGTCACACTCTCACCTCATTGAAATATAAGGAGTTAACAAAACCACAGTGTGCGGGCGTGCCAGCCGCGAACGCGGCTGCAGAATTATCTTCGCCTTTTGTTCGCTTTCATGTATATTGCGCCGGTGCACAAGAAGATTGCCACGCGAACTTAGCCCTAGGAGTGGACATTGAAAAAATCAAATCCCTGGTTTCACAAAATTCTCCTGACGATCTACATCCTGGCCATCGTTTGGACACTGCGCACCCATACGGCCCGCAAACCCTATCCGGTGGAAGCAAGCTCGATTCCCGCCGCTGCCGCGCCGGCCAGCGTGCGGGTAATCTCGTATCCTATTTCGCGCCGGAGGTTTGCCGTTCGCGCCTATGTGCAACGCGCCGCCAGAACCGCGGGAGTAAACCCTCGCGTGGCGGAGTGGATCGTCACGCACGAGTCCCACCAGCAGCCCGAAGCGACCGGCGACGGCGGAGAAAGCCGCGGCATCTGGCAGATCAATAAAGCCTGGCACCCCGAAGTGTCCGATGCCTGCGCCTACAACGTTCCCTGCAGCACAGCCTGGTCCCTGCACCGCATTCGCGCCGGCTACGCGGACGAGTGGAGCACATGGAAATATTGCCGGACCCGCTTCAACGATTGCCCCTTCTAATTTGCGGCAATGATCGGCAACCCCAGGTAGAACTGGCTTCAGCCTGTTTGCTTTTCGGTCTTTTCAAAACCAAACCCGAACTGTCTTCACCCCGTTTGGATCTCAGCCGATTCAAAATCAAGCAGGCTGAAGCCTGTTCTACCTGCTCCCTTTCCGCAGGCCGGGGAATTGCCAGCGATTCGAGCGGGTACTGCCCCGATCGCGCTAACCCCTTTGGTCCGCTGTTCTGTAGCGTGGGTTATGTTCCGGTTTCAAGAAGCGCGATTCAAACGGGGCACCAGTAGTTTTTTGAAACATCCAATGCAAAGCGCGAACATGGACGAGAGTCACCTTCATGGCCGGCGTTCTCCGGTCATGTTTCGCCAGGCTCATCGACTGCCTGTTGACCGTGCTGATCGAGCTGAACGTCCGAAGAATGCCCAGACCACGCGCGCAGGAGAGTATGGCTGAGTTCAGACAACTGAAAATTCTTAGACCGCGCCACTTGGGGAGGACGAAGTAATCATAACGGATTGACTCGCCCGGACCGGCGATCCAGGTGACTTCGAAGGCAAGCTCCACCGCGCCGCTGGTGAAGCTCATCCATGCGTAACCGGCCGGTTCGCCGTCCACGTAGGCGATGGCCGCCTTGTCGCCTCGGCTGAATCGGGAACGGACCTCTTCCGGTTCGAGTTGCCCCATCGAAACAATCTCACCTTCCGCTGTTTCGATATCCCCCGCGCCCGCATAGATCTTTACGTCGACTTTTCTATCCGCAAACGGTTTGGGATCAGGCTGGTGGATCAGGTCAATTTCGAAAATGCAAAACACGTGCCAGTACACGACCGGACGAAGGATTTCACGCAGGCCTAACAGGAAAGAGATGTAGGGGCCTCTCCAGCGCAATGCCTCTTGAATCGTTGACCAGTTCCATGAACGTTTGCGCATGGGTATCCCCGTGATGGGCGGTCTTTCGCTTTCATTGTAAGCCGGAATTTCCGATCTGGACGAGCGACTTGTGCGCCCAATATTTTCTCTGTTCTGGACAGGAGAAAAGACAGGTCGAATTTGCCATCGGAACAGGATGTATGCCCGGGCTATGATTTTTAATTTTCGGGTGCCTCAGTTTTTCACGGTTCTTTTGAAAACTGGAATTTTGGCGTGAACATTGTGACCGGGTGCGGCATTTTCTGTTCCAGAGGGCTCTAAAGCCGGACCACATTCAAACCAATGGGCCCAGCACTTTAAAATTCACGTTCAAAGGCTGCGCCACCCGCCCGGCATTGGTAGAACAGGCTTCAGCCTGTTTGGTTTTTTGGTATTTTCAAATGCAAAGGCACACAGGCTGAAGCCTGTGCTATTGGGTGGGTTTAGGTAGTACACGCTTCAGCCTGTGCGGGGTGCTCATTTCGGTCGTGTGGTGCGAAGGGGACGAGTGCGCGATATAGAGACTGAATCCAGATTATCTCAAAAAAAAACAAAACCACACCCTCCGACCCTCGAAAACCGCGAGGCCGGAAACGCTAAACCGTTCCCTCAGGGATGATGTACTAGAGTGCTAGCATCCAGCCGTGAGCGCACGGCAAAAGGAAAATTGCGAAAGTCTGGCCCACCCGCCGAGAGTCAGATTCTGATAATGCCGTTATCCCACTCGATCCTTCTGACGCGTCGCCATTACACCTGTCAGAATCCCGACCCCCAAAAGCACGACCGCGCCCGCCGCAATCCAGTGTGCCGGCATGTGCAGCAAGTATGCGGTATAGATCAGGCCGCCGATCACGATTGCAAAACCAATCGAGTAAAGGCCGAATGACATGGCATCCCTTTCCCGAGTCAGCTGTCGCAATTTTCGCAGGGAACTCAGCTTGCTCGCTTACGGGAGAGCAACCCGAAAACACGGCCGCCCTCCGTCCTCTGACATAAATCAACTCTGCAGTTCCTACTGTGACGAACTGGCTTTCTGATTCTTGATCTGCAGATCATTCACCACTTGCTGAACGTTTGGCACTCCGGTCGCCACTCTCCCGGCGCGCGCGCGCGTGTTTTCCGAGTTCACTACCCCGGTCAGCGTGACTACACCGCTCTTCACATCGTAATTCACCGTCTTATTCATCTTGCCCTGAATCAGCGCGGCGTCCAGGTTCTTCTCAATGCCGTCGTCCAGGTCCGAGTTTACGGCTTTTGTTTCTTTTTCGAGCCCCGGGGGAATCACGGCAATCTGATCCGCGACAACCTGCGTGCCGGCCAGAGACTTTGTAAGGTTCTCGGCTTGCATCTTGTCGCTATCACTTCCCACTTCCCCTCCCAGTGTTACCACTCCCTTGTCACGATCCTGGCTGACCGAGACATTTTTAAAGCCTGCCTGATCGAGCGATGTGCGGACGCTGTCGGAAACGTCGGGAGACTTCACAACCGTCCCGGAGCATCCGGCCAGGGCCCCCGCGGCGAACAGGGCAAGCAAGGCTACTGACGACTTAATCTTATTCATATTTCTCCTCTTCAGCATTCGAGACGAAATTTCAAACAGTGATGAATCGATCTCTAGCGCGTGTGGCCTTTGCATCCGTTGTGCTCGCATCGGCAATCGATGTCCGGCGTTTTTTCCATCGCCTCGCATTGGGCGCTGCAATACTTGCCTGTGGTTGTCCTACATGAACAAACTGGATGTGCACACTTGTCGGTTTTCGCGGCTTCCATATTGTTATCTCCTGCTCCCGGATTACGGGCCGATGATTCTTAGGTTCCGATACTAGTCGTTAGCAAAGAGTGTTTCTGTACAGAAGAGAACACATTGCGATAATCGCCGCATCATCGCAGCAGCAGGCGGCGCTTGCTCCGCGCCTCAGGGGCTAAAACCCGGCTCTTGCTATGGTTTTAATGTCGCGGCTGAAGCCGCGACCCACAATGCACATTTACGAGATGGTTTCTAGCGGAATTTGTGCCAAAACCGCCGCAGTGTGCGTTCGTTCCTGGGTTGAACCTGCAGAAAAAGCGGGTTGCCGATTGTGTGACTCGTCAGGATTTGACGTAAGACTATAAAACTAGGTGTACACTTATGCGGATTTCAGAGTTCATAGCAACATGTTTGAGGACTGATAAGAGACTAACCACAGAAACTATCGAGGAGGACTACGTGCAGAAACACATACGTTCCGCGGCTTTCGCTGTGACGTTCGCCGCGATTGCCGTCATCATTTTCGCCGCCACCTGGGCGCCCGCGGTGGCCCAAGCGCAAAAGCAGGAGCCCCACGGCGTGGAGCGCAAGGTACTCATGCGGCAGGATCTGTCCATGCCGGGATGGGAGGCGGTGATGATCAAGACCACCGTGCAACCCGGCGGAACTGAAGGATGGCACACGCACCCCGGCACGCTGATCGAATACGTAATGAAGGGCCCCTGGACGATGGAGCGCCGAGGCAAGCCAACGGCCACCTATCAAACCGGCGATACCTTCTCGGTAGTTGAGGGACAAGTCCACCAAGCGGCCAATCCCGGCAAGACCGCCGTCCAAGGCTTGGCCATACTTATTGTCGACAAGAGCAAGCCGATGACGACGCAGGTGAAGTAGCGCCCGGCTGGAAGTCCAGTAGTGAACACCAGTGCCTCCAACTCCCGATAAACGCCGCCGGCTCTTATCGGCGGCGTTTATCGGCGCCTGGCCTCTGCTCCAGCGGAAAAGGTCTAAAGCACAAGATGGGTATCGCCCTGCGTGATGGAATGAAGTGGGGAGAAGGAATGGTGCGCCCAAGGGGACGATTTTAGAACTTTCCTGGGAGAATTTGTGTCAAGTTTGCCACAGGGGGAGTACCTTGCTCGATTGAGCCGTATAGCGTGATTCGGAGAGGTGGGGGGCTTGCCCCCCTAGGCCGGGGATATCATTCACCCAATGAAGCAGAAGCGTCGAATGCCCACGGATGCTTCCCCGCTCAGGTCTCGCTTCGCTTGCGAGGGCGAATTTTTTCAGTGATCTGCCAATTGCCATCTCGGGAAAACGCGTTAAAAGAAACTCGGAAGAGATCGCAAACTCGTTGCATAGTCTCTTGGATCTCTGCACGTTTCATCGCCGTGGGATTTTGTTTTGACATGAGGGTATAAAACGACGCCCAGGCGATAACGGCATCACGGAACGGAATTTCATTTGCAGGTCCAACCACTGAATAACACTTGCTTGCACTCAACAGCGGAACTGCTAAGGAACTGTGTGCGCTTTCACACGCGGAGATAAATAAACGTCTATGGTGCATAAATGGACGCACAATCTGGGCAAGTCTGGTGAGTCGGATATCGTCAAACGTCAGTCCAATTTCTTTGTCATTGCCATGACACGCAAGATGAAGATACCGGAAGCGGGTGCCGTGAAACTGGATTAGCATCTTCTTCAATTCTTTTTCGGTTCTGATGTATCGATAAAGGACTGGCCGTTTCGCAAGCTTCAATACAGCTTGAAGCGCTTTTCCTTCCTGGCGGTCCTCTTCTTCGTCTATGAGTTTTGTCGATTCGATAATGAAGACTCCAGGCGTAGTTTCATGTGAACTCACGGTTAGTTACCCTCGGGCGATTGCCGAATCTAGTTCGATTCCTCTCGATCTGCTTTTGCGGATCGTTGTGGTCGCTTGATGGACCGAGTGTCTTAACTCTCGACATTCCGAAATATGAGTGTGTGCGCTTCAAAACTAACTTCTTGTACCCTTACCACACATTATATTTGTTCACGATATCTTTGACCACAATTACGGGACGCTCCTCGGTCTCACCGAGCAATCTCTTCCTTGCTCGACTAAACACCCGCGCTGTCTTCATGCCCTGCTTTTCCCCTTGTTCCATCATTCGAGCCAACGACAGGTGCACTGCGATATTTAACAATTCGAGTTCTCGAACTGTAAGACCCTTGATTGTCGACGCGATCTTTATAGCATCCGAACTCATTTCGGCCAGAGACTCCTTGCCCTGCTTATATCCAGTAAGCACTAGCAGAAATACGGCAAGCCATGCGGGGTCCGCGAAGATTTGAAAGAACGGCGGTGATTCAACGCGAAACTGCAAAACCAACACATCTCTATGCCGTTGTAGGTCGTATTCGGGCCACAATTTAGCCCAGGAACTGCGTAGAAATGTATCGATATCGGCAAGAGCATTCGAGACCTCCGCTACTTCACGAAAGCTGTGATCTTCGCGTCGGAGACTCACTGACAAAACGATTGGGGCTGGCATTCCTTCCACAAACAGGTTGGTTCCCACATCCTCCTCCGGTCTCGCTTCTGCACGTATCGAATTAAGAGTTAACGCCCCTGCTATTCACGAGAGCAACTCGGCATCTGGGCGGGTAGCCCAGCATTCATTTCACGGCAGGATGATAACACTCACAGTCAATATTTCAGGTAGTAACTCGGATTGTCATGTAGCTGCTAATAGACATCCCGGACAGGTGGGTTATTCTCACAAGCCACCACAGGAGGTTCGGGATGAAGAATCCGGCTTACGAACAGATCCAGGCAAGGAAGGTGAAGGCCAGGTTGCGCATGCTGCAGCATGCGCAGCGTTTGAGCGGCAACGTCAGTCAGACCTGCCGGTTTTTTGGAGTCTCGCGGGCGCTCTTCTATATCTGGAAGCAGCGCTACGAGAAGCACGGAGTAGCCGGTCTCCGGGACATGTCCCGGAGACCTCACAATATCCGATTTCGTATTCCGCCCGAGATCGTCTCGCTGATCCTTCGTATTCGGGAGGAGCGGCGTTACGGCGCTGTTCGAGTCAGTCTGTATCTGCAGCGGCACTACCATGCTTACGTGTCACCAACGACAATTCTGAAGATCTTTCATCGTCATCACGTCGGCCGGATTTCACTGAAAAAGTATCGGCCCGGTCCAAAACCAGCGGACGCACCGCTCCAGGTTCCAGGCCGCTCTGTGCAGCTCGATGTGAAGTTTGTTCCCCGTGTAGGAAGAGCGCGTCAGCGCTTTTATCAATTCACGGCTATTGACGAAGCGACCCGATTTCGCGTCCTACGCATCTACGATCACGACAACACCAAGACGGCCATCGACTTCCTTCAGGAAGTCCGAGACCATTTTCCTTTCGCCATTCAGAGAATCCAGACCGACAACGGCTCTTCATTCGGGCCTCAGTTCACCTGGCATCTTTCCGACCTCCGCATTTCCCACAAACACATCCCTCCGGGCTGCCCGGAGGTGAACGGGAAGGTCGAGCGAAGCCACAAGACCGACTCTCAGGAGTTCTATCAGGGGAGGCATTTCAAACATAAAAGGGATTTGGCTCGAAAACTCAAGAAATGGGAAACCGAATACAACGAGGATCGACCACATCTCGCACTCAAAGGAAAAACACCTGCGGAACGAGTTCGCGAGCTCGTTCCGTCCTCCGAGCCTGTCAGGGATCTCTCTTGACTAATACAAAGGTATAACCTCAATCTAGTCTTAGGGAATTGATTTATTTCTTATTTCTCCCTCCTGGCAAATAAGGGATAGTTGAGAAGAACATAATGATCCGCATAAGTCTCGCATGCCACGACAACCCTAATGCAGAATCCAATCGCCCGTTTTCTCTACGAATTGGAACGCATATCGTGGGTAAGGCGTGTCGCTACCCTCGGACCTGACTACACGCGCTTTGCCAACTAATTTTGTTCCTCCGCTAATCAGATATACTTCAATCGTGGAGTTCTTATTCAGCGGGGCCGCGCAGCCACATAAGAACCCGCTTTTACTGACATTTTCCGTATTGCTCATTTCCTCGAATGGTTTTTCGTTGATATCGATTCCTCGTAGCTTCAACATAACTCGCAAATGAACCCGCACTTCGCGTCTTCGGTCGGGATGGGCGGCGTGCAATACCCTTTCCAGGCCGGATTGCAGAGCGTCAAAATCAACTGGTTTCTCAAAGTACGCAGTGGCTCCGAGCTCCTTACAGAGTAATTTTGTAGTTGCACCCGCTTCTCCGCTAATAATGATGATAGGAATTAATTGCGTGGATGTCATCGATTTGAACGTCCGGCAAAGCTCGAAACCGGAATAATTGGGCATTCTTAGATCGAGTAGGATGGCATTGGGTTTGACTTGCATGGCCATTGCAAGGGCTTCTTCAGAGTTTCCCGTATCGAGGATCTCGTAGCGGTCTGCGAGATTTATTCGCAGGAGACGCCGCATGGCCTCTTCATCATCGACGATCAACAATTTATCCATGGTACGATTGCCTCCTATCATTTCAGTAAGACGTCAATTTCGGCGACCGCCGATCCCTTCCGTGTCAGCCAGACTGCTTGTTTCCTTCGCCTCTTTACGTGCGTCCAATAGCTCCCGGATTTTGCGCATCAGCGCTTCCTCTGTGAAGGGTTTGTGGAGTAAGTGGATGCCTTCCTCAAGGACCCCATGACCGGCGATAAAGTTGTCCGTGTAACCGGACATATAGAGCACCTTCATCGTTGGATGAAGGGGAGCAAGCCGTTCTGCCAGTACGCGCCCGTTAATTCCGGGCATCACTATGTCGGTGAGCAGCAAATGGATGGGGCCGGGGGTTTGCGCTGCTGCCTGTTGCGCTTCAGTCCCGTCCGCGGCCGTTAAGACGTGATACCCGTTCTCCTTCAAGAACAACTGCGCCAATATCCGCAGAGGCTCCGCGTCTTCGACTAACAAGATGGTCTCGGATCCACGTACGGTTAGCGGCGCCTGGATGCTCTCGCTGCTGGTGGCAACAGGCTCTTCGCTACGTGGCAAGTAAATCTTGAATAAAGCTCCTTTTCCTTTCTCAGATTCAACAGTGATGTAGCCATTGCTCTGTTTCACCACCCCATAAACAGTGGCGAGTCCCAGTCCCGTTCCTTTGTCTCGCCCCTTGGTGGTGAAAAACGGTTCGAAAATTTGC
>DATLTA010000077.1:0-6021 GCA_035533775.1 Candidatus Dormiibacterota bacterium | reverse complement strand
CGGCCCACCTTGGCATACATCGTGTCGAACCGGGGCGAGAGCTGCTTCAGCACTTCGTCCACCATGGCCCGGATCGCGCGCAACGGATGATCCTTCCGTACCCGCTGCTCCGGCGACAGATAGCTGAATATGTGATTTTGCTGCTGATCGTTTCCTCGCATGCACCGTTGGACGCGCGCCATGCTGCTTCGTTACAGATTTTCTGAGTTCTTCAGCAGCCTGCTAGATGAGCTGTCCAGTTTTAGAGGGGAGCACTACATATGTCTGTTTGAAAAGGTCCCGCCGATAAGACGAAATATCATCGTATTCCACGAATTCAACGAAATTGCCTTCCGGGTCTTCCACAAAAAGGGCCACAAAACCCTTGCGAACCTCGACGGGCTCGGGACGAACCAACTTGACTCCCTGCGCAGTCAATCGCTCCGTGACCTCATCGATATTCGAGACAATGAAAGTGATGTAGGCAATGCCTTGACGGTGAAACACCCATTCCGGCGCTGGAATTCCCGTGGCATGCCCATTCCTGATCTGAACGAGTTTCACTCGCTCCCCGTAGGGGGTTTGCAGGCGAATGATCCTGAAACCGTGCGGCGCCGCTCCAAATATGGCGCTCATTTCAGGGGTTGCTTCATCGTCCGACATGAGCGTAAGCCCCAACACGCGGACATAAAAATCGAGCATCCGATCGATGTCGACGCATACAATTCCCGGCTCCAGCGGCGCCACCATTTTCAAGGAAAAGGATTTCTCCGCATCAGCGTTCATGTGTGATCTCTCGATTCGGGGGTTCGGGCTGCACTTCCCGTACGGTCATGGATCTGGCGCCTTTCCTTGTCAACCGAAAGGCGCCCTGACTGCTTCGGGCTTATTTTCAGATGCGAACTTTGCTCGCTACCGTCAAGAACCCGGGCGCAGCAACTGGCAGCTTGATGCGGCGCGCGTCGTTGTTGAAAAGAATAAAAAACAACAGGCCGGCGATGCAAAGGCCTCTCCCTGTGCACGGTGAACCCAGGCAACCGCATGCGCAAGGACATCTCCGGCGACGCGGCCACGCTGAATCTGGCGCTCGCTGCCCTCCCCTTCAATTAGTCTTCGCCCCAGCCGAAGTTCGGCATCGGGTGAGGCAGGGGCGGAAGGTCCCAACTGCCAGTCGCCAGCATCGGGGTTTCACGGTCAATCCTGACGTCGAGAACGGTCGGCCGTCCGGAGCGGATCGCCGCCTCGAGTTGAGGTGCAAGGTCGGCGGCCTTTTCGACGGTGTGACCCTCGGCACCCATGGATCTTGCCAGCATGGCGTAGTCGGCGGAGAAAAGATTTCCACTGGGATCGGTGAAGCTCACGGCTATTTCGCGGCCTTTACCGAAATAGCCGCTCTGCTGATTGCGAATCGAGCAGTAGCCGATGTTGTTCCATACCACCCACACGACAGGAATCTGATACTCGACGGCCGTGAGGACTGCCGTGTTATTCATCATGAAAGCCCCATCACCGCACAGAGCGACAACCGGCTTGTCGGGCGCGGCCAGCTTCGCGCCGACCGAACCGGCAACGGCGAATCCCATGGAGGCAAAACCCCAAGTCTGCAGGAAGGTACGGGGTTTCCAGGCTTCGTATTCGGCCACCAGCCAATTGTGATGGAGGCCGACATCGCAGAGCACAATGCCGTCTTCCGGCACGACCCTTCGCAGATCGGCAACCGCCCGTTCGGGCCGGATCGGGATAGCGTCGGAGGTGCGAGGGGGAACAACAGCGGCTTCCCATCGCTTGCGCCAGCCGGCAATTCGTTCCAGCCAGGCATCGTGATGGATGGCGGCGCTCGGCGCGGCGAGAAGCTGCTGCAACATAAGTTTTGCGTCGCTGACGATGCCCATCTCGGGCCGGAAGTTGCGGCCGATCTCCGTCGGGTCGATATCGACGTGAATCAGCTTGGACGGCGGGATGTTGTAGGTAAAGCCCGGGAGCCAGGCGCTGGTCGCACGGTCGTCAAACCGGGTTCCCAGCGCCAGAATGACGTCCGCGTTCCGGCAAGCGGCATTGGCGGGATAGGACCCATTGCGTCCGGTCGTGCCCAAACTCAAGGGGTGACGGGGATCGAAAACACCCTTCCCGAACGGGGTGGTGGCGACGGGAATGCGAAAAGCCTCCGCAAACGCCAGCAGTTCCGGCTCGGCGTTGCTCAACTCGACGCCATGTCCGGCGACGATGACAGGACGCTCCGCGCCCCGCAGCAGCCGTAATGCCTGCTCCACGGCGGCAGGACTCGCCACGGGCCGGGAATACTCGGTGAGCGGCCAATCCTTGTCGCGGTCGGCAGCCTTCTCGTCCACAGGCTCCACGAACACGTTCAGAGGAACATCGATATGCACCGGGCCCGGCCGCCCGTTGGTCATCAGGGCAAACGCCTGGCGCAGCGCCAGAGGCAGCATGTCGGCCCGCGTGGGCTGGAAGCTGCGCTTCACGTAGGGGCGGAGGACATTGACAAAGTCGCCCTGAAAATAGCGGCCGGTCTCCTGGAAGGGACCGCGGTTCCACTGTCCGGTGGGTACGTTGCCCGTGATGTTGAGCATCGCCGACGAATCGGAGAAGGCGGCGGCGATGGCGAGAATCAGATTCGCGGAACCGGGGCCGCAGGAAGTGTACGTGGCCGCCGGTTTTTGCGTGATCCGAAAATAGGCTTCCGCCATGAACCCCGCGGCGGATTCGTGGTGCACGGAAATGGCCTTGATCTCGTCCCTCCGGTCGAACAATCCATCGAGCAAACCGAGAATGCCGTGGCCGCACACGCCGAAGACGTAGGGAACTTTTTGCTGGACCAGGAAGTCCGCAATATAGGCGCCTCCCTTCGACGTTGGTTTCACGCGAACCGCCTTCACTCCACCATCACTCATAGAAGTCTCTCCCGATTATTTAGCTATGCTGAAACCGCCATCAAATGTGTCCGACAAACCCCAGAACAGGCTCTTCGCTTGTTGATAGGTTCGAATGCCCTGCAGCCCCTTCTCCCGTCCCAGGCCGCTATCCTTGAATCCGCCGAACGGAGCCGCGGTGGAAAATTGTTTGTAGGTGTTGATCCACACGATGCCCGCTTCCAGGGCGCGGGCCACACGCCAAATTCGTTTGTAATCGGCGGTCCAAATCCCGGAAGCCAGACCGTAACTGCAGTCGTTGGCTTTCTGAATGAGGTCGTCCTCGTCATCGAACGGCATGGCGCACAGAACGGGGCCAAAAATCTCCTGCTGCGCGATGTACGACTTGTTCGTAATGCCGGTAACAATGGTTGGCAGGTAAAAAGCCCCATTGGCCAGTCGCGGGTCGGAGGGGCGGCTTCCTCCCATCAGAATTTCGGCGCCCTCTTTCCGCGCGCCTTCCACCATGCTCTCCACGAATTCGCGCTGAGGGAAACTGGCGCTGGGACCGAGTTGCGCGCCGGGGGCGTCGGGCAGATCCACTCGCAGCCCGCGCGCTCTTTCCATGATCATGGAAAGGACTTCGTCGTAGACCTTGCGTTCCACAAATAAACGCGATCCCGCGGTACAGGACTGGCCGGTGCCTTCGAAGATGGCGACGGTCGCCGCATCCGCCGCCGCTTTCAAATTCGCATCGGCGAAAATGATATGCGGCGACTTTCCTCCGAGTTCCAGCACGGCCGGAATGATCTTTCTGCCGGCGACTTCCGAGATCCTTCTCCCGACCTTGGTTCCTCCCGTAAACGAGATCATTCGCACCAGGGGATGGGTGACGAGCGCTTCGCCGGTTTTACTGCCTTCTCCAGGCACGACATTGAGCACGCCGGGCGGAACCCCCGCATCCAGAGCGATCCTCCCCATCTCAAGGCCGCAAGTCGGGGTAAAGGGGGACGGCTTGTGAACAACACCATTGCCGGCAGCGAGCGCCGCGGCAATCTTGTTGGACGCCAAAGTAATGGGCGAGTTCCAGGGCGTAATGGCAGCCACTACCCCCCAAGGCTCGTAGACCGTCATGCTCAGGTAATTGCCGCGCGGCGGAGTGATTTCCGATTCAAGAGTCTCGATGGCCGCGGCGCAATACCGGAAAGTAGCGGCGCCGTTGATGACCTGGTTTTTACATTCCTTCCACACTTTGCCGTTTTCCACCATTTGACAGCGCGCGAGCAGGTCGGAGCGCTCCATCATCAAATCTGCAATCCGATTCAGCAATAGGGCCCGCTTATGCGGCAACATATCGCGCCAGGCAGGATTGGCGGCAGCTTTATGCGCCGTCTCCACGGCCGCGTCGATGTGGGCTTCCGTTCCGGCGCAAACCTCATAATTGACCTTGCCGGTAGCGGGATTGATGTGCTGGATGGAAGAAGACGTATCCCCGATCCACTCCCCTCCGATCAGGAACGGAACTGGCTTTACGCTTGCGCCTGTGGACATTCTCAAGCTCCTCACGAAGATCTCTTCCTAACGACTGACCAAGCCCCGGTAACAAGCCTGGGCCAATGCAAGCATCACGCCCGAACATTCCACATTGGTCCTGTGGAATGATTCGCGAAGCACGCGCGCCACAACGGAAAGCGTCTGCCCATCGAGGCAGCGGAAAACGCTTACCCGGAAGGAGCCGGCGCCAGGGGCGAGGGCCGCACTCGACCTCGCCCGCCGTCTGATTCCTTCCCTGGCGCTTCCGTTTCGGCTGAGCCGGAATCAGCGGAACCGCCCGCCGCCGGGCGCATCGCGGGCTTGCGATCCGGAACCGCGGCCCCGGGAATACTCCGGCAGGATTCGCGCTCGATCAAGCGCACGCCGATGATCCGGTGTTCCGGTTCGCGGCTGCCGCCTTTTGACACCATGCTCAATATCATCTCGACGGCGGCTTTCCCGGTTTCGTATTTCGGCTGATCGATGGTGGTCAAAGGCGGACTGGTGATCTGCGACATTTCGATGTTGTCGAAACCAATGATGGAGACATCCTCCGGAACACGAATGCCTTTTTCCATCATGGCTCGCATACACCCGAAGGCAATCACGTCGTTTCCCGCAAAAATCGCCGTAAAGTTTCGATCGGACTGCAACTGTTCCCTGGCCGATTCGTGCGCCCCCGCAAAGGTGTGCTCGCCATAAATCACCTCCGGCTTGGGGAGGCCCCGATCGCGAAACACCTTGAGGAATCCTTGGGCGCGGTCGGTGAAGTTGCCGTGTGTTCGCGGTCCAGTAATGTGAAGGACGTGGCGATGCCCCAGTTCGATCAGGTAATTCCCCGCGATCTCGCCGCCCAGGGCATTGTCCGCTACCGCCGAAGAGAAGCGCCATACCCGGGAGCGCCGATGAGCCGAGCTGAGATTCAGCAGCACGACCGGAACGCCGGCGCCCCGCAATTGATCCTGCAGAGCCGGGCCCAATGGGGCCACCGAGTTCATCACGATACCCTCGACGCGCTTGGCTAGCAGCCAGTCGAAGTAGTGCTTCTGCTTTTCGGCGTTCAGGTCGCAGTTGCAAAGGACCAGGTCGCGGCCCGCATGGAACGCGGCGTCTTCGGCGCCACGCGCCACTTCCGCGAAGAAGGGGTTTCGGATATCGCTAATGACCAGACCGATGCTGCGCGACCGTCCCGTCACCAAACCACGCGCCACCTGGTTGGCTCGATAATTCAGGCGCGCAGCAACTTTTAGGACGAGCCGGCGCGTGTCATCGTGTACGCCGTAGCAATTATTGAGCGCCCTGGAAACCGTGGAAACATTCACGCCCGACTCCCGGGCCACGTCTTTTAAAGTTACGGCCAATGAATCCTCGCAAACGTTTCCAATTATCTGCGGGCAAAATACTTCCGTCAAGCGTTCGAGGGAAGAGGGATTTGGACCGGCTCGCATCCCACACGTCCCAACCGCGATAGGAGCATTCCGTCCAAATTGCCAAATTTTATGCGGCCCCTGAAGCCAAGCCATCGCAAAAAAACCTTGACTTTGGAAAAGCCCTTGCGTTATCGTCCCGCCAGAAATAGGAAACGCTTGCAATTTAAACCCGCCGGATAGGGCTGCGGGTGGGGGGCTCTTTTATTCTTGTT
>DATLTA010000076.1:0-25166 GCA_035533775.1 Candidatus Dormiibacterota bacterium | reverse complement strand
CACGATTCACGCATTTACCCCACCGACGCCAGCTGATAGCGACGCTGCCACTGCTGCGGGAGTTTTTCCAGCAGGCGCTTGCGCGCCGATTCGGCGCCGGGGGATTCGACCAGCGCCAGGGCTTCGCGGCGCGCGGCTTCCAGCAGATCGAAATCGCGAATGGGGTTCGCGATATGAAAACCGAGGTCCCCGTGCTGGCGGGTGCCGAAAAATTCGCCGGGGCCGCGTATTTTCAAATCCGTTTCGGCAATTTCGAAGCCGTTGGTGGTGCGCACCATGGTTTCCAGGCGCAGGCGCGCGTCGTCTCCGGGCGTTTTCGGCGCGATCAGGATGCACGTTCCTTTTTCGCCGCCTCGGCCAATGCGCCCACGCAGCTGGTGGAGTTGGGAAAGGCCAAATCGTTCGGCATGCTCGATCACCATCACGGTTGCGTTGGGCACATCCACGCCGACTTCGATGACCGTGGTGGCCACCAGGATGTCGATTTCGTGGCGGCGGAATCGCTCCATGACCTCTTCTTTTTCGTCGCTCTTCATGCGGCCGTGGAGCAGGCCGACCCTGCGGTTCGGAAAGATCATGCTGCGCAGTTTTTCAAATTCCACGATGGCGGCCTTGAGCGAGCGCTGCGATTCGGCCGATTTCGATTGCTCGATCACCGGATACACCACGTACGCCTGCCGACCCGCGGAAAGCTCGCGCCGCAGAAAATCCCACACGCCCGGCAAATGCGCGTCCGAGGACCAGCGCGTTTCGATGGGCACGCGGCCCGGCGGCATCTGGTCGATCACGGAGATGTCCAGGTCGCCGTAGACGGTAAGCGACAGGGTGCGCGGAATGGGCGTCGCCGTCATCACCAGCACGTCGGGCGCGGCCGCTTTTTCCATCAACTGCTTGCGTTGCAGCACGCCGAAGCGGTGCTGCTCGTCCACGATCACCAGTCCCAGCCGCGCGAATTCCACTTGCGGCTCGAGCAGCGCATGCGTTCCCACCACCAGCTGCGCCGCCCCGCTCCGCACTCGCTCCAGCGCCGCCCTTTTCTCGGAAGCCTTCATTCCGCTGATCAGCAGTTCGACGCTGTATCCGGCGCGCGCGAAAATTTTCCGCGCGGCCAGAAAATGCTGCACGGCAAGAATTTCGGTGGGCGCCATCAGGGCGGCCTGGTAGCCGTTTTCGATCACGATGGTTGCCGCTTCCAGCGCCACGATGGTTTTTCCGCTGCCCACGTCGCCCTGCAGCAGGCGGTTCATCGGCACGGGCCGCTCCAGGTCCGCCGCGATTTCCGCCAGGGCGCGCTTCTGCGCATCGGTGGGCTTGAACGGGAGCACGCGCTTGATGGCCTCGCGCATGGCCGGCTCGCGCACGCGAAACGCGATGCCCGGCTGCTGCCGGGCCGCCTTTTTCCGCATGGCCACGCTCAACTGGTAGAAGAAAAACTCCTCGAAGATCAATCGTTGGTGCGCCTGCGAGCGAAACGAGTTCAGCGCTTCCACCGGCTCGGTCTGCGGAGGGAAATGCACGTAACGCATGGCCTCGCGCCGCGACGGAAATTTGTACCGCTCGAGCAGTTCCGCGGGCAGCGGGTCGGGCATCTCCCCGGCAAACTTTTCGAGTGCCAGATAGATGATGCGCCGCATCATGCGCGAACTGATGCCGCCAATCGCTTCGTAGATGGGCACGATCCGGCCGACCTCGGTTGAGTCCGCGTCTGCTGCGCCGAGCAATTCGTATTCCGGATTGATCATTTCGATTCGGCCGGGACGGTTCGGGTCCAGGTCCGCTTTTCCGTGGAGAACGATGCGAAGTCCCGGCTTGAATTTCTGTTCGAGGTAACTGCCATGAAAGAATTTGCAGGGCAGCGAACCCGTATCGTCCCGCACCAGCAGGTGATACACGCCCCCTCCGGCGCGCGAATAGCGCACCAGGCTGCCGCTGGAGATTTCCGCCTGCAGGGTATAGACCTGCCCGGGCGCGACGTCGCGAATTTTGGAGAACCGGATGCGGTCCTCGTAGCGGAAGGGCAGGTAGCCGAGCAGGTCCTCGAAGGTGCGCAGGCCGCGCTTGGCGAGCAATTCGGCGCGGTGCGGCCCGACTCCCTTGAGGTACATCACTTCGGTTGTGGAAACGACGCTCATTTTCCCCGTCCTGTTATATCACCGCACGGCGGCCCGCGCCGCCCGCCCAAAGGCAAAAAGCAACGGCACACAGGCTGAAGCCTGTGCTACTGGAGGGGGTGTTTAGTAGCACAGGCTTCAGCCTGTGTGGAGTTTGGGTTTGCATTTCTTTGTTTTTGTTGTGAGAGGAGAGGAAAAACAGCCGGAGGTTCAATGTCCGGGCCACCCTGCGCCGCCGATTTTCCGCAGCATGTTATATCACCGCACGGCGGCTGGCGCCGAGGCTTGCAATCGGTGGCGGCATGGGAAAAGATGGATTGTTTCTGCTTTGGCCCGGGAGGCGTAATTGTCGCGCGAGCGGCTCGATGGGAAAGACGTCAGGGTACTTGTGATCTGGATTCTCGCCGGATTGCTCGGCGGGGGCGTCGCCTACAAATATTTTTTTCAGGCCTTCCCGGAAGCTTCCGTGCAGTTCAAGGTGCCGCGCGCCAGCGCTCTGGAACAGGCGAAGCGGTTTGCCGGCACGCAGGGCGCGCAACTCAACGGATACGATTCGAGCATTGTTTTTGACGTGGACGATACGGCAAAGACGTATCTGGAACGCGAAGTAGGGCTCAAGCAAGCCAATCAGATGATGGAGAACAAACTCCACATCTGGTACTGGCAGACGCGTTTTTTCCGGCCCCTGCAAAAAGAAGAATACGACGTGCGCGTCGATCCCGCCGGAGGCATTGTCGGGTACACGCACGTCCTGGATGATACGGCGCCGGGAGCGCATCTGGAACGCGCCGCGGCGCAGGCGATCGCCGAATCGTTTCTCCGCAACACCCTGCACACCGATCTGTCCCGCTACGATTTTCTGGGAGACGAAGCGAATTTCACCGAGCGGCCCAACCGGCGCGACTGGAGTTTTACGTGGGAGCTGCACGGATTCCGGGCCAAGGACGCGCCCTACCGCATTAACGTCACTCTGGCCGGAAACCGCGTCAGCGGCTACGACGAAGTTCTGAAAGTCCCCGAGGCATGGAAGATCGGCTATGCGCGGCTTCGCTCGTCGAACAATCTTTTCGAGTTTGTGGCGCTGATTCCCTACGCATTTCTGTTAGGCGGGTGCCTGTACCTGATCATTTCTCTGGGACGCCGCGGCCTGCTGGAATGGCGCGCCGGCCTGGCGCTCGGCCTGTTTCTGACCGCTCTGTATTTCATCATGACGATGAACCAGTGGCCGATGCAGCGCGCCGCCTACGATACGAACACGCCCTATTCCAGTTTTTTCCTCAGCCAGGTAGGTCAGGCCGCGCTGCTCAGCATCGCCAGCGCCCTGCTTGTGGTGCTGGCCATCGTGCCAGGGGAACCGTTGTACCGCGTTTCGCAGCCGAGCAAAATCAGGGTGGGCGCGGGATTGCGCCTGTCGGGCATTCGCACCAAGGAATTTTTCACCGCCAACGTGATCGGGATTTGCCTGGCCGCCGTGCACATCGGCTATATCACCGTCTTTTACATCATCAGCAGAAGACTGGGCGCATGGGCCCCGCAGGATTTGAACTACGAAAACGTGGTGAGCACTTCGCTGCCCTGGATCTATCCGCTGGCCATCGGCATTTACGCGGCCACCAGCGAGGAGTTCCTGTTCCGGCTGTTCGCGATTCCTTATTTATTCCGCGCGACCAAGTCCAAGTGGCTAGCCGTCATCCTGCCCGCCTTCGCCTGGGGATTTTTGCATAGCAATTATCCGCAGGAGCCGGCGTACATCCGCGGCATCGAAGTGGGACTCATGGGCATCGTCGCCGGGCTGGTCATGCTCCGCTGGGGTATCTGGGCCACGCTGATCTGGCACTACACGGTGGACGCGTTTCTGATCAGCACATCGTTGCTGCGCTCAAACGGCGCGTACCTGCGCATTTCCGGAGCGATTGTCGGCGGCGCCGCGCTGATTCCCCTTGCCATCGCGGGATACTTCTATTTCTACAGTGGAGGATTTGTAACCGACGAGTCGCTGCTGAATAGCGCCCGGCCGCTGGGCGGAGCGCCGGGTCGGGGGGCGGAGGGAGAAGTTTCGGGAGCGGCAGAAGGAGCCGCGCCGGAATTGGGTTCGCAAAGCGTTCCCGAAGAAAGCTCGGCGGGGTACGCGGGCATGTCCAGCCGCGCGCTGGTGGCGCTGATCGCCTGCGGCGTGCTGGGATTCGCGCTCCTGGTGGGAGTGAAGCGCGAAGCCATCGGCGATTTTGTCCATTTTCAAATTGACGCGAACCAGGCCGTGGCGCGGGGAGATCAGGCGCTGCGCGACATCAAAGTCGATCCCGCAACCTACCTGCACGCCGCAACCATCACCTACACGTTCAACAGTTACACAAACGAATATTTGCGGCGCACAATCGGCATCGCCGCCGCCAACCGCATTTATCGCAGCCGCGTTCACTCCGCTTTCTGGACGATCCGCTACTTCCGCAATTCCCAGAATGAGGAGTACCTGGTTGTCTTGAATTCGGACGGGTCCCTGCATGCCGTGCATCACACGCTTGATGAGAATGCTGCCGGAGCAAGTCTGACCAAGCAGGAAGCCCTGGCGCGCGCGGAAGCCTATCTGCGCGATCAGAAGAAGGTGGACCTCTCTGCGTGGAACCTGGTCGAAACACATGCCGAACAGAAGCCTGCGCGAATCGATCATCTGTTCGAGTGGGAACAAAAGGCGGCGCTCGATCCCGGGTCGGGCCAGCAGGGCGCGCACATCCGCATGCAGGTGCAGGTGCAGGGCGACGAAGTTTCCGGCTACCGCATCTTCATCAAGATTCCCGAGGCATGGAAGGACGCGGAAAGCCGCACGACTGCCGCGCAACTCGCGCAGAGTTTCGGGAAAACCGCCGGCATCGCTTTGGTGCTCATCACGGTGCTCGTGATTTTCTTCCGCAATCTGAAAAAACCGGAAATTGCGCGCGTGCCGTGGCGCCGGCTTGGAAAATGGTCGCTCTGGATGCTGCTGGCCGGCATCGTGATTTTTGCGAACCGCGTGCCGGAACTTCTCATGAATTACACGACCTCCATGCCGCTGGCGATGTACTACACCATTCTTTTCATCTCGCTGCTGTTCGCCGTTTCGCTCTATCTGGCGGCGGCGGTTCTCCTGCTGGGCCTGGCGTGGTTCATGCTGGAGCGCGCGTTTGGCCCCGGGCGCATTGCCACCTGGTCGGGAGCGCGGGCCGTGTACTTCCGCGACGCTTTCTGCGTGGGAATTTTCGGGTCGGCGGCGGTCCTGGGGATCAGTCGTTTGCCGGTACTCTTCGCGCGCTGGCCGCTGCTGCGCCACGCGCTGGACGCAGCCGTTCCGGGGGGGCTGGACGCGCTCAATCCGGCGGCGGGTGTGATTGGGTCGGCGATTGCGACCAGTTTTCTCCTAGCGGGGATCGCTGGGCTGGCTGCCGCGCTGATTGCCGCCTATGTGCGTCCCCTGTGGATGCGCGGCGGGATCATGGTTCTCTACGCCGTCGTGATGGCCACGAACGTGGCAACGCCGGGCGCATTTTTGCGCGAGGCCGCATACCGTCTGGTGCTGATCGTAGTGCTTTGGGTCGGCGTGACGCGCATCGCGCGATTCAATGTGATGGCTTATTTCCTGCTTGCGGCCATGATTGCGCTCGTGCCCGGGGCCGTCAATCTGCTCCGGCAGCCGAACGCGTATTTCCACTTGAATGGTTACGCCGTCGTGGCGGTGGGTCTTGCGATCCTCGCCTGGCCGCTGGTGTTGTGGCAACGCGGCGGCAGGAACGCGGCTTGAGCGGGCTGTGGAGTTCGGGTGAGGATCCGAACATGTTTGTGGGTCGCGGCTTCAGCCGCTGAGGCTCTGATTTCTTAGTTGTCGCACAGCCTCTGCAGCCCGCGTCTTTGCTCCCCGCACATGGATTGTCGTGAGAAATTCGGGTTAGAGCGCGCCTTATTTGTTCTTTTGTGAGTTTCGGGAAAAATGAAATTAATGCTTCTGGAACAGATTTTTCAGGGTATCGACCGCATTCTGCGGCGTGACGGTTTTTTTCGAAGGGGTCGAAGAGGGCGCTGACCCCGTCGCGGACGCCGGCGCGCTAAAAGTGGGTATACCTTTCCCCCGCGTCACTTTCGGACTTTCGATGGTTCCTGCCAGGGCGAAGGGCACCGTAATTTTTCCCACGCGGCTGCCGATCAATCCGCCCACGATGCTGCCCACCGCGCTTGTTCCCATGGCTCCCGCCGGATTCACCGTAGCAACTCCCTGATAATCGAGCGTGCCGTCCAGGCCCACGCTGCCGCGAAGGTCCACAATCCCGCTGGGCGAATCGAGATGAATCTGTTTGCTTGACACGCGCTGGTTGGCGATGTTGATGTCGCCATCGATGACGGTGAACGGGGTACCCCCGCCGACTCCGGCCATTTTCGCCAGAGATTCCGCGGCGCCCGCCAGATTCACGCCGGGCAAGTGTCCGTTGCGCACGGCAAACTTGCCCGTGCCGGACAATGTTTTCTTCCACGCCTCGCTCAGGCTTCCCAGAAGTTGTAGATCGAGTTCTCCGGTGCCACTCATTTTTCCGCGCGCGGAGGGATTGACGTCCAGCACCTTGGCGACGTCCAGATTGCGCATCTGCACGTTGGCTGTGAAGCGCGGCGGGTTGATCGAGCGGTCGACGCGCGAGGAAATCTGCATCGTTCCCCCATACATGCCGATGGCGATGGGAAACAGTTCCGCGCGATCCGTGTAAATGCGCATTTCGATGTTCGCCGGGCCCACGGTGTAGGGCTTTGATGTAATCTTCGCGACGTTGATGTGGCCGCGGGCCACCAGCTTGCTGGGGCCGGAAGCAGGTTTCGCGCTTGCCGGAGTGGAAGAAGTCGTGGATCCTCCCCCCGCGACGGCAATCAGTTTGTCGATATCCATCTGCGAGGCGCTCAATTCAAAATCAACCTGGGGATCCGTCACGTCCGGGATGCTCAGGGTGCCATTTACGTCGGATGCTTTCGCGAGATCGGCCACAAATTGCGCGTCCATTTTTCCGCCCGAGAGCGTGACTTCTCCGGACTTGAACGCGACCGGCTCGCTCCAGCCCTCGAGCGCCAGGGTTACGCCGGAAAGATTCGAATGGGCCTGCCAGTCCCGCACACGCATCGGACTGATGGCGAAATTGCGCAGCGTGATATTGATGCCCTTGGTGTCGGCGCTGGGCTGCACCGCTCCGCGCACCACCGCGCCCACAAGCACTTCGGCGTTGCTGAGGTTGATGCTGCCGATCTGGTCGAGCGACACGCCCGAGGATCCTGACGATGGCGCCGCTGCCGGAGCTTTATTCGCCGATGGCGCGGGAGTGAACGTGTAATTATCTTTCCCGTTTGCGGCGGTCACCAGGGAAAGCTTCGGGTGCACCAGATCAATCGAATTGACGTGAATGATGCTGTGCAGCAGCGGGCCGATGGCCACGTTCACCCGGATCTGATCCGCCGAGAGGACATCTCCCTGGGGAAACCCCTGCGGATTGCCGATATGGAGGTCATTCACCGTCAATCCGATCCCAGGCAACAGCCGCGCGCGTATTTTCCCCAGGCTGACATTACGGCCCGTCTGCTGCGCTAAAGTTTGGGCGAGGATGTCGCGATACCGGTCGACATTCAGGAAATAGGGAGCCACGAGAGCGAGCAGAAGCAGCACAACCAGGGCTGACAATAGGATCTTTGCCCACCGCGGAAAGCGGCGGGGACTCGCGTTCGAGGAAGTTGTCGTAGCCATAAAAACTCACATTCCCAAGTGCGCCAATTCTGGCAAAGTTATCCGGACATCTTCCGGAGGCCCTATCGTTACAAATCGCGCCGCGAACGGCAAGCCTATCGTTTGCATTGCTCCGCCGCCGGATAGGCCATGGGCGTATAATTTTTGTCGGGGGGGCGCTGATTTGCCGGGAGGCGGGATTTTGAATTTGAGGGACGACACGGCCCGGGTGGCCGCCTCCCCGGAAATTTCCGGGGAAACGACGCGCGCTCCGCGGCTGGCCCTGGAAAAGACCGGCTGGCTGAAACAATTTGCCTCCAGCGTTGCGGTTTTGGTTCAGGGACCGGCGCCGCCGAAGAAGTTTTTGGGCGCCCCGTACTTCCGGGATTGTTGGATCGAGCAGGGCTTTCCGAAATTGGCGTTTGCAGCCGCCGTGGCGCTGCAAATCCTCCTGATTGTTTTTCCTCCGCCCATCTGGAACATTCACCCGGCTCGCATAGTGCCCGCGTCACCGGACATGGAATTAACCTGGTTCGGCCCGGTAAAGGATTTTCCCGCAATCCATCCCACGGCGCCGGCGCTGAAGTCCCCGCCGGTGGATAAGCCAGCCAAGGCTCCCGCGCGTCGCGGCGCCGACGCGTTTCATTCGCGGCAAACCATCCTGTCCGAGCCGCTGCATCCAACGCACCCGCGACAGACTTTGTTGCAGCCGTCCAAGCCTCCGGCGCCGCCGAAGATTTTGCCCGCGCTGCCCAACATCGTGCGGCTTGCCGACTCCCAGCCGGCGCGCCCGGAATTGCACATCACGGCCATGCGGCCCAAGTTGCCGGCCCATCTGGCGGCCCCGAGCGCTGCCGTCCCTGATG
Source organism: Candidatus Dormiibacterota bacterium (assembly GCA_035533775.1). Taxonomy (GTDB): domain Bacteria; phylum Acidobacteriota; class Terriglobia; order Acidiferrales; family UBA7541; genus Palsa-360. Next base: position 16,467 of record DATLTA010000076.1, on the reverse strand, counting down.
TGACGCTTGCGGAAAAGCAGGCGGGCCCGATCGATATCGCTTCCTCCAAAAACGCGCTGCCGGAGCCGGTGCTGCCGGTGACGCCGATGTCGCGTCCACTCGCGGCGCGGCAAAAAAGCGAGGCGAACGTGGCGGCGCCCAACCTGGGAGCGCGCACCGGCGACAGCTGCACATTGATTGCGCTTTCCGCGACGCCCGCCCCGGTGGCTCCGCCTCCCGCCATTCCCGCCGGAAATCTTTCCGCGCGCATTTCCATTTCGCCGGACGGATCCAGGCCCGGCGGCGCGGCGGAGCACGGCGTATTGGGCAAAGGACCGAACGCCGAAGGAAAACATGGCCCGGAGGGAATTTTTATCAGCAAAGGAAATAGTGCGGCGAGCGGTCCTGTATCAGGGCTTGGCATTGGGCCCACTGCGAGAGGATTGGGAAGGGAACTCCCCTCACGGCCGGTTCCGCGCGCGCGCATTTCGAACGAAAATACGAAAATTCCGTCCTCGGATTCCGCAGTCGCCGCTCCCAAATTCGGCATGTCGCCCGAGAAATTGCTGGGTGCAAAGCGTGTTTACAGCCTGCACGTGAATATGCCGAACCTGACCAGCGCATCCGGCAGTTGGGTTCTGAATTTTGCCGCACTGGATGACGCGGAGTCCCCGGGATACGCTCCGCCGGACCTTGTAGGCCCTGTGCCACTGCGAAAGGTGGACCCGAAGTATCCGCCCGAACTGCGCACCGAGCATGTGGAGGGAGAAGTCATCCTGTATGCCATCATCCGCAAGGATGGCAGCGTGGACAGCATCCAACTGGTTCACAGCATCGATCCGCAACTGGATGCGAACGCGATGGCCGCCCTGGCGCAGTGGAAATTCCGTCCCGCGGAAAGACGCGGCCAGCCGGTCGACCTGGAAGCCGTTGTGTACGTTCCGTTCCGCTCGCGCGGGCCGTCGTTCTAAAACCTGGCGGTTTTCCGTGCGCATTCCCAGCCGTACTATCTGCTGCCACGCGCGTGCAGCCGCCGATGGCGTTGCCGGGCGCGATTCTCTGTGGCGCCGGGATCGCGCCGGCGGCCTTTCTTATGTTGCCGGCAAGACGTAAAACCGTCGGCACATCCAATAAGTTTCTTAGCTTAGAAATGCTCCCGCAGATTGCGGAAGCTTTGCAGGATCAGCAGGCGGCCCGCGCCGCTGCGTACTTCTTCGTGTTCGAGCGCCCAGGTGGAGTGATGCGGGATGAACACCGCGTTCAGCCCGGCCTCGATCGCCGGATTGATATCGCTGCGCGGGCTATTGCCCACCATCCACCCGCGCGATTTGACGACGTGATGGCGGTTGACCAGCGTGCGGTAAGTCGCGACATCTTTTTCCGGAACGATTTCGATGGCGTCGAAGTGGATCTGCAAGCCGGACCGCTCCACCTTGGCCGCCTGTTCCGCCGCCTCGCCCTTGGTGAACAGGATCAGGCGGTGGCGTTGGGCCAGGTAGTCCAGCGTCTCGACGACGCCTTCCAGGACATTGGGAGGCGTGCGTTCCAGTTCGCCGACGCGATGATGAATGTTCTCGATCGTTTCGCGTTCGGCCAGGTGGCCCGCCAATTTCATGTAGGTTTCCTCGAGGGAACGCCCGAAGCTGCGCACGCCGTAGCCGTGCTGGCGGATGTTGCGGCGCTCGGTTTCGTTCAGGATGTGACGGGCATATTCGTGGTCATAACCGAAAGGTTCCAGCAGAATGAGGAATTCCGCGATAGTCTGCTCGAAGAAAATATTGTTTTCCCAGAGCGTATCGTCGGCGTCGATCAGAATGGTTTCGCGCGGCATGATTCCGGCCCGGGGCTTACGAATTTGCGGGCGCGCTGGCCGCAAGTTTTTTCAGGATTTCGAGCGCGATTTTTTGCGTTTCCCCGTAATGCAGCAGGTAGGCCTGAAATTCACGGTTCATCTCGACCGCGTCCACCGCGTTGAGCTGCATGCGCAGGATCATGTCGCGCATGCGCACCGGATGAGGCAGTACGGCATCCTCTCTCAATTCATCAAGCGCTGTCCTGGCGTCATAAAGTTCCATCATCCCTCCCGGCCGTGGCTGAGACATCAATTCTACTGCGAAAGGCATGGAAAACGAAAAAAAGGACTGCGTGCCGGAAACCAGGGGCGGCCGGAATCGAAGCGCTTGGATCCTTCAGACGGAGGGGGGCAGAAACTCGTACCGGTCAATGCGTGCCGCAACGCCCCGGCGGTCATTGTGCGGCTCGACGCGAATGACTTCCGCAAAGCATCGAATATGCACGTCGCCGGCCAGAGTGATTTCCCGGGGCAATGTCAGGATGAACTCGATGGAGCTTCCCGGCAGGTATTCAACGTCCACCAAAAAGTACAGGCCGCGGAAACTGACGTCCCGCGTCTGTCCTTGGCGCTCGCTGGTGTCGGTCCCGGTGCTGTGGACCGTCAAAGGCAGCGTCATAGTAAATCGCCGTGAGGCTCGGCGTTCAATTGAATGTGACATGCACTCCCCCGGAAGAGGGCGTTCCGGTCGGACACAACGTAGCATCCCGGAACCAAAATCGCAACAGAAACACGCGGGCGCATTTAGAAAAATCAGCTCGCTGTTTCTTTTATGCGCATTTGTGCCGGGATGCGTCTTTGTGGTTTCATGGAATTCGAAAATGCCTCTGCCCCTTCATCGAACACTGGCGCTGCCGGGACCCGCCGGACGCCTGGAAGCGGTCTTGTGGTCCCCGCCGGACCGCGAAGACGGACTGCGGCCGGCGCTGGCTGCGGTGGTTTGCCATCCGCACCCGCTGTTTGGCGGAACCATGCACAACAAGGTGGTCTATCAGACCGCGAAATCGCTGCACCGTTTTGGACTTCCTGTCCTGCGTTTTAATTTTCGAGGAGTGGGCGCAAGCGAAGGAATCCACGACAACGGCCACGGCGAACGCGAAGATGTTACGGCGGCGCTGGATTATCTCGCGGAGAATAATCCCGGCGTGCCGCTGCTGCTCGCGGGCTTCAGTTTCGGTTCGTGGGTAGGCTTGCGCGTCGGGTGCGGCGATCCGCGCGTAACGGAATTGATCGGTTTAGGTCTACCGGTGGGGAATCTGGAGCATCGTGGATTTTCCTTCCTCGATGCGTGCGGAAAACCGAAGCTGCTCGTATCGGGAGAATTCGATCAATACGGTCCGCCCGGGAATTTGAGGGCCCTGGTGGCGCAATTTCCTCCGCAGGTGAAAGAGCAGACGAGCGTAACCATCATTCCCGCAGCGGACCATTTTTTTACAGGCCATCTTTCCGAGCTGGACCGCGCCATCACGGCATGGATTGCCACCCGCCACCCGAACCTCGCCGCAAGCGAAGTCTGAAGGCTGCGCCGAACAGTAGGACAGGCTGAAGCCTGTCCTACTGGAAACGTCATGCGAAATTCAACCTACGCCTGTTTCCCGCGTTCAAAGAGCTTTGAAAATTGATTCTGCGAGGCGGGGGGCACGCGGGTGAGGGAAAAATTGGCGAGCACGTGTTCGATGCTGCTCATGCCGACCAGGGCGGTGGTAATTCCGGGCGTAGAGCGCACGAATTGCAATGCGCGTTGCGCGTCATTTTCCATGCCCAGCGCGGTGGCCACGAAAGGAGGCAATCCGCGGGAGAGTTGCCCCTGCAGCATGGAGGCGCTGGCCACGAGCGTGATGCCCAGTTTGTTCGCGGCTTCGACCATCGGCACGCGTCGCGCGTCCAGCGCCTGGTTCGGGCGCGTCAGCGCCTCGGTCATGCCCAGGTTGCACGGCAACTGCACGAAGCGGAAATGGTGGGATCCTCCGGCGACGTCGCGCGCCAGCGATTCCATGGTTTCCAGCGAAAGAAAATCCTGAGCGGTATCGCTCTGGCGAAACGCGTTCCACGTGGCCAGCCCGTAAAAATGAATTTTCGCCGCGGCGACGGCGGATTCCAGAAATTCAAACGCGGCGCGCACGCGGCTGTTGAACATCTCGCGAGGCACCTCGCCCAGTTGCGTTTCCGGATTGTGCAGGTAATAGACGTCGATCGTTTCCACGCCCAGATTGCGGCGGCTGCGCTCGAGCTGGTCGGCGAGAAATCGCGGCGCCATGGAGTGGCATCCCGCGGCGACGTCTCCTTCGCGCAGGATTCCGGTTTCCACGTACTCGTGATTGAAATATTCATTGGCGTCGGCGGGCATCGCGCCGTCCGGCGTCAGGAATCCGCCTTTCGTGCAGATCAGCAGTTCCTCGCGCGCATAGCCGCGCTGCGCCAGGTCGATGAGCGCCGCGCCTACCGACCGCTCCGAGCGCTGGAAGCGGTAATTGATGGCGGAATCGATCACGTTCGCCCCCGCCTCGACGGCCGCGACGATGGCGTGCGTGTACGCCTGATCGGTGCGCGCGTCCGGATCGCCCAGATACGTGCCGATGCCGAGCGAGGAGAGCCACAGCCCTTGCTGCTGTCGGAAATGTCCCGCGGCGGCGGACGCAAATCGCGCCGCGTATTTCTTCGTGCCATCGGATGTCGCAAACGTCGTCATTTCACCTCGCGGATTGGGAAGCTGCGATTATATGTGAATCTGCCGTGAACCACGAGGGGAAGGCCGGCGCCGGAAGTGGAACGTCAAAAGTTGACAGCCGAAAAAAACTTGCGCTGCATGAACTCGCTTTTCCGTTTCCACTTTCGACGATCAACCACCAACTGTTTTTTCCGGCTCCGGCGGAGCCAGCAGGCGCGAGCAGGCGCGCAAAATTCTGCGGTACGGCCATTCGCTGTTGCGGCGCGTGGCGGCGTCATCCTGCGGCGCGGCAGAGGAAGAACGCGCCGTGGCCTCGCGGAAGAAGATTTCCCCGACGCGCGGTTTCTTGTAAAACCATCGGGCCAGCAGGCTCAACTGGTCTTCCAGTTCGCGGTAGCTTTGTTGCGATGCAGCCGCCTCGGCGGCAGGCGCATCCTGGGGGGCCGCGCCCTCCAGCCACTCGCGCAGAATCTGTTCGACCGGGCGGGGCTCGCTCGCCAGTTTCGTGAAGCGCAGCATGCGCGGCTCTTCGATGCGCCCGGCACGCACCGCGAACACCGCAATCGTGTTTTCCTCCGCCGCGCGCTCGAGGATCACGGCGTTGAGGTCGTCAAGCCGCCGTGCCAGTTCCGGCAGGCCGCGCAACGCCTCTCCCGCCTTTTCGATGCGCCGGTGAACCGCAGCGGCGCGTTCGAAATCCAGCGCTTCGCTGGCTGCCTCGCGTTCGCGTTCGAGTTCCGCAGTGAGCGATGCGCCGCCGGTCGCCAGAAACGCGACCACGCGGCCCACTTCCACGTCGTAATCCTGCTGGGTGCATCCCGCAAAGCACGGCGCCAGGCACATCTTCATCTCCGAATACATGCAGCCGGGAAAGTTTGGATCGCGGCGAATTTTGATCTGGCACCGGCGAATCTTGAACAAATCGAGAAATCCAGAAGCAAACGCGTCCGCCGCCCGCCGGGAAGCGAAAGGGCCGAAATAAAATCCGTTTGCGCTGATGCGCCGCGTCGCGTAGCAGCGCGGGTAGGCGTTTGTGAGGCTGACCTTCAGCAAGGCGGGCGGCCGGAGCCGCGTACGCTCGCGGTAGCTCGTCGGCCAGATGCGCCGCGCGTGCTGCCAGTGCAGAAAATTCAATTCGAACGGGGAGCCCGCAACGCGGTAACGCACGCGCGCCGCAAAGGCGCGCAAGTTCAGGCGCTTGGACGCGGGATCGGGAGGTCCCAGCAGCGTTGCGAGGCGCTGCCGCAGATTCATCGTGCGCAGCAGGTAAGGTTTCGCGCCGGCGAGTTCCTCGCGAGGCTCGACGATAAACACGGCCGGGCGCGCGGGTGCGGTGGCGAAACATTCGCGGTCGCGCGCGGCAGTGAATTCAACGGTGAAATCGAGTTCCATCACGAAGCAAGCTTGCCCTGTGGAAAGAATACGATGCGCGGGGAAGAGTCGAAAGTTGAAAGTTGACAGTTAAAAGGCAACAGGCAAACATCGCCATGCCGCAGAAATGAGCCCAGATGCACTTTCGACCGTCAACGTTCAGCCTTTAAATAAATCTCAAATCCAGATTTTCCGCGATGCGCGACTCACAAATCACGTATGCAGCGCCGTGCGGAGTTTGGCGTACGTCGCGGAAAGATCCTCCGGTTCCAGGCGCGTTTCGCTTACCGTGGTCATGAAGTTGGTGTCGCCGGTCCATCGAGGCAGCAGATGAAGATGCAGATGGTCGGCAATGCCGGCCCCGGCCGAGCGTCCCAGATTCATGCCCAGGTTAAAGCCATCGGGATGGTAGGTTTCATCGAGCGCAGCCTGCACGCGCTGCGCCAGAAACATCATTTCCGCCGTGGTCGCCGTGTCCAATGCGGCAAAATCCGCGCTGTGGGCGTAGGGGACAATCATCACGTGGCCCGAGGTGTAGGGGTAGCGATTCAGGATGATGAAATTCTTCACGCCGCGAGAGAGGATGAGCATGTCCTCGTCCCGGTTGGCGGCCGGGGCATTGCAGAAAACACAGCCCGCGGCATTTTTGGCTTCAGCAACGTATCGGTAGCGCCAGGGCGTCCAGAGATAATCCATAATTAATTTAAGTAGTGAAGGTCACGGTCGGCGAACCAGATTCGCCGGATGCGCGCTCAGCTTTGCGGCGCGGTCGGTGCGGTCGGTGCCGCCGGCGGTGCCGGCGCTGCCGGTGCCGCGCCCTTGTCCGGGGCGGCGGGAGCGCCGCCGTTGACATGATCCTTCAGCTCTTTACTGGGCTTGAAAAAGGGAATTTTCTTGGGGGGCACATCGACCTTGGCGCCGGTCTTGGGGTTGCGGCCGATGCGGCCGCGGCGCTGGCGCGTCCGGAAGCTGCCGAACCCGCGGATTTCGATGCGGTCGCCGCCCTGCAATGCGCCGATGATGCTCTCAAAAATGGTTTCCACAATCGCTTCGGATTCTTTGCGTGGAAGTTCGGTGACGCGGACGACCTCTTCAACGAGATCCGCTTTGGTCACTGTGGAATCGGTCATCGATGTATGCTCCAACAAAATACTGGATTGCACCTGTTCGGTGCTCGGGCCGAGCGCGCCCGGTTGGCACGCTACTTACTCGCCAAGGTTCTCGCCGAAGTTTCTTCCCTGAGGCGAGCCGCCAATCATGGCATTTCCATATCACTAAATGACTCTGAAGGGAAATGAAATCTACCGCTCCGGCCGGTGGCCTCGACGGCGCTTACAAGGCACGCTTGGCCATGATGGCATCGCCGATCGTGGCTTTCGCCGAAGATTTCGTCGATCGGTAATCTTCCATGTCGCGGCGTTCCGCCTGCTTTTGGGCTGCGCGGTAGCTGAGCCCGATTTTATGCTGGTCCTGACTGATCTTCACGATCTTGAATTCATAATCGCGGCCGGGATCGAGCAGTCCGCTCTGCCGTACGCCCGGACGCGGCGGCGCCAGCGGCTTATCGCCCTTATTGCGGCGCTCGTCGATTTCCGAAATGTGGCAGAGGCCTTCGATTCCGTCCGCTAGCTCGACAAACGCGCCAAACGTCGTGACGCGCGACACTTTGCCGCGCACCAGGTCTCCGACCTTGTGCTTCTCAAACCACGACGACCAGATGTCGTTCACCTGCTTGACGCCCAGCGACACGCGCCGCGTGGCCGCGTCGATCTTCAGCACCTTGGCTTCGACCGCATCGCCCTTCTTGTAGACGTCGGAGGGATTCTTGATTCGCCCGGTCCAGGAGATGTCGCTGACATGGATCAATCCGTCGAACCCTTCCTCGATCTCCAGGAAAGCCCCGAACTCGGTCAGATTGCGGATTTTTCCGTTCACAACCGTGCCCACCGGATACTTGTCGGCGAGCATTTGCCAGGGGTCGGCCTGCGCCTGTTTCATTCCCAGCGAAATGCGCCGCTCGTTGGTATCGACGCCCAGCACGACGACTTCGACTTCCTCGCCCACCTTCACGACTTTCGAGGGATGCTGCTTGCGCTTGGACCAGCTCATTTCGCTGACGTGTACCAGGCCTTCAATGCCGGGTTCCACTTCCACGAACGCGCCGTAGTCGGTCAGCCCCATGATTTTGCCGGTGAGCTTGGTGCCCGCCGTGTAACGCTCCGGAACCGACGCCCAGGGATCGGCCAGCAATTGCTTGCGCCCCAAGGAGACGCGGCCCTTTTCCTTGTCGTATTTCAGGATCTTGACTTCCACTTCTTCGCCCGGGGAGACGGCGTCCAGCGGGCTGGCCACGCGGCCCCAGGACATATCCGTGATGTGCAGCAGTCCGTCAATGCCGCCCAGGTCCACGAAGGCGCCGTAGCCGGTGACGTTTTTCACCACGCCCTTCACCACCTGCCCTTCGGCCAATGAGTCGAGCATCGCCAGCCGCTGCGCGGCCACCTGCTCATCCATGATGGCGCGACGGCTGACCACCACGTTCCCGCGCTTGCGGTTCATCTTCAGCACGCGAACCGTGATTTCCCGGCCCTTCCATTCTTCCAGATCGCGTACCGGGTGCATATCCGCCTGCGATGCCGGCAAAAATGCGCGCACGCCAATGTCGACCACCAAGCCGCCCTTGATGTGGTCCACGACTTTTCCAGGAATTTCTGTCTTATTGCGGTAAGCCTCTTCAATCTTGGACCAGACGCGGCGACGCCGCACGCGCTGGTAGGACAGCAGAACCATGCCGTCCTTGCGGTCGCCCGTGCGCTGCACTTCTACAGGTTGTCCGGCCTGCAACGGGAACGGCCCGTCGAGCTCCGCGAATTCCTGCGCGGGGATCAACCCCTCGGTCTTGCCACCCAGGTCCACGACGACGCCCAGGTCCGTGATCGCCACGACCTGGCCCGATTCGATTTCGCCCTCCGCCGGCGCCTGATGCGGCGTGGCGTACTGCTCCATGAGCTGTTCCATCTCCGAGGTCGACTCCGTGGAGGCTTCACCCGCTTCCACATCGGACTCCACCACGTCGCTCACGTCGGTGTGCTCCACCGCGGCAGGGCCGTCTGGTGTGGCCACAGGCTCTACCCCAGTCACCGTAACGGCGGCCGGTTCCGCGGCAAACGCAGCAGGATCGCGGGAAAGCTCTTGCACGGCAGCCGGAACGGCTGCTTCTGCTTCTTCCGTCGTTGAATGTTCCGTCGCCGGTGTGGCGGCGGTTGCGGCTTGTCCGGCGGAAGACTCCGCGCCGGGGTTCTCGTTGTCGGAAAACATCTTAATGGCCTCCAGTGAGGTCCTGTCCTTGCCCCTGAAAAAATACTCAGGGAATCTTCCCAGTCACAGGGCAGTGCAAGGGAGGAAGTGCGGCTTCCCACCCAGGGGCCGCACCGAGGCGATAATAACCGCGCTCTGTGGCTTGTGTCAATCAAACCCGGTGGGGGGTGCCGACTCGACCTTGGCTGGAGAGGTACGGACTGCCTCTCCAGCCAGGGCGGACCTTTTACAAGCTCTGCTAACAGCTCACGTCGAGGGTTTTGTAAAACCTTTCCAGCTCGAAAAGCGCAAGGAGAAATGGACGGGTTTCGAGCCGGGTCATTTGCAGGGGGTTGGTGAAGGTGCTGGGTGCCAATCCCACTTTGGGAATCAATCCGCTCTCGCTCATGTGGCACAGAACATGCTTATTAGTTTGCTTGTTGTTGATTGAATTGCTTTGCGGAAACCGTAAAATGTCTGGCCCCACGGGAATGAGTTGCTTGCATTGCTCTTGTCTCTGGCCTATTCTGCTGGCGAGAGAGAGCCTGATGGACGGAGCGATCATCAGGCCTAATCCGCTCTTTGGGTTTTCCTCGTTATGAAACTGCGGTGGCTGACCTGTCTGCTCTGCCTGGTGATTTTTGCGGCGTGTGTGGACAGCATTCCGGATCCTCCCGCGGTGAATCCGCATGCCACTGATACTGGTGCGTCTTTCAGTCCCGATTTTCACGGCCACGCTAAAATTGGAAATCAGCAGCCGCATTTTGTGAATGAGGTTGTCTGCTATCCCACGCGGTGGTCGCATTTGCATCCATCCGTCAAGAACATCACTGTTCCCTATCACCAACCCCAGTTCTATGAATCGACCGACTCATCGCCGCCGGCTGCGCGCAACGCGGTTCGTGTCTTATTCGCGTAACGCGAGAGCTTTTGGCGGGGAGATGGGCGAATTGGCCGAACTGTCTTTCGTGCCATGCGCTGTTGGCAGCAGTTGAAATCAACGCCGGGGCCCGATGATTTGCCGGCGCAATAAAAAACGGCCAAGTCGATAAAGGGGAAACTAGTCGTGAAAGACATCCGATCGAGCAAGGAATTGGCAACACGTTTGGACAGCGCGGAAATTTCCGCTTTGGTGGATTTTTCCACGCGCCTCGGCCGCAATCCGCTCCTGGTGCAGGCGAGCAATGGAAATACATCGGTCAAACTGGGCGGGGTTCTCTGGATCAAGGCGTCGGGAACCTGGCTCGAACATGCCCAATGGAAAGGGAATTTTGTTCCTGTGGACCTGGAGCAGGCGCGTGAAGCCGTGCGCACCCGCTCGGTGATCTTCCCGGTTGCGGGGACAGACCTGTCGAGCAAGCCGTCCATTGAAACCGCCATGCATGCGGTGTTGCCGCACCGCGTTGTCGCTCACGTTCACTCGATCAACACAATTGCCTGGGCGGTGCGCCGCGACGCGCCCGAACACCTTGCCGCGCACCTGGCCGGCCTGCGCTGGCAGTGGATTCCGTATTCCGCTTCCGGCGTGCCTCTGGCCAGGCAAATTGAGAAAGCCCTTTCCGCCTCGCCGGACGCCGAAATTTTTGTTTTGGCCAATCATGGCCTGGTCGTCTGTGGGACCGATTGTGCGGCCGTGGAAGCGCTCCTGCTGGAAGTGGAGCGCCGTCTGGAAGTCCAGCCGCGCGTTTTTCCGGAACCCGAACCTGCCTTGTCCATGGTGATTGCGCGTTCGCCGGATTGGTCCCTGCCGGTTTTTCGCGGGTTGCACGCGCTGGCGACGGATTCGTTTTCCCGATCGATCCTCAAAGGTGGAATTCTTTATCCGTGCATGGCGATGTTTCTGGGGGTGAAAACGCGCATGCTGCCGCACTCGGTCCCGCTATCCCGCTTCGCCGAATATGCCAACGGAAGCGATGGGCAGCGGACATTCGTCATCATCGAAGATGCTGGCGTCATCCTGCACAAGCAAATCACGCTGGAACAGCGCGCAACTCTGGTCGCCCTTTCGCGGATCACGCAGCGGATCGACGCCTCCGCGCCCTTGCGCTACCTGACTTGCGCGGAAGTCACAGCGCTGTTGAATACGGACCAACACGCCTATCAGATGACTGCGGAAACGGGAAGCGAAGCCAGCGCCGCCCACCCGTCGTGACCTTGACGGCGCATAATTGATTTGGCGCGCAGTCCTGCCAGAATCGCCTGCCGGCCCTTCTAGCCATTTAAGAGTAGATGCAGCAGGTGGATTTTACGGGGATTCAGGATCGCACGCGTCCCGCTTGGCGAATCTTGCGGAAATCCCCGGTATTGTGTTCGATCGTGCGGCACATTTCGTAGAGGCGGGAGCGTATGCGTCCCCCGACCCGGTCGGCCAGTGAATCTTCCCGGTTGGCGGAAACGGCTCGGCCGGAGGGAAGCCGCAAATCCGGGGCCGCGGAAGTTGCGGGGGCGGTATCCAGATAGTTCGTCGTCAGCAGTGTGACCCGTCGCTCGTTGTACCTGGAATTCAGGATATGTCCCACGGTTTCGAGCGCCCACGGGGAGGGTTTGCTCGCGCCCAGGTCATCGAGCAATAAAACCTCGGCGGTGAGCACCGGTTCGAGCACGCCCAGCTCGGTGGACTGGCTTTCCCGATTGTAACTTCCCTGAATTTCCTTCAGCAATTCACGGTAGTCGTAAAAAAGGCCCGTATGCCCGCGCAGTACAATCTGCCGCAGCGCGGCCACGGCCAGATGTGTCTTGCCCGAGCCGCACGGTCCCATCAGCAGCAGGCCGGTTTCCGTGCCCACGGGATAATCGCGAGCGAAGCCCTCCACGACCAGTTTGGATTGCTCGAGGCTTCGATTCCAGTGCGGGGCTTCAGGGCAATCGTCATACACATTGGTATCGAAGTTGTCGAAGTCGCAGTGCTCGTAGCGTTTGGGGATGCGCGCGTGCGCCAGGGTGCGTGCAGCGCGATCACCCCCCGTGCAGTCGCACAGCATCGCCCAGACGCGCCGCTTCGCGTCGGCGCCCTCATGGGGCTTTAGCGTGGGAAAGCGTTTCGGTTTTTCATCCTCCGCGATGCGTTCGACCGTCTTCCATCCGGTACCGCCGCACAGCGGACAATCGGGTTGCGCCATAACGCCAGCATAGGCGCGCGGAACCGGATGCGCAAGATGTCCCCGGTTGTGGAAACTGGTGGAGCGTGTGGAAAAGCAGCCGGGAGTTCGGGGTTAAAGGTGGAAAGTCGAGAGATGAGAGTCGAAGCATTTATCGATTGTTCTACCGAACGGTACATCGAACGTTCCATGGCTGCGGGGCCGCGCGGCGGGAGGAGGTTTATCATTCCACTTTCGACGATCGACTTTCCACTTCGCAGGATGCCAAAGATCCGTCGCTTCGGCACGAGTCACAATTTACGAGTCACGAATCACATCATTTATGCACGCGGATGACTTTCGGCGGCGGAACGCGCACCAGCGCGTTGTCCGGAGGCCGCGCGGTTGCCGAGCGGAGTCCCCGGGACAGTTCCTGCTGCACGAAGGAAGTAAACGCTTCCATCTGGCGCTGCATTTCGGCCATTTTCTCGCGCATATTCAAAATGATTTCGATCCCCGCAAGGTTGACGCCCATTTCACGCGTCAGCGTCAGGATCACTTCCAGGCGTTCCAGGTCGGAGTCGGTATAGAGTCGCGTATTGCCTTGCGATCGTGACGGCTTCAGCAGTCCCACGCGTTCGTAGAGGCGCAGGGTTTGCGGATGCAGCTTGTAGATCTCCGCGACTGCTGAAATCATGTATCCGGCGCGGGATTTTTTCCGTTTTGCGGTTGTGCGAGGCATCTCTGCGCTCCTTATGCCTTGGCGCGGTCGAAAATATCCTTGCGCGGATCTTCCGGCGCAACCTTTTCCAGTTCCTTCAACAATTCCCGCACGCGCTCATCCGCCGGCTTGGGCACCACGATTTGCAACTCGACGTACTGGTCGCCCCGGTGCAAGGAATTTCGCACGGAGGGAACGCCTTTTTCCCGCAAACGCAGCTTCTGGCCGCTGTTGGTGCCCGGTGGAACGCGCAGCAGTGAACGCCCGTCCATGGTCGGCACTTCGATCTTGGCGCCCAGCGTGGCCTCGGTGACGGTGATGGGCACGGAGGTGTACAGATCGTCGCCTCGCCGGTCGAAAAACGGGTGCGCCTGAACGTCGGTAATAATGTAGAGATCGCCCGGAGGCGCGCCGTGCATCCCGGCGTTTCCGCGTCCCGCCACGCGCACGCGCGATCCGGTCTGCACGCCCGCGGGGATGCGCACTTCAATCGTATCCACGCGGCGCACGCGGCCGTCGCCGCCGCACAGCCGGCACATGTTTCGAATGTGCCCGGTCCCCCCGCAGCGCGTGCAGGTCAGATTGAATCGCATGCGCCCGCTGGTTTGCGTCACTTGCCCGCTGCCGCCGCAAGCCGTGCAGGATTGCGCCTGCCCGACGGATCCGGTGCCATGGCAATCCGTGCAGGTGTCCAGGCGCGCGATGGTGAGCTTCTTGGACGCGCCGTGCACGGCTTCCCAAAACGTAATTTCAATCTGATATTCCAGGTGGGAGCCGGGTTCGGAGCGCGGGGGCGCTTCGGCTACCCCGCCGCCCCCTCGAAAATATTGGCTGAACAGGTCCCGGAAGCTCGGGCCGCCGCCCGCGCCGCCCCCGCCAAAATCGAATCCGCCAAAATCAAAATGTACGTTTTCGGATTCCCCCGGCCCCGGCATTCCTCCGGATCCCGGCGTTTCAAAGCCGAACTGATCGTACATCTGGCGTTTCTTGGTGTCGGAAAGGACGTCGTAGGCTTCCTGCACCTGCTTGAATTTTTCTTCCGAGGATTTGTCGCCTGGGTTCAGGTCGGGATGATACTTGCGCGCCAGTTTGCGGTAGGCCGCCCGGATTTCCTTCTGCGCCGCCTTGCGGGGGACGCCCAGGAGTTCGTAATAATCTTGTTTTGCCGTCGTTGCCATAAGGGGGCACCGGTCACGAATTACGAATCACGAATTGCTTTCTTCCTCCGGATTCATCTGTGTGAATCCGTGGTTCCATTCCCTCCGGCCGATCTCCTCTACAGTTTTTCCCAGCGCGCGTTGATGGCCGCCAGTTCCTGCTGCTCGCGCTGGTGTTCTTCGCGGCGCAGCTTGCTTTCCTGATCGAGCCTTCCGCTCATGGACGCTTCTTTCTGGTTGGCGCGGTCGATCCAGCGGTCGATCCATGCGGTCTTGGCCTCGACGCTGGCCGAATCGGTGCGGAATCGAATGAAGTTTCCGCTGATGTCCACCGCGCGCGGCATGAAATCAGGTGGCGGGGCCTGCTGGGTCTCATAAAACAGGCGTTTCCAGTCGGCGCTCGGGGTTTCCGAGAGCGTGATTTGAATCATGTAAAAATCGTCGCGCAATTTTTGAATGGCTTGAGGCGGCCCGGATCGCTTGATGCCTTCGTACGTGGTCAACGCTGGCTCCCTTTTGAAAAACATTAAAATCGCGGAAATTTGCGGGGCCGCGGAGGAGATGTCGCCATCGCCCCCGCGGTTCCCGGTGATGTTAATTAGGCTTCTTGGGTTCGTCGACGTCCACGTACTCGGCGTCGATCACTTCGCCCTGCGGCGGGGCATTGGGTGCGGCGCCCGCGCCACCCGGGCCGGCGTCGGTGGAACCTGGGGCGCCGGGCTGCGCTTCGCTGGCTTGCGCGGTCTTGTAAAGCACTTCGGCCAGTTTGTGGGAAGCTCTTTCGAGTTCCTGCGTGGCCGACTGGATCTGGTCGAGGATGCCGCCGGCCAGAGCCGTTTTCGCCGCCGCGACAGCCTCTTCCACGGGCTTGGTGTCGGTTTCGGTGAGTTTTTCGCGGTTGTCGGCGAGCAATTTTTCAATCTGATACACGCGATTGTCCAGAATGTTGCGCGCTTCGATTTCCGCGAGTTTTTTCTTGTCCTCTTCGGCGTGCGCTTCCGCGTCGCTGCGCATCCGCTCGGCCTCTTCCTTGCTCAGGCCGGTGGAGGAAGTAATCGTGATTTTCTGTTCCTTGTTGGTGGCGTGATCCTTCGCCGAAACATTCAGGATGCCGTTGGCATCGATGTCGAAGGTCACTTCGATCTGCGGCAAGCCGCGCGGCGCCGGCGGAATTCCCATCAGATGGAATTTGCCGAGTGTGCGGTTGTCTCCGGCCATCTTGCGTTCGCCCTGCATGACGTGAATTTCAACCGAGGGCTGGTTGTCCGCGGCGGTGGAAAACGTTTCCGACTTGCGCGTGGGAATCGTGGTGTTCCGCGGGATCAGCACGGTCATCACGCCCCCCAGCGTTTCAACGCCGAGCGACAGCGGAGTCACGTCCAGCAGCAGGATGTCCTTCACCTCGCCGCCCAGCACGCCGCCTTGAATCGCCGCGCCGACCGCGACCACTTCGTCGGGGTTGACGCCCTTGTGCGGCTCCTTGCCGAAAAGGTCCTTGACCAGCGCCTGGATGCGCGGCATGCGCGTCTGACCGCCGACCAGCACAACTTCATTGATCTTGCTGGCATCCACGCCCGCGTCCTTCATGCACTGCTTGCACGGTCCCACGGAGCGCTGGATGATCTCTTCAATCATCGCTTCCAGTTTGCCGCGCGTGAGTTTCTTGACCAGGTGCTTGGGGCCGCCTGAGTCGGCGGTGATGAACGGCAGATTGATTTCGGTCTCCATGGTGGTGGAGAGCTCGATCTTGGCGCGTTCGGCGGCGTCGCGAAGACGCTGCAGCGCCATTTCATTTCCCTTGGCCCCCAGATCGAGGCCCTCATCCTTCTTGAACTCCTCCACCAGCCAGTCGACGATGCGCTGATCGATATTGTCGCCGCCCAGGTGGGTGTCTCCGTTGGTGGCCTTGACTTCAATCACACCCTCGCCTACTTCCAGGATGGAGATGTCAAAGGTTCCGCCGCCGAAGTCGTACACGGCAATCGTTTCGTCTTTCTTCTTGTCCAGGCCGTAGGCCAGTGCCGCCGCCGTGGGCTCGTTGATGATGCGCTTCACGTCCAGCCCGGCGATCGTGCCGGCGTCCTTGGTGGCCTGACGTTGCCCGTCGTTGAAGTAGGCGGGCACGGTGATGACAGCCTCGGTGACTTTTTCGCCCAGAAAATCCTCGGCGGCCTTCTTCAGCTTCTGCAAAATCATGGCCGAAATCTCAGGGGGGGTATATTCCTTGCCAAAGGCCTCTACGGCTACGTTGTCGCCCTTGCGGATCACCTTGTAGGGGACCATCTTCATTTCTTCGGAAACTTCATCGTAGCGCCGCCCCATAAATCGCTTGATGGAGTACATCG
>DATLTA010000075.1:0-3460 GCA_035533775.1 Candidatus Dormiibacterota bacterium | reverse complement strand
CTTCCCCTCAGCGCCATACACCCAGCTCGTCCGCAAAATCAGATACGGTATGCCCGCGGCCGCCAGCGCCTTCTCTCCATCCAATTTGCTTTTTCCGTACACGCTCAGCGGATGCGCTCGGTCTGTCTCCACATACGGCGTCTCTTTGCTGCCGTCGAACACGTAATCGGTCGAGTAGTGAATCACCGCCGCACCCACGCTTTTCGCCGCGGCCGCCAGCGTCGCCACCGCCTCCGCGTTGACGCGATGCGCAAAGTCCGGCTCGCTCTCCGCTTTGTCCACCGCGGTATACGCGGCCGCATTCACAATCAACTGCGGCCGCGCTTCATGCACCATATCGCCGATCTCATAATCGGATGTCAGATCGAGTTCATCGCGACCCGTGGCCGTCACTTCGCCCAGCTTCGCCAGCGACCGGTTCAGTTCCCGTCCTACCTGTCCATCGCGTCCGGTCAGCAGAATTCGCAGGCCGCCGGAATGTTTTTCTTTCATACATCCGCCTCGCGCAATACCTGCAACAAATAATTTCCATACCCGCTCTTGCCCAGCCTGGTCGCCAGCCGTTCCATCTGGGTGGCATCAATGTAGCCCAGGTGATAGGCAATTTCCTCCGGACAAGCTACCTTCAGGCCTTGCCGCTTTTCAATCGTCTGGATAAAGCTGGCCGCCTCAATCAGCGAATCCTGCGTGCCCGTGTCCAGCCAGGCAAACCCGCGCCCCAGCACTTCCACGTGCAATTGCCCGCGTTCCAGGTACCAGCGATTCACATCGGTAATCTCCAACTCCCCACGCGGAGAAGGCTTCAGAGACTTCGCCACCTCCACCACTTGCCGGTCGTAGAAATACACGCCCGTCACCGCGAAGCGAGACTTCGGTTTCTGCGGTTTCTCTTCAATTGAAATCGCTCGCCGATTCTCGTCGAACTCCACCACGCCGTAGCGCTCCGGGTCCTGCACCGGATAGGCAAACACGGTCGCGCCTTCTTCCCTGCGCGCCGCCGTCTGCAACATGCCAGAAAGATCGTGACCGTAAAAGATGTTGTCGCCCAGGACAAGCGCTGATCGCTGGCCATCGACAAAGCGCTCCCCAATCAGAAATGCCTGCGCCAGGCCGCCCGGCTCCGGCTGCACCGCATAGGTAAACTTCATTCCCCACTGCTCGCCGGTCCCCAGCAGCGCGGCAAATCGCGGCGTGTCCTCAGGCGTGGAAATGATCAATACGTCGCGAATCCCCGCCAGCATCAGCGCCGACAGCGGATAGTAGATCATCGGCTTGTCATAAACCGGCAGCAATTGTTTGCTGGCCGCAATTGTCAGTGGATATAACCGCGTTCCCGACCCACCGGCCAGAATAATTCCACGCACATTCGCTCCTCTATTCCTCGACTCTACGCTGTCCCGCTCGCGCTGGCTCGGCTGCTCGACCGTCCGCTCGACTTTCATAGTTCTGTTCAATCCACGCGCGATATTCGCCGCTCAACACATCCGCAATCCAGTCTGGATGGTCGAGGTACCACTTCACCGTCTTGCGCAGGCCTGTCGCAAATGTTTCTTGCGGCCGCCAGCCCAGCTCCTGCTCCAGCTTGGTCGCGTCAATTGCATAACGCCGATCGTGCCCCGGCCGGTCCTTCACAAAACGGATCAGCTGCTTGTGCGGGCAATGCGGCGAACTCGGTCGCAGCTCATCCAGAATTTCGCAGATCGTCTCCACCACTTCTCGATTGCTGCGCTCATTTCTGCCGCCAACGTTATACGTTTCCCCCGGTCTTCCCTTGTCCAGCACCAGTCGCAGCGCAGCGCAATGGTCACGCACATACAACCAGTCGCGCACATTCAATCCATCGCCGTAGATCGGCAGCGGCTTGCCCTCCAGCGCGTGCGTAATCATCAGCGGAATCAGTTTTTCCGGAAAATGATACGGCCCATAATTGTTCGAACAATTCGTAATCATCGTCGGCAGTCCGTAGGTATGGAAGTAGGCTCGCACCAGGTGATCGGAAGCTGCCTTGGTCGCAGAATAGGGACTGTTCGGGGAGTACGGCGTGGTCTCGCAGAACGCCGGATCATCTGCCCCCAGCGAACCATATACCTCGTCCGTGGAGACATGCAGAAATCGAAATCCCGCCCGCTCCGCCTCCGGCAATTGGTTCCAATAGGCCCGCGCCGCCTCCAGCAGCACGAACGTTCCTCGCACATTCGTCTCGACAAAAGCGTCCGGCCCCAGAATCGAGCGATCCACGTGGCTTTCCGCCGCGAAATGCACAATTGCGCGTGGACGGAATTCTTCGAGCAACGCCTTCATCCTGCTTTGATCGCAAATGTCTGCGCGAACAAACCTGTATTGCGGATGCGTCGACACCCGCTCCAGATTTTTCAGGTTGCCGGCATACGTCAGGCAATCGACGTTCGCCAAAGGAGCTGCGGACACGGCATCTTCCAGCCAGTCCAACACGAAATTCGAACCGATAAATCCAGCACCCCCGGTCACAATAACCGGAGGTTGCGTCCAGGAAGATTCCGTCAAATCATTCATCCTTACCAGGTTTGAGTTTCACCGTGGCCAGCGAGAGTCGGCCATCCACGCAGCCACCCTCCGGCGTCCGAGATCCTGAAAGCTCAGTCTACCGGATGCACGAACGATCATCGGTCTCGAAACCACGGTACACTTTTCTTCATGGAAGTTCTTTCCACCCGCCTGCCCGGTGTCCTACGGCTACGGCCTCGAATGTTTACCGATGACCGGGGCTGGTTTGCCGAGACATTTAACGAGGCCACCTTCCAGAAAGCCGGCCTTCCCTCCCACTTCGTCCAGGACAATCAATCCCGTTCCCGCCAGCATGTCTTGCGAGGCCTCCATTTCCAACTGCAGCATGCCCAGGGCAAACTGGTGCGCGCCGTCGCTGGCCGAATTTTTGACGTTGCCGTCGATGTTCGCCGTTCTTCCGCCCATTTTGGCCATTGGGTCGGCGTCGAGCTAAGTGCGGAGACGCCGGAAATGCTCTGGATTCCTCCCGGTTTCGCCCACGGCTTCCTGGTTCTGTCCGAGTCCGCCGATGTTCTCTACAAAACCACCGACTTTTACTCGCCTGCCTCTGAGCGCACGGTGCGGTGGAACGATCCGGCGATCGGCATCGAGTGGCCGCTGACCGCCCCACCCATCGTCGCCGCCAAAGATGCCGCCGGCACCCCGCTCGACCAGACCGACGTGCCCGACTAGCCAACACCCGCGTACCGGAACTCTGCGCCCGCAGTCGCTGCATGCCTTGCGTTCAGAAAACCAACCCCCTTCCCGTTGTGTACCGCTAAGCCCTACATTATCCTGCAGTAGTCCTCGAAACACTCCGCCATCGAGGCGTTCCAGCGTCATGCACGTTTTCAAAGAGACAAGTCATATATCTGATTCCTCCATGTTTGTACAGATGATTGAAGTTTTTTTATCGTCTTATTGACCTTGCCCTCAG
>DATLTA010000074.1:0-6938 GCA_035533775.1 Candidatus Dormiibacterota bacterium | reverse complement strand
AAGCAGGTGCAAGTAGCGGGCGATTGGATGCTCGGCTTGATCTTTCCGCGCGATTCGGCCATCGTGCGCCGCCCCCGCCGCTGTAAATTGTGCGAAACGTCCAACAAATCCTAGCCCGTACCTTCCTTCTGGGGAGAGCTGCGCGCATCGATCAGTAGAGGCCGCGCAGATCGGGCATTTGCGGAATCTGAATGTCGATTCTGCGGTCTTCGGCGGAGAGTGTTACGCGAACGAGCCATGCCGAACCCGCATCCTTAGTGTCCCAATTCGAAGTTGCCAGGGGCTTGCTTGGCTTATCCGATTCGCGCCACACCAGGTCCACGCCTTTGTGTTCAAGTTTTGCGGGCTGAATCTCGTAGACTTTCTGGTTGCGCACGTATATCACCAGCGAGCGGGCCCCGAGCTGCAGCAGCAAGGGATCATTTTTCTTTCCGGCTTGAAAAATATTCCACACCTTGACAGGGAGCGCGTCAACTTTCAGGATGGCGTCGGGAATCGGCTTCCAGACGATCGTGCCCTTTTCGGCGGCGGAGGATGCGCTCGCCAGAGCGAGCAGCAGCCCGGCAATCGCGCAGAAAATCCCGACACGATGCAACAATCGCCTCACGCAGCGCACCTCACGGCCAGTCCACGGGCAACCGGCGCGATTTCACGACCACATATTTATTCTTGCGCGCAAACTCCATCAGGTCCACGAGTAATTGAACGTCATTCTCGCAGTACTTGCAGAC
The DNA here is from genome assembly GCA_035533775.1 of Candidatus Dormiibacterota bacterium. Lineage (GTDB taxonomy): Bacteria > Acidobacteriota > Terriglobia > Acidiferrales > UBA7541 > Palsa-360. The sequence continues at coordinate 6,207 of DATLTA010000074.1, read as the reverse complement.
TTCTTCCTTCCGGCCTTCGCGCCACCACTGCACAATTTCCAGGCCGTTGCCGGTCTTCTGATTTCCCAGGGTTTCCCGGGCCAGGTCATCGAGCTTGATGCGGTATCCCAGCCTGCGCTGCAGGTCGGCGAGCAGGTCAAACGATTTCGGAACGAGTTTGTCCACCGGGAAGTATCCGCGCAGAACTTCAAAATCAAAGCGGTCCCCATTGAAGGAGACGATGCGGTCGAATCCACTCATCTCCGAGATCAGCGCCCCGGCATCCGTCTCGAACCACCGCCGGAAGCGGTTTTCAGAGTCCCAGGTGACGGCCACGGCCAGTCCGAAATGCGCGATGTTGGCCCAGCCTCCCTCCACTTCGTGGGAGAGGCGCAGGGTTTCGATATCGAAAAAGATTTCTCTGGTCGGGTCGGGAAACAGGCTGGGTGTGTTGGTCATTTGATTTTTTTCGGTACCGGCAGATTATTGTTTCTTCGCGCCATAATCGATATAGACGGTTTTAAGCTCGGTATAGAAGTCGATGGCCACGCTGCCCAACTCGCGTTCGCCTACCCCGGTGCACTTGGTGCCGCCGAACGGCATGTGCGCCTCGCTCCACACGGTGGGGACGTTCACGTGTGTCAATCCGGTTTCGATGCCGTCGATAAAGGCGAGCATTTTCGCCGAGTCGTTGGTATAGACCGAACTGGACAGGCCGTACTTCACGGAATTCGCCACGCGCAGGGCTTCGTCGAAATCCGCCACGCGGATCACCGACAATACCGGCCCGAAGATTTCCTCCTGCGCGATTGTGCTGTCCCATTTCACGTGGTCGAAGACCGTGGGCGCGACAAACAGGCCGCGATCGTACGCGCCGCCCGCCAGACGGTTCCCGCCCAACAGGAGTTTCGCTTCCTTCTTGCCGATTTCCAGATAGCGCAGCACCGTCTCCATCTGGTTTTCATCGACCACCGGGCCGACGGCGGTGCCTTCTTCCAAACCGTCGCCCGCGCGGAACTCTCTGGCGCGCGCGACCAGCAGGGACACCAACGCATCGGCCACTTTTTCCTCGACCACTACGCGGCTGGTCGCCGTGCAGCGTTGCCCGGAAGATCCGAACGCTCCCGCGGCCGCCGATTCGACGGCCAGATGCAGGTCCGCGTCCGCCAGCACGACGATGGCATTTTTGCCGCCCATTTCGCACTGGCATTTTTTCATTTTTCGCGCGCCGCTGGCGTAGATCATGCCGCCCACTTCGTTCGATCCGGTAAACGAAATGGCGTGCACGTCCGGGTGCTGGACCATTTCGTCGCCGATTTCCGCGCCGTCTCCCAGTACCAGGTTCAGCACGCCGGCGGGCAATCCCGCCTGCGCGAAAATTTCCACCATGCGGATGGCGCTGAGGGGCGTGATTTCCGCCGGCTTCAAAATCACGGTATTTCCCGTGACCAGCGCGGGCGCAGCTTTCCAGGCCGGAATGGCAAGCGGAAAATTCCACGGTGTAATCGCTCCCACGACGCCGAGCGGCTGCTTGATGGTGTACGCAAATGTTTTCGCTCGCTCGCTGGGGAGCGTCTGCCCGGCCAGGCGACGGCCCTCTCCGGCCATGAATTCCACGATGTCGGCGGCGCGCTGCACTTCGACGAGCGATTCCTTGTACGTCTTTCCTTCCTCGCGGGTGAGGATGCGGGCAAGTTCGTTTTTCTGCTCCGCCATCTGAGCGGCGGCTTTCGCGAGGATGCGCCCGCGCTCCGGGGCAGGGGTGTCGCGCCACAGGGGAAGCGCCGCCTTTGCGGCGGCGACGGCTTCGCACATTTCTTCGCGCGTGGACAACGGCACGACGGCCACGACGTCATCGTGATTGGCCGGGTTCCGCCTCTCGAACGTTTTGCCGGAGCACGACTCGATCCATTGGCCGTTCACGAAATTACGGCAGGTCTGCGCGGTGCGAACTGCGGTTGCCATTTTTTCCGCTCCTTTCCCATTGCGCGCGGCGAAAGCGTCGGGGCTTTATGAGTTATGCGCGAACTCTAAATTCGCACTTCTCCCAATGAATTGTCGAGGATTCGCACGGCTTCGTCCACGTCCGTCTTGCCGATATTCAGCATGGGAGAGAGTCGAATGACGTTGCCGTACAGGCCGCCCTTGCCGATCAGCAATCCGTGTTTGCGCGTGCGTTCCAGCAGTTGCGCGGTCGCCTCGGGGGCGGGCTCCTTCGACCGGCGATCCTTCACCAGTTCCAGGCCCAGCATCAGCCCCTTGCCGCGCACGTCGCCGATCACGGGATATTTCTGCTGGAGTTCTTCCAGCTTGCCGCGAAAGTAGCCGCCCACCGCGTGCGAATTTTCCAGCAGCTTTTCCTGCTCGATGAACTCGATGGTGGCCCTGGCGGCAACGCAGGTCACCGGATTTCCCCCAAAGGTGGAAATCGTCAGCCCCTGGAACGACGCGGCCAGTTCCTTAGTGGTGATCGTGGCGCCGATGGGCGTGCCGTTGGCCATGCCCTTCGCGCAGGTCATGATGTCCGGAGTCACTTCCCAGTGCTCGATGCCGAACCATTTTTTTCCGGTCCGCCCGAATCCCGTCTGCACCTCGTCTGAAATAAACAGGCCGCCGTATTTTTTCACCGTCTTGAAAACGATCTTGAAATATTCGGGCGGCGGCGTGATGAATCCTCCCACGCCCTGAATCGGTTCGGCGATGAACGCGGCGATCTGGCCGCTGGTGCCGGTCTGTATTAAATTTTCAACGTCATTGGCGCAGGCCACTTCGCAATCGGGATACTTCAATCCCAGCGGGCAGCGGTAGCAGTACGGATTGATGGCGTGGGCCACGCCGACGCTGATGACCGCGGATTTGCGCCACGGCGCCTGGCCTGTAACGCTTTTCGCCAGTGCCGATCCGCCGGAATAGGCATGGCGAAGGGCCACGACGTCGTAGGAGCCGGTCGCCATGCGCGCCAGCAGAATTGCGGCTTCATTCGCTTCGGTGCCGGAACTGGTGAAAAAACTCGATTGCAGCGCGCCGGGTGTAATGTGGGCGACTTTTTCGGCCAGCCCGACGATGGCTTCGTTGGGGTAAAGCGTGGAGAGGTGCTGCAGCCGGTCCACCTGCTCTTTGATGGGACCCGTGATCTTCGGATTCGCGTGGCCCACCGAAATCGTTAGTATGCCGCCGAAGAAGTCGAGATATTTGCGGCCCTCGACGTCCCAAACGTATTGCATCGAAGCGTGGTCGGCCACCAGGGGTTGCTGGTAGAAGTTTGTGACCGCCGGCCACAGATACTCCTTGTGCCTGCGCACCACCTCTTCGCTGCGGGACGTTTGTTTTGGCTGGGTCGTCATGAAATTCTTTTTGCTCCGCAGGCAGCCGGGCGACGGTCGAAACAAAAGCGGCAAGATGCGCGCGCTGCCTGTTTTCTTCGATTTTTTCGGGCGAACATTCCTCGCCTGGCCGCCAGCGATGCCCCTGAAAATGCGTCTGAACAGCGCTGCGGCCGACGATTTCAGCCGCGCCGAACCTCCGCGAATACCGCCCTGCGAGTGTACTCTGTGCCGGCTGCGCGCGACAAGGCCCCGCCCGCGCCCCGAATCCTTGCGCTTGAACGGAAAGAGGATCCCAAATTATGATCGGAAAAAATATAGTGTTTGGCTTTTGGACCGCGTGAAGTTTTCCTCTGTATGCCCAAGGGACGCAAAGTAAGCTATCCTGACGTAGCTCCACCTTTGAAAAATAGAATGCCAGCCAGCCTCTCAGAATTCTTGCACCGCTTCTATCGCGCCGTGCGCCGCGTTATACCCAGGGGTATTACGCAGACGCAGGCGATTGCGTTCAACATGTTCCTGTCATTTTCGCCGATGATTCTGGTCATTCTGGGGACATTGGCGGGTTCCGCCGCATTCCGGGAGGCCATTAAGGATATCATCGCGCGGATGCGCATTGTGTTGCCGCCGGGTACGATGGATCTGCTGAACGCTTTTCTCTCCCGGCACAACGCTCACCCCTGGCAATGGGTTCTGTTGGGCCTGGGCGGAACGCTGCTGGCTGGAACACAAATGATGAAGCTGTTGATGGAGGGAATTCGAATCGTTTATCACGACCCGGAACGTCAGAGCATCGCCAGCCGGCACATCCGGGCATTGCTGCTGTTGAGCGCCACGCTGATTCCGGCCATCTTCAGTGTGAACCTGGTCATTTTCGGCCGGCAGCTGCGCATTTGGATGCTGCATTTCTCTGGCATGCCTGTGTTCATTCGATGGCTCTGGAGCGGCGTGTACGTGGTGACTCCTCTGTTGATTGTGATGTTCATGCTCTCGGTGATTTACCGCGTCAGCCGCCCGGGCCGCCACCGCTGGCAATTCATTGTGCCCGGGGCGGCGGTCGCCACCGTGCTCTGGTGGGTGGTCAGCATTGCCCTGGGCTTCTATCTGCGCCACGTGTCCTACAGCATCATCTATGGCGGGCTGGCCGTCACCATCGGCCTGATGCTTTGGATGCAACTGACGTCCACCATCCTGCTGATCGGCGCCGCTTACAACGCCGAGCTACACGATGCCTCGAACTGACTTCCTGGCTGGTCCGGAGTACAATCCTTACAGAGACATTCGGTCACGGGAGGCAGCGATGAGCGAAATGCGAGTCGAATGCTATGCCGGGTATCGAGCCGATCAGCGCCCCGTCCGGTTCACCTTGCGCGGGCATAATTTCGAAATCGCCGAAGTGCAGGATCAGTGGTATTCGCCCGATGCCATTTACTTTCGCGTCCGCACCGAAGACGGCGACTACTTCATTCTGCGTCATGACGAAACGCGGGACGTCTGGAGCCTGGACGCCTTCCGATCCTCTCGCCAGCGGCCGCCTCTTCCGGAAGCCGGGCAAGTCGCGTTGAGCTGATCTTCCGGGGCACGTACCTTGCGTTGCGTACCTTCAAGACACTCCATTTCCCGGACTGCAACTTTCCCCTCCGCTACGGGTTAACATAGCGTATGACGCCAAGCACACACCCCGGCGCGATTGTCGTTGGAATACCCGCGTAGGGAGCGAGGTAAAGATGATCCGAACCACTCCACGCAAGCCCGACCGCCGCGGAAGTTTTAGTAAAAGTCCCAATGAAGATCCCAGAAAGGGACCGAGGAATAGTCTCAACCGGATTGCTGCAATGTTTCTGCTTGCCGCGATGGCATGTGCGGCGCCCTGCCTGCTGTCCGCCAAGGACAGGAACAAGGCCGCGAGTTCTTCAAAGGCTCTGAAGGGCTTGCCCACCGGATCGCTCACCGAAGACCAGGCCATCCTGCAGGCGCTCAATCGCCTGGGTTTTGGCCCGCGTCCCGGCGACATGGAGCGCATCAAGAAAATGGGACTGCGGAACTGGATCGAGCAGCAGCTGCATCCGGAATCCATAGACGATTCGGCGCTCCAGGCGCGGTTGGAGCGCTTTCCCACGCTCAAAATGTCGTCCACCCAACTTCTGAACGAATTTCCAACGCCGAAAGTCGCTGCGCAGCGCGAGGGCGTTTCCATCGAGCAATACCGCAAAGAACAGCAGGAGCGTCTCCGCTCCATTAGACAGTCGATACGGGCGAACAATGAAAACAACGGCGCGCAGGGCCCGCGGAATTCCGCCGCGGGCGATATGGACCCGAACGCGAATACTTCGAAGGCCAAGGGAGGAGCCCAGGGGCAGATCCGCTTCGGCAATCCCATGTTCAATTACGAGCAGATCCACACCCCGGGGCGCATTGTCGCCGAGCTTTCGATGGCGAAAATGACGCGGGCCATTTATAGCGAGCGCCAGTTGAACGAGATGATGGTGGATTTCTGGTACAACCATTTCAACGTGTACGCCGCCAAGGGTCCCGACCGCTGGCTGATTACCGCGTACGAACGCGATGCCATCCGCCCGCACGCCATGGGGAAATTCCGCGACCTGCTGGAAGCCACGGCGAAGAGTCCGGCGATGCTGTTCTTTCTCGACAACTGGCTTTCGGCCGATCCCGTTGCCTGGAACAGGCTGCAGCAGGAACGGCAATTCCGGCAGCAACGCCGGGGCTTTGGAGGAATGGGGACAAATTCCCGATTCCCGGCTATTGATCCCCGGACGAATGGAAATCCGGCCAATCCCGGAGCGAGCGGGAAGCAGATACCGAAACGCGGGCTGAACGAAAATTATGGCCGCGAGCTGATGGAGCTTCATACGCTCGGCGTCGATGGAGGCTATACCCAGGCCGA
>DATLTA010000073.1:0-6514 GCA_035533775.1 Candidatus Dormiibacterota bacterium | reverse complement strand
AGTTTACGCGTACTTCTCGCGTCCCTGCTAGTTCTGTCTGTTTTTCCCTCTTTTGCGCATGCGGATAGCTACAACACGCCCCAACGGCGTGAGGCGGCCAAAGAGCAGTTTGACCGCGCGGAAAAGGAACGCAGTGCGCTGGAGGATCTTTCCGAGGCCTCGCGCTCGCTGAAAGACTACAGTTCCGTGGTGAGTTCCTATAAGCGCGTGTATCTGATCACACCGCACTCCACCGATGTCCCCGTGGCCCTCAACCAGGTCGCCGAACTGTACACCTCGATGGGCAACCTGTTCGATGAGAAGTACTACCAGTCGGCCATCGACACCTACCAGTTTTTGCTGCGCGAATATCCGACCAGCCGGTATCGCGAGGATGCCCAGCTGGCCATCGCGCAGATCGAGCAGGAGGACCTGCACGACGACGCCCTCGCGCGTAAGAGTTACAATCAATTTTTAGCGCTGCACCCGCGCTCCGCTCATGCCGAGCAGGTTCGCGCGATCCTGGACAAGATGGACGCCAGCGCGCAGGCCAAGGCGCTTCCCCGTTCGACCAAGGTTTCCAAGACAAAGCGAGGGACAGCAGGAATTTCCCCGGCCGCTGCGGTCCTAGCCGATCAGGCCACGCCCGCCACCGATACCGGGCCGCAAACCGGGACGGACACGGGGCCCGATACGGGGCAAGACGCCTCCTCCGGCGCTTCCAAAACGGATAATTCGGTCGCAGAAGTGTCGCGCATCCGCACCTGGAACGCGGACACCTACACGAGAATCGTGATTAATGTGGGAGCGAAGGTAAAATACCGCACCGCGCGTATCTCCGATCCGGACCGGATCTATTTCGATATCGAAGGCGCGAAGATGAATTCCGTTCTGCTCCACAAAACCATTGATGTGCAGAGCGGCGGCTTCCTCAAGCAAGTACGCGTCGCGCAGAATCAATCGGATGTCGTGCGTGTCGTGCTGGACGTGAATCACGTCAAGGATTATTCCGTATTCCTGCTGCCGGATCCCTACCGGCTGGTCGTGGATATTTACGGTTCGTCCGCTGCAGCCGAGGAAACGGCGAAAGCAACTTCGCCGGCTCCCGGCCCCAAAACCGAACCCCGGCCGGCGACAGAGAAGCAGCAGGCCAGGAAAGCCGTTGCGCAGACGCTCCCCAAAACATCGGAAAAGCCCGCGTCCAAGACTGCCGCCAGCCGTTCCGGGAAATCGACAACCGCGCGAAACAGCGTGGACGCCAAATCCAACATTGCCGACGATGAAGACGCTTCCACGTCCAAATCCAGCAGCAAGACCGGGACATTGTCCGCCGAAGCAACCGCGCCGGAGACGCCGGAAGTAAAGCAGCCTGAAACTCGCCGGCCGCCGGCAAAGAAACCAAGCCGCACAAAGAAAACAGCGCACGAGGATGCTGAGGATATAGGGCCGCCGCCGATTCCGGAGTTGACGCGAGACGGCCAGCATTCCTTGACGCGCACTTTGGGCCTGAAGGTCAGCCGCATCGTCATCGATCCAGGCCACGGAGGCCATGACACGGGAACCATCGGGCCGACCGGACTGATGGAAAAGAACCTGTGCCTGGACGTATCGCTGCGGCTGGGCAAGCTCATCCACCAGCGTTTGCCGGGCGCGGATGTGATTTTTACGCGCACCACCGACACGTTCGTTCCGCTGGAGCGGCGCACCCAGATCGCCAACCAGGCGCACGCTGATCTTTTCCTTTCGGTGCACGCCAATTCGAGCCCCGATCGCCAGGCGCGCGGAATCGAAACCTATTACCTGAATTTCACGAACTCAAGCGATGCCATGGAAGTCGCCGCGCGCGAAAACGCGCTGTCGGACAACTCAGTTTACGATTTGAAGGACCTGGTCACCAAAATCGCAAAGAATGAGAAAGTTGAGGAATCGCGCGATCTGGCAGGGATCATCCAGGAATCCCTGACCAAGCGCATCGAGAGAGTCCACCACGGGGAACGCGATCGCGGTGTGCGCAAAGCTCCTTTCGTGGTCCTGATCGGGGCGCATATGCCTTCGGTTCTCGCTGAGATCTCCTTTATTTCCAATCCCACCGACGAAAAATGGCTGAAGAAACCCGCAAACCGCGAACGCATCGCCGAAGGGCTTTACCGCGGAATTGAGCAGTATCTGCAGAGCACCAACAGCCTCGCCAAGAACCAGATTCAACCCGCCCCGGGCAGCGGTTCAGGAATAGTGGCGCGATCCGGGAACTCGCAGTAAACTAGAAACGTCTAACAAAAAGACCCATGAATCGATTCCTTCGCATTTCCATAGCCATACTTTTTTTCGCCGCCATCGTTCCGCTGAGCCACGCGCAAACCGTTCTTCCCTCTTCGTTTGGCAAATGGACGGCCTCGAGCCCATCCACGATGGCTCCGCTTTCAGGGCTGGATCAGTTTTTTGGGCCGCAAGCGAACGCTTTTCGGGAATATGTCGTGAAATCCATCGAGCAGCGCTCCTATATCGAGGGGAAAAAGTCCGCGACCATCACGCTCTATCGCCTGCGAGACCCCAGCTCCGCCTACGGCGCGTATACATTCCTGCGCAACGACTCGTTCACCACGGCGCAAATAGGATCTTTTGCGGGCGTTTCCCGAGACCGCGCACTGATTGTTGTTGGGCAGATGCTTCTGGACATAACTGTTCCCGCCAAGCATTCGCGGCCGCCCGACGCCGACTTGAAACAACTATCCGCTACCCTGAATAAAGTCGCCGATCATACCCCATACCCCACCATCGGCGAACATCTGCCCGAAAAGGGGCGCCTGCCCGACTCGGTGCACTATGTCCTGGGGCCGTTGAGCCTTGCGCAGTTCGTCCCGATTGGCACGGACGACTGGATCGGCTTCGACGACAGCGCTGAAGCGATTCTGGCGAAATACCGTGTTGAGGGCAAGGACGAGACACTCCTGATTGCCTCCTATCCCACGCAACAGATTGCCGCCATGAAATTCGATGCCATGCTGCGGCGATTCGTGTTCGACCCACCCGGCGGTGTGCCCCCCGGCAAGACCATCCTGTTCGGCAAGCGCGTGAGCTCCATCGTGGCCGTCGTCGTGGGCGCCGCGTCCCAGCAGGCTGCCAATAAATTACTCGACCAGGTCACTTACGAGAGTAGCGTCACCTGGAACGAACCCCAGCAGTCTTATACCGAACCACCCTTCAGCGACATGATTGTCGGAGCCTTCGTCGGATCGGGTATCATTATGTTTTTTGCGATTGTGGCGGGGGTCGCATTCGGCGGGTTAAGGATTCTCATCAAGATTGTCTTCCCAAACAAGGTGTTTGACCGCACCAAGCAGATCGAAATCCTGCAATTGGGGATCTCCAGCAAGCCAATCAATGCAAAGGACTTCTATTCGAGGGGTTAATGAAACTGTTGAAAACGTAGCCGGAGAGCTCACCTTCTACTTTAGATATATAGCGTAACACGCTCATTAATATACGCTTACATCTACTTCCTGCCGGTGATTTCTCTACTTGACATTCATATTTCTACTCTTCTAGACTCACCGCGAGGATAAAAGAGTTCTAGTGCCTTCCGCGCATAGGCACGGAACGATTCTCCCCTCAGGAAAGCCCGTCCGTCACATCGGACGGGTTTTCTGTTTTTCAGGGTAAAACAATCTCCGGGAATTGCCGTTGCCGGCTGGAAAAATTCGTGCGGAATGGCGCGGTGCAAAAGCCGCCGTTACGGGTGCGTGGGCGGTGCAGTGACGGACCACGGTTGCGGCGTGGGCGTCCAGTTGCGCGTGTGATAGTCGTTCAACGTCAGGCCCATCAGCAAAGCAAACCAGAAGAACCCGGCAAGCGCGACGATCCGCACCAAGCCCTTGCTCTGCCGAAGGTGCATGAAGAAGTAAACCACCAAAGACATTTTGCAAAATGCGATGGCCAGCGCAGCCACGGTATTGAACGGTCCGAGGTCGATGAAAGCGACCCCTGTGGTCAGGGCCGTCAGAACAAGCAGGCTCAGGAAAACCATCACATACGTTTTTTGAGGCACGACATGATGTGCCATTAGTAGCGCCCCCCAATCAGATAGAGCAATGGAAACAGAAATATCCAGACGATATCCACAAAGTGCCAGTACAGGGCCACGACCTCAACAGGGGCAAAATAATGAGGCGTGAATCTATTTCGATACGCGCGCACCAGCAGCCAAAGCAGCAGTCCCATGCCGATAATCATGTGGATCGCGTGCAAGCCGGTCATCGCGAAGTAGAAAATGAAAAACATCTGCGCGTGTCCCAGTCCGCCCGGGGCAATATGCGCCAGGGTCGCGCCCTCCGGAGCCCAGTCCAGGCCCGGAACGACGTGCTCGACAAATTTCTGGTGATATTCGAAACCTTTAATCCCCAAAAACACGCTGCCGAGGATCATCGTGGCGATCAGAAAGCCGATCAGAGCGCGGCGGTTGCCGGTCTGCGCCGCTCGCACCGAAAGCACCATCGTCAAGCTGCTGGCAATTAAAACAGCGGTATTCGTGGCGCCCAAGCGTACATCCAGAATGCGGCTGCCGCCCTCGAACGCCATGAAATACAGCCCGCGGTACAGGACGTAGGCGGTGAACATGCCGCCAAAGAACATGATCTCCGTAACCAGGAAGACCCAGATTCCCAGCGTATCGGTATCCAACTGCTGGTCGAGGTCTTCGAACTGGTGCATCAAGCCGACGTGCTCGGAGTGTGCTTGTGCTTCCGCGTCAGTCACCGCTGGCCTCCTCCGGAGCATAGGCATATGCTTCTTCGGTTACTATGGGTATTTCCTTAAAATTATCCGTGGGCGGCGGCGATGCGGTCTTCCACTCCAGGCCCGTGGCGCCCCAGGGATTCTCTTCGGCGGGCGGGCCGTAACGCATCGACCAGATCAGGTAGATCAGCGGAATCAGATAACCAACACCCATAACCGTGGCTCCCGCCGACGACATCACGTTGAGCACCTGAAATTCCGCGGGGTAAAAAGCGTAGCGGCGCGGCATCCCGAGATATCCCAGCACGAACTGCGGGAAAAACGTAAGGTTGAAGCCGATGAAAATCACAGCGGCCGCGATCATCGCCCAGCCGTTGGGATATTTTCTACCTGTTATTTTAGGCCACCAGAAATGGAGCCCCCCAAGGTACCCCATGACCGCTCCGCCCACCATGATGTAGTGGAAATGCGCCACCACAAAATAGGTTCCGTTCAGATGCACGTCCGTGGCAAGCGAGGCCAGGAAAAGCCCGGTCAAGCCGCCCATCGTAAACAGGCCGATGAAGCCCAATGCATACAGCATGGGGGCGTCATAGGAAATCGATCCCTTGTACAGGGTTGCGGTCCAGTTGAACACCTTGATGGCCGAGGGAATCGCCACAAGAAAACTGAGCAGGGAGAAAATCAATCCTTCATAGATGGATTGCCCGGTGACGAACATGTGGTGTCCCCAGACAAAGAAGCCCAGCACGGCAATCGCGATGGTGGAAAAGCACACGATTTTGTATCCGAAGATACGTTTCCGCGAGAAACACGCAATGATTTCGCTGACCACTCCCATGGCCGGCAAAATCATGATGTACACGGCCGGATGCGAATAAAACCAGAACAGATGCTGGAATAGAAGCGGGTCGCCGCCCAGCGAGGGACTGAAAATACCCACGTGAAGCAGATGTTCCAGAGCCAGAAGAAACAGCGTAATGGCCAGCACGGGGGTGCCCAGAACCATGATCACGCTTGTGGCATACATGGCCCAAATGAACAGCGGCAGGCGGAACCACGTCAGGCCCGGAGCGCGCATCTTGTGAATGGTGACGATAAAGTTCAAGCCCGTCAAAATCGATGAGAAACCCGTGATGAAGACCCCGATCGCAACCGCCGTCACCTGGGTATTCGAGTACAGGCTGCTGTAAGGCGTGTAAAAGGTCCATCCCGTATCGACGCCACCGGCAAGCGCCGAATACAAAGTGAACATCCCGCCGAGGATGTAGATATACCAGCTCAGCAAATTCAATTTCGGAAAGGCCAGGTCCCGCGCCCCGATCATCAGGGGAACCAGGAAATTACCGAGGACTGCGGGAATCGAAGGAATCAGGAAAAAGAAAACCATGATGATGCCGTGCAGCGTGAACAGCTTGTTGTACGTTTCCGGCTGCACGATGGCGCCCGACGGCTCGATCAATTGGATCCGCATCAGCATGGCGAAAAATCCGCCTACGACGAAGAAAAACGTGATCGACACCAGATACAGCAGCGCGATGCGCTTGTGGTCCAGCGTAAACAGCCAGGACTTCCAGCCGTAATCGGCGTTCAGATAATTTCGCGGTGCGTGCACGCGTGGTACGTGCGTGGCCGTGCTCATTGCTTCCCCTCTTCCTTTGGCTTTGGCTTCGGTTGTGCATTGCCCAGCGACCGAACGTAGGCAATCAAATCACCGATCTGTGCTTCCGTCAGCTGTCCCTGAAACGTGGGCATTACCGGTGTGTATCCGGCGACGATCTTCGCCCGAGGATTCAATATCGAT
>DATLTA010000072.1:0-4803 GCA_035533775.1 Candidatus Dormiibacterota bacterium | reverse complement strand
GTTTACGTTGCGGCTCTCGGCCATGCCTACGGCCCGAACGCCCAGCGCGGCGTCTTTCGCTCCACCGATGGCGGCGCGCACTGGAAGAAAATCCTCTTCAAGGACGACAACACCGGCGCAATCGATCTTTGTTTCGATCCGCAGAATACGAAAACGATTTACGCCGCGCTTTGGCAAACGCGCCGCCCGCCCTGGAATGTTTATCCGCCCTCGAACGGTCCCGGCAGCGGCCTCTATAAATCCACCGACGGCGGCGACAACTGGACGCAGCTCACCAGCGGCCTGCCCACCGAAGGCCTCGGCCGCATCGGCGTCGCCGTCGCGCCCAGCAATTCCAACCGCGTTTACGCCATCGTCGACGCAAAAAATGGCGGCCTGTATCGTTCCGACGACGCGGGCCAGACCTGGAAGCTTGCGGACAACGAAGCCCGCATCTGGGGCCGCGGCTGGTATTTCGGCGGCGTCACCGTGGACACGAAAAATTCCGACATCGTCTACGTGATGAACACTTCCACGTATCGTTCCATCGACGGCGGTCAGGATTTCACCGCCATCAAAGGCGCGCCCGGCGGCGACGACTATCACACTCTATGGATCGAGCCAAATGATCCGAATCGCATGATTCTCGGCAGCGACCAGGGCGTGGTCATCAGCGTCGACGACGCTCGGACCTGGAGCTCCTGGTACAACCAGCCGACCGCGCAGTTTTATCACGTCGCCACAGACAATCGGTTCCCGTACTGGGTGTACGGCGCGCAGCAAGATAGCGGCGCCGGCGGCACCACCAGCCACAGCCGTCATCGCGGCATCAGTTCGCGCGACTGGCTGCCTCTCGGCGTCGGCGGCGAAAATGGCTACATTGCGCCCGATCCTCTCCACACGGGCATTCTCTACGGCGGCACTGTCACGCGCGAGAATGTTTTCACCGGCGCATCTCAGCAAGTGCCGCCAGAGCTTGCCCATCCCGGCGATTATCGCCACACTTGGACGCAGCCGCTCGTGTTTTCTCCCGCTGACCCGCACTCCCTTTATTTCGGCACGCAAGTCCTGTTCAAGACCACCGACGGCGCCCAGACCTGGCAAATCATCAGCCCTGATTTGACGCGCGCCGCTCCAGGTGTGCCTTCGAATCTCGACCCCACCACCGCGAAAGACATGGACGGCAATGGCGTGCACGGCCTTATCTACACGATTTCGCCTTCGCCTCTCGCCGCGGATGAAATTTGGATTGGCACCGACGATGGCAACATTCAAATGACGCGCGACGCCGGCAAGTCCTGGCAGAACGTTACGCCTCCGGACCTCACGCCCTGGAGCAAGGTCACATTCGTCGAAGCATCCCATTTCGATCAGAATGAAGCCTACGCCGCTGTCGATCGTCACCGCCTCGACGACATCACGCCCTACATTTACGTCACTCGCGATTCCGGCAAGACCTGGCAGCCCATTACCAACGGAATCCCCGCCGGTAGTTACGTCAACGTGATTCGCGAAGACCCTGCGCGCCGTGGCCTGCTCTATGCCGGCACCGAAACCGGCGTTTTTGTTTCTTTCAATGACGGCGCGCAGTGGCAGCCGCTCCAACTGAATCTGCCCACAACGCCGATTCGCGATCTCGTCATTCACGGAGCCGATCTCGTCGCCGCCACGCACGGACGTTCGTTCTGGATTCTCGATGACGTCACGCCGCTGCGACAGGCTTCCACCCAGGTCGAAAATTCGCCCGCCTTTCTCTTCCAACCTGAAATCGCCTGGCGCGTTCATCCCGGCTCCGACGAAGGCACGCCACTTCCCGCGGAAATCCCCGCCGGAGAAAATCCTCCCGACGGTGCAAGCCTCGACTACTATTTGAAAACGGCTTCCGCAACTCCTGTGACGCTCGAAATCTTCGACGGCAGCGGCAAACTCGTTCGCCGCTATTCCAGCGCCGAGCGCATCCCGCCCATCAATCCGAAGATGCTCGATATTCCATCCGCATGGGTGCATCCCGCCGAACCGCCATCGGCAACGGCAGGCATGCATCGCTTCGTATGGGATTTGCATTATCCCAGCGCGGGAGGAGGCGGGCGGCGCGGCGCGATGGCCGCCATGTTCGGCTTTGGCGGCGGCCCGTGGGTCGTTCCCGGAAATTACACCGTGAAACTCACGGCCAACGGCCAGACCTATTCGCAACCGCTCACCGTGAAAATGGACCCGCGCGTGAAAGTATCGCAAGCGGATCTGGAAAAGCAGTTGGATCTCGCCCAGCAAATCCTCGCGAAGTCAGCCGAAGCCAGCGCAGCTTCGCAGCAAGCCGCTGCTTTGCAACAGCGTTTGAAAGCAATCGCGCCGCAGGTTGCTTCGCGCAAAGAACTTGCTGGCATCGTTGACGCCCTCGACCAGCGCGTCAGCGCAATTCTCGGGAATCCTCCCGCCGGAGAATTGGCCGGCACGCCGGAGCCGACAGACCGCACAACTTTGCGATACGTTTCCGGCGCGCTGGGCCAGCTTGAACGCGTCGTGGAAAGCGACGATGCGGCTCCCTCGCCTGACGCCTCCGCCGCTTTTGCTCAGGACGACCAAATCGTCCAAGCCGCGCTCGAAAAATGGTCCGCGCTCGTCTCCACCGATTTGCCCGCGCTGAATAAACAGCTCCATCGCGCCCACATCGCGCCAATCGAGCTGGGCATGCAGCGCCCCGGCGTCGGCGAAAATTAAGGCGGCGGAGACTACGGTCTTCGGAAGCCTCCGCAATATCGCTGGAGGCGGCATCATCTGCCTGAGCTGTTACTGAGGGATTGGTGCCACGCCAACGTTTGGCATAAGAAATGGGAGCGCTCTGGTTCTTCGGTGCAGTTGTAGCCTTCTTCACCCTCATCTGGGCAGTTGATGTCTATCGGCTCCGGCATCCACTGAACAATCTGGAGATCCTCGCGCTATCAAAGAAGCGGCAGAGAAACCTGGCGCTCTCGAAATACGACTTTTCGACTATGCCACGGCCAGCGGACGTCGCCGAGAAGAAAGCTATGAATTCTCAAGGTGAGTTTGTTGGTTGTGATTTGGGCTACTGTGATGCGCCTGCTCGGATGGCAGGCCTGCTCAAATATAAGAAGCATGAGTGGATCGTGATCGCATTCATCAATTCGTTTCATGTGCGACACCTCTGGTGGAACAAGGGACCTGATGGAACGAAAGTGTGGTCGTTTCTGCGAGACCACTCACTGAGAGCAGCGATTCGGTCCTTCAGGCCGGATGCTATCGCGATTCTGCACAACCACCCGAATCCTAATCCCTCGCGCTACCGAGCGAACATTCCCAGTGAGGCAGATTTGCGGTCAGCCGGACTTTACGACAGTGAGTTCTCGAAGCACGGTATTAGCCTCCTTGAGTTTATCTGCGAGCGCGGAGTTCCACATCTTTACTATGCGAGCTTTGCCAGTTCAGTCGCTCCGATTGATCCAATCACCGATGAGGTTCAGAAGATCAATGGGGCCGGAATCCTCAAGAACTACTCGTTGAGGAAGGAATTGAGGCGAACAACAAGAGCTGAACAGGTTGCTGGAGGGCGGATGGAGTATCCTTAACGCGGCGGTAGGACACTTGACTGTTTCCGGTTCGGCCTCGAAGAGCTCGCAGTCGCATCACACACGGTGCTTATGATGGCTGGACTGAAACACGAGGGTGCCGCACCCTTTGGTGTTTAAGGGTGCGGTTTTTGACGTGTCTTTCGCTTGCTGGCATTACGCCGATTCGATCCTCAGGCCACGATCCTCAGGCCAGTGGCCCAGGCTAACGGGCTTTTCTGGGTGCCCCATGCTCGTTTTGTGAGCGTGGGGCTTTTCCACCCTGCCTTGCCCTGTTTATTCTGACACAGGAAGGGAAGGAGAAAAGAGCGAGAAAGGAACGAGAAAAAGAACGAAGGGTCTCGCTCCCGCGTTCGTTCTGAAAAAATCCCGCTTTTGTGCTAGTCTATTTGCGCAGCGAGCAAGCTAATTCTGAGGCCAGCAGTTCGATGCACACGGCAACACAGTACAACGGCCCGCGGACAGACTTCCCCAGTCAAGGGCCCTACTCCAGGCCAATTTCTAATCGCAACAACAAATTATTAGGATCGCTCGTAACTTGCACAAAACAAAGGTCGGAGCTTCATTCTAATCGCAACAAGAATCGATCTATTTTGGCCGCTTTCGCCCGCACATCCGCATTGCTTCGTGCCCCTCTGAGCGTCCCCCTTTGCCGCATTTCTAATCGGTACAGTAAATTATTAGAATTCGCCCTAACTCGCACAAAACAATCAACAGCACCCCGTCCTAATCGGTACAAAACGCCGTTTTCTTCATCGCCGCAACACCGGCAAAGGAATCAGCGATGGCCAGAGTCACTGAGTTAAACGTCAACGGAACGCGCCACACAATCGACGTGGACGCCGACGCCACGCTGCTGAGCGTCCTCCGTGATCAACTTGACCTCACCGGCACAAAATATGGCTGCGGCGAAGGCCAGTGCGCCGCGTGCACGGTTTTGATTGACGGCAATCCGCGGCACTCTTGCCAAACGAAAGTAGGCGCCGTGGGCCGGCGGCAAATCACCACCATCGAAGGCCTCGAGAAAAATGGCCAGCTTCATCCCGTGCAGCAGGCTTTTGTCGATGTCGACGCGATGCAATGCGCGTACTGCACTTCGGGAATGATTCTCGGCGGCGTGGCGCTCCTCAAAAGCAATCCCCATCCGAGCGAAGCGGAAATTGTCGAGTACATGAACGGGCACATTTGCCGCTGTGGCGTGTATCAACGCATCGGCCAAGCCATCGCGCTGGCGTCCAGG
>DATLTA010000071.1:0-7047 GCA_035533775.1 Candidatus Dormiibacterota bacterium | reverse complement strand
ATTTTGCCGCAATGGCCCGGGCAAAACGTATCACGCTCTCGGCATTTTCAGAACCGTCCAGGCACACAAGAAGACGGCGCAATTCCGGCAGCCCGTTTTGCTGTGCCTCGGAAGGACGGATCAACAGCACGGGCGCCGGCGAACGCCGGATAATTCGTGTGGTTGTGTCGCTCAGGAACAGCCGCTCCAGCTCTGACCGAAAATGCGTGGTCAGGACCAGCAGATCGGCGCCCACATCGCGGGCAAGGATGGGGATTTCAATCTCCGGGCGGCCGGGGGAATAGATGGAGTCCACTTCGATCCCCGCTTTTTTCAAGGGAAGGGCGATTTTCTCCAGATATCCTCGAATGTCCGTTTCCTCGGCGGATGTCTGTGTTTCCGCGTGACCGATCGAATGCCTCCCGGACGAACTGCCGGGTCCGGCAGAAATCAGCGTCATGCGGCATCCCAATTTGCGGCACAGGGCTTGCGAGATGGACAGGGCTGCCTCCGCCGAAGGTTGTCCGTCCAGCGGGACCGCAATATCCTGGAAAAAAGCGTCTTTCTCGTCCTGGTTCTTGCGCTCGTAGGGGAGCAGGTACTGTCCTGTAAACAGCCGGCCAAGATGTTCGCTGAGCGGCACGGGTTCTCCCAATTTCGCGCGGAACACCGAAAATGTAGCGTAGAGAACCGGCAGGAAGATCAGATAGGTCCATGCGCCGTTGGCGAAGCGTTCCCAGAAAATCACCAGAGTCGCACCCGTCGTCAATATCGCGGCCAGCAGCGACCCCAGCAATTGCCCGATATTGCCGGGCGATAATTTTTGGCGGAGATGCCGGATCATGCGCTTGAGCACCGCCCAGCCCGTCATGCTCAGCAGAACGAAGACGCCAATGGCATAGACCGCCAGATAGGTTTCTTCATTGGTTCCGAGGAACAGGTAGCAGGTCACCACCAGTCCGACTTCGATCCAGACTGGCATGGGGGCCACATCAAACTTGTTGCGCTGGCCCAGTGCGGCCGGGATGAAGTGCCGGTAGCGAAGTCCGAGCGCCAGATTCTGCAGTCCCTGAGCGCTGGCGGCGCAGGCGGAGGCGAGCACCAGGATGCCGATCAGAGTACCCAGATAAGGCAGCGGCCAGGGAAGCAGCGCATCCATGGTTTGCGTGAAAACCGATACGGCCTCGTTCGTGGGATTCGAGACTCGATAGATCGCCGGGCCCACGATCAGCATCGTGACCACTGTGGAGCCCATGATAATCACCAGACTGGAGAAAGCCTTGCGGCTCTTCTGTCGCGGCGTGCCCTCATAGGCCGCGACGAGATTTGCAAATACCTCCACGCCCGTCATGAGCGCCAGCAGGCGCGAAAAGCCTTTCAGAGTGAAGTTCAGATAAGGTGGCAAAAACGCGCGGAAATTGAGGTCGGGCAAATGGAAGCCGAACTTCCACACTGTGGCAACGACCATGGCCCACAACAGCAGCAGAACACCAAACGTTGCCGGGCCGAAGGTTCGGGCCGCGGTCTTCGGCCCCCGGTTCACCATCCACCCGGTGAACAGGCTGAGCAGGATCGCAAGAATGGTTCGATTCTGCAGGCCCAGTACGCGCGCATCCAGCCGGGGATAACGGTCCGCCACCAGAGTCACCAAAGCGGCCATGCTCACCAGGAACGTCAGCGTGTACTCCACGAAGGTGATCCCGGCGCTGACTTTCACGGCCCAGGCGCCGAATTCCTCCTCATTCAGCCCGCTGCCGCCGGTGCCGTCCGTGACCCAGTTCATCACCTGCCGGTACATCAGCGAGACGGTGACGACCGTCAGGACCACCAGCCAGATACTTGCGCCAAACGTGACCGAAGCGACTCCCGCAACCACGATCAGGCTGAGGAACGGTCCGAAAACATACAGAGGGGAAGTGGCTGGATCGCCGCCTCCGGCCAGGGCGCCCTGAAAAGCGTTCGACAGGCGATGGGAGACATGCGCCAACTAGGATTTCCTGCCGCATTTTTCTGGCGAATTGTGGGTCGTGAATTTCATCTTCCTGCCAATGGAAATATGTTCCAGTATATTCGCAGTCGGAATCGTAACGCACCAGGGGCGTGATTTCCCCACTTATAAATGCGAAAAGGCCTGTCCGAAATGCTCGGGCCGCGGGAGATGGGCAGTGACGCCCGCGTGATTGCCTGCTATTGTGCAAATGGAGATAAACGATGGATCGACTGAGAGTGGCGGCACTGCAGTATTTTATCCGGCCCGTGCAATCCCTGGACCAGTTTCGCGATCAGGTTTCCGGGCTGATCGAAACGGCGGCGGATTACGAATGCAATCTGGTCGTTTTCCCGGAATATTTCACGCTGCAACTGCTGACGCTGGGTGACGTCAAAAAGCCGATCCGGGCGAAGATCCGCGACCTCGCCGGGCATCTGGAAGTCTATCTGGAATTAATGACGCGGTTAGCCCGTAAACATAAGGTCTATGTTGTGGGGGGCACGCTTCCGGTCCTGGAGGATGACGCGGTTTTCAACGATGCGTTCCTGTTCAGCCCGTCGGGGGAATACGCGACCCAGGGAAAGCTTCACATGACGCGGTTTGAAAAAGAAGACTGGAACGTGTCTCCGCGATCCCGATTGAAAATATTTGAGACCAGTTTGGGGAAAATGGCCATCGCCATCTGCTACGACGTGGAATTTCCGGAAATTGCCCGCGCCGCCGCCCGCCAGCAAGCCAATCTCCTGATCGTTCCCAGCTGCACCGATGACCGCCAGGGGTACCTGCGCGTGCGATATTGCGCGCAGGCGCGCGCGATTGAAAATCAGATGTACGTCATCCAATCGCATACGGTCGGCTCGCTTCCCATGTTTCCGGCCGTGTCGTTGAACTATGGCCAGGCGGCCATCCTCACGCCTAGCGACTTCCCGTTTTCGCGCGACGGCATCCTGGCTGAGGGCGATCCAAACCAGGAAATGATGGTCATCGGCGAGTTGAACCTGAAAACGATTCGTGATTCCCGCCAGTCGGGCACCGTGCTGACCCTGACGGACAGCGCGCGCAGTTCGGAAATTTCCGCCGATCCCGAAATCCTCAAAATATGACCGGACAGCGATCGAAAATCATCGTGCGGCAAACGGTTCCCGCCGACTTTTCGGGAATCGACGAACTGACGCGCGCGGTGTACCCCGGAACCCCCACATGGACGCCGGTGCAACTTGCCTCTCACCTGCGCGTTTTTCCGGAGGGGCAGCTTGTGGCCATCGACACGACGTCGCAACGCGTGGTGGGAATGGCGGCCAGCCTGATTGTCTATTGGGACGACTACGAAATGGACACGGCATGGCGCGACTTCACCGATCGCGGGATGTTCACCAATCACGATCCGGTTCACGGAAGAACTCTGTATGCCGCCGAAGTCATGGTCCGGCCGAATCGGCAGAGGCAGGGGATTGGAAAAAAACTCTACCAGGCCCGGCGCGAACTGGCGCAACGATTGGGACTTCTTCGAATCCGCGCGGGAGCCCGATTGCGCAACTATCATCGCTATGCCCATCGCATGAGCGCGGAAGAATACGTTCTGCGGGTGATTCGCCGCGAATTGGGCGACGCAACCCTCAGTTTCCAACTGCGCGAGGGCTTTGTTGTCCTCGCGGTTGTCTCCGGCTACTTGCAGCATGATCCCGCGAGCCTTGGCTACGCCGCCGTAATCGAATGGCTTAATCCTCTGATTGCCAAGCCGGA
This sequence comes from Candidatus Dormiibacterota bacterium, assembly GCA_035533775.1. Classification (GTDB taxonomy): domain Bacteria; phylum Acidobacteriota; class Terriglobia; order Acidiferrales; family UBA7541; genus Palsa-360. The sequence goes on along the minus strand of DATLTA010000071.1, from coordinate 3,335 downwards.
GGATTCTTTGGGAAGGGACCCCAAATTCATTCCTGTGAAGTGACGCGGCGCAAAACCGCCGGATATTGTTTGCCTATTCCGATCCCAGGAAGGCGTACCGCAGCAGGAAGAGAATTGACAAGACCCAGATCAGCGGGCTGATTTCGCGATATTTTCCCGAACCCACTTTGACGAACGTGTAGGAAAGCAAACCGAGGCTCAATCCCGTGGCGATGCTGAACGTCAGCGGCGTAGCGACAATCGTCATGAACGCCGGAAAGGCTTCGCTGAAATCGTCCCAGCGAATTTTTCCAACCGAACCGCACATTAGCGCGCCCACCAGGATCAGGGCCGGGGCGGTGGCATAGGTGGGAATCGCGGCCACCAGAGGCGCGCAGAACATGGCACAAACAAACAGCGCGGCGATCACAATGTTGCCCAGGCCGGTTCGCGCCCCGGCGGCCACTCCCGCGGCGCTTTCGATGTAACTGGTGACCGTGGACGTGCCGGTGAGCGCTCCGATCATCGTGCCGAAGGCGTCGGCCAGCAGGGCGCGGCTGGCGCGCGGAAATTTGCCGTCGCGCAGAAATCCGCCCTGCTCGCACACGCCCACCAGCGTTCCCACGTTGTCAAAAAGGTCCACAAAAAAGAAAACAAAGATGAGGTCGCCCAGGCCGAGATGGAATGCCGAGCGAAGATCAAGCTTCAGGAAAGTGCCGGAGGGATGCGGCCAGGAAAAGATATGCGCGGGCCAGGTTGTAAGGCCCAGCGGTATTCCAATCAGGGCAATGACGACGATGCCGATGAGAATCGCGCCCCCGACGCGCCGCGCCATCAGGATGGCGATCAGAATCAATCCCAGCGCAGCCAGCAGAACTTGCGGGTCCGACGATTTGCCGAGCGTGACGAACGTGGCCGTGCTGGCGACGATCATCTTCGCGTTGCGCATCCCGATGAACGCAATAAAAAATCCAATGCCCGCGGCCGTCCCGTATTTCAGGCAATCGGGAATGTCGTTAACGATGTGTTCCCGGACGTTGGTGAGTGTGAGAAGCAGAAACAGGCAGCCGGACAGGAAGACCACGCCGAGCGCCGTCTGCCACGCCACTCCGCGTCCCAGAACGATCGAGTAGGTGAAGTAGGCGTTCAGCGACATGCCGGGCGCAAGGGCAATCGGATAATTCGCCCACAGGCCCATGATCAGCGTGGCGATGGCCGCGGATACGCAGGTGGCGAACAGCACGCCGTCGACGGGCATGCCCGCCTCGCCCAGAATGCGCGGATTCACCACCACGACGTAGGCCATGGCCATGAACGTGGTGAGCCCGCCAAGAAGTTCCTGGCGAATCGTGGTCCTGTTTTCCGTCAGATGAAACAGCTCTTCGAGCACCAATGGCACCTCTAAAAAATGCGCCACTATAGGCCGCTGGAGGTTGCCGCGTCAATCGCGAACCGTTCAGAAGAACGGGGAATTTATTGTATCCTTGCGATTGGAATTTTCGATAGTGTGCCGGTGGAACCGCTTTTCAGATGCCGCTTTTTTATGATCCCCTGAAGAATGGCGCCGCAAACCCCGGCGGCCCACTCCATTTCTCCGCCCGGAGACGCTTTGCCCTGTTCATTCCTGCCCGATATCCTCATTCCAGATTTCAGGATTTTTGCAGATGTAACCCGCCAGAATGGCAAAACATTCCGGCGAATCCAGGTCGATGATCTTCACGCCAAGCGACCGCAGCCACTCGATGCCGCCTTGAAAAGTGCGGCTTTCGCCCACCACCACCGTGCCGAACCCGAATTGCCGGACCAGGCCGCTGCAATACCAGCACGGCGCCAGCGTGGTGACCAGAATCAGTTCGCGATAGCTGCGTTGACGGCCGGCGTTGCGGAAGGCGTCGGTCTCGCCGTGCATCGAAGGATCGCCATTCTGCACGCGGCGGTTATGGCCCTTGCCGATGAGTTTTCCTTCCCGATCGAAGATGGCCGCGCCGATGGGAATTCCGCCCTCCGCAAGGCCCTGTTGCGCCTCCGAGAAGGCGACTTGAAGCATGGCCGAATAGTCGTGTTGCTGCGGCATTGTTTTTTGCGGTTACGGCGGCTAGTGCGCGGCCTTCTGCGCCGGCAAGGGCGCTTTTTGCTTGAGCAGGGCGACAAATGCGCGCATCCACGCGGGATGATCGGGCCAGGCGCGCGAGGACACCATCGATCCATCAATAACGACTTCGGCGTCCACATATTCTGCGCCACCGGCTATTACATCCGGCTCCAGCGCAGGATAGGCGGCGGTGCGGCGGCCCTTCAGCAGGCCCGCGGCAAGCAAAATCAGCGGCGCGTGGCAGATTTGCGCGACGGGTTTTTCAGCTTTCATGAATTCCCGGACGATGCGCAGGCAATCCTTATTATTGCGTATGTATTCGGGGGCGCGTCCGCCGGGGATCACAAGTGCGACGTAGTGCGCCGGATTCACGTCGGAAAATGCGAGGTCCGCATCCCAGCTGTAACCCGGTTTTTCGGTGTAGGTGTCGAATCCCGGCTCGAAATCATGAACGACAAAGTGAACTTTCTTCCTTGTAGGTGCGGCGATCTTGACGATGTAGCCTTCCTCCCGCAGCCGTTGGTAGGGATACATGACTTCCAGTGATTCACCGGCATCCCCGGTGAGAATCAGGATTTCTGGCGTGTCCATCGCTTACCTCCTGTGAAAATCGGTCGAACGCTTGACATGTTTCGATAAACGATTGCGAATGAAGGCATCTCATCGAATCCTTTCTGATTATGCGGCGCTCCCTCCCTGCAGGGCAATGGACTTCGCGGGTCGCGAAGGGCCGGAGCCTGCGCGGGTTGCGGCAATGGCCGAGGAAATTTCCGCAACGTCTTCGGGCGTGAGTTGCAATGTTGCCGCGGAAATCCAGCCGTCCACCTGCGCTGGAGTACGCGCCCCCACGATCGCACCGGTCACGCCGGGCCAGAGGAGCGTCCACGCAATCGCGACGGAAGAAACCGAAGCGTCGTGACGCCCGGCGATGGGCCGCAACGCATCCCGCAACGCCAGATTGCGGCTGAGGTTCGGTTCTTGAAACTCGGCCGCCTTGCGCCGCCAATCGTCGTCGGCCAGGCGGGGAATGCGCGCGGCCGTAAAGTTGTCCGTCAGCAGGCCGGACTGCATGGGGCTATAGCAGATCACCCCCGTATTGTGACTGTCGCACCAGGGAAGTTCCTGCTCGGCCGCGCTGCGATGGATCAGGGAAAATGGCGGCTGCAGCGATGTTACATGATGAATCGCTTCGCATCGTTCCAGAAGTTTTGTGTTGAAGTTGGATACGCCCGCGGCGCGAACTTTTCCTTCTTTCACCAGGAGG
>DATLTA010000070.1:0-18489 GCA_035533775.1 Candidatus Dormiibacterota bacterium | reverse complement strand
TCGATGCGCGCATCCGCCCGCAGCTTCTTCGACAGGACTTTGGTTACCATGTTGCCCGTGAAGTCGTAATTATGCACAGCGCGCGGACGGGAATGACTTGGAAACTGTTTGAGATCGAGCTCGCCATCCGGACGGCGAACGAAATCGGCGCCCCAGGAGATGAGATCGCGGACCACGTCGACGATGTCATAGACCCATACCCGCGCAAGGTCGGGGTTAATCAATTCACCGCCATATTTCAGAACATCTTCGAGATGGAGTTCGGGACTGTCGTCCTTCCTCATGGCGGCGGCAAATCCGCCGCGCGCGACTGTCGTCGTGCCGCTGGTGGCTCGGCCCTTGGTTGCTTGGATGACGGACACCCCCGCATCCGCGCATTCGAAGGCGGCCATGGTTCCGGCCGCACCGCCGCCAACGATGAGGACGTCCGTGCCGTAATGTACGATCGGAATTCGGGTGCCGGCTGCGCCGATTGGGTTTGTCATTTTGGCCTTGATTCCTTGGCAATTTGCACAAAAGCATCCACGCAGGCATCGGCGAATCTGGCATCGTTGATGTGCAGTGGAAACTCCTCTACGCGCACACGCGGATCCAGGTTGGCTTTCAGAGTGTCCGCGAAAATCCGGTACTCCTCTGGGCGCCGCCAGGGTCCGCGGTCATGGCCCGCAAGGTCGTGCGCGCGAAGTTTGGTGTGCTCGCTGAATCCCTCGAACGGGATCAGCACGCGCGCCGTGCCCTTCGCCGCATTCAGCCGCTGGGCCAGCAAGAAACCAAGTTTCTTGAACTCCTCGGCGTTGGTCCGCATGAGCAGATTCTGCGCATTGTAGCGGAAAAATTCGCGATTCTGGTAGCGTTCGGGCAACACTTGACCCGCCCAGAAATTCACGTGGTCGATCGCTCCAGGGACGACTACTTGCGGCAAACCTGCGACCCCCGCGGCCGTTAATCGCCCCTCGCCGGCGGAATACACACCGCCAGCCACCAAGTCGGCAAGTTCGTGGGTTGTAATGTCGACGACTCCGGCCAGATCGCCCGTGGACGCCATCCGCTCCAATGACCTTCCGCCGACACCGGAAGCATGAAACTGAATCACCTCATAGCCCAGGGCTTCGAGCCGCAGGCTCACATGATCGACGCATGCCGCCGTACCGCCGAACGAGGAAACCGCCAGCAGTGGCGCGTGAGTGGACTTCGCTTCTTGTCGCGCCGCCCAGTTCTTGGCCTCCATGGCCGCCGCCCACGCCGCGTTTTCCATGACAACCCGGGTCACGCGGTTGAGCGAAACATCGCCGATGGAGGGAAACATGCAAATGTCGCTCTCGGCTACGCACCATTGTACCGCCGCAGTGCCCGCGACCGCGCTGATCACAATTTTAGGCACGAGGTAAGGAAGATCGCGCAGTATCGAGCACACCAAGTCTGTGCCATTCGCCCCGCCCAGGCCGATCGCCCCGGAGACTTCCCTTTTGGTCACTTTTTCTAGCAAAATCCGCCTGCCACCTTCGATCATAACGGCGGCGGCTTCCTGACGTGTCTGCGCGCTGAGGGTCTCCCAGGACGAACCGGCGACCTCCGCCACTTGCGCCCCGGTCAGGTCGGCTCCCGGAACGCCATGCGACTTCATGGAAAGGTCCACGATCCAAGGCCTGGCCCCGGCACGCGTCAATACATCGGCGACAAACAACGCTTCCTTGCTCTTGGTATTCATGGTCGCCAGGACGGCGACGGTCGGATTGGATGCGTTCATGAAATCTTGACGGGACTCTACTGGCCAGGCATTAGCCGCCCGTGTCTCCCATAAAATATTCTGTCCGCTTGTAATCCTAAAAGGATACAACATTGCCGTTCATAAGCGAAACTCGGCATCAAATCGAGCTGGGGTTTGCAGGAATAATTTGGCGGGTGGGCCAGCCTTTCGCCGTTTTTTCCTTGGCCTGCTCTCACCGCTGGATGATACCACTCTAGTACATCATCGATGAGAGAACGGTTTAGTTTTTCCGGGTGGCCGACCCTTTCGATTTTAAAGGGTCGGGCCTGTGGCGCTCTCCTTCCTGCATGGCCCACAAAATCATTCAAGGACTGGCCCTGGAACAGTTTTTCCTTCTACTCGAATTTCAGATACGGATTGATCCGCGGTGACCCTGTCCATTGAATTGAGGCTGAAAGAAGGAAAAAGCAAACCCTCCATCCCTCCGCAACCCGCGAAGAAGCTGCCGCCCGGAAGTTCAAAAATTGTCTCATTGGGTGCGAGACCTGCCCAAAAGCAAAAGCCACACAGGCTGAAGCCTGTGCTACTGGAGGGGGCGGTGTTTAGTAGCACAGGCTTCAGCCTGTGTGGGGTTTGGTTTTTTGGTTTTTATTTTGAGGGGGGGAGAAAAAACGAGCGGAAGTTAAAAGGCAAGGGCACCCAAAATACAATACCAAAGCCCGAAACAGGTGCTCCTGCACCTAGTCCAGACTGAATTAGACGGCAAAGCTGTTTTTCGAGCGGGCATGAGGCGCGCGCCGCGCTGGTCATGCTACAATCCCGTCTTTCCGCATAGCTGGATTGGAAATGACATGAAAGCCATCGGACAAAACACACTCGAAGTGATCTCACCGGACCGTTCCAGCCGCATGATGCCGCTTGCGGCGTCCCCATTCCTGATCGGGCGTGGAGACGAAAGCGGAAACCACCTGCAGCTTGCCGACCCGCGCATCTCCCGGCGGTGCGCCACCATCATTTCAGGCTCCAACGGCTACCTGCTCGAAGACAACGGTCACCGCGCGGGCGTCTTCGTGAACGGAGAGAAAATCGAACGCCGTTTCCTGGAGGACGGCGACGCCATCACGTTCGGCATCGCCGATTCCTACGAAATTATTTTTCATTCCACCAATGTCAGGGCGTCGGTCGAGAACATGCTGACGCGCATCGGCAAAATTTCCTCGTTGGACGCCTCCTCGGCCGGCCTGGGCAAATTGAACCTCCTGCTGGAGGCCACCTCGCTGCTGCATTCCGACCTGCCGCTGGATTCGGTTCTCGGCACCATGCTCGACCACGCCGTTGCCATTACTCACGCCGAGCGCGGCATTCTGCTCGAAGCGGATTCTTCCGGAGAGTTGTGCATTCGCCTGGCTCGAGGCAAAGGAGGCGTGGCGCTGCCGACCGAGGGACTCAACCCGAGCCAGACGGCGTTGCGGCAAGCGACCGCGCAGCAAGCCAGCGTCCTGACCGAAGACCTGAATCTGGGCGACATCAACTTAAAGGCGGCGCAGAGCGTGGTCGCGCAGTCTCTTCGCGCGGTGGTGGCGATCCCGCTGTACGCAATGTCGCGGACCCGCTCGCCGGATTCGGCCAAGCCGTCCGGGCAGGGGCATTATCTCGGCGCGCTGTATCTGGATTCCCGCCGCGCGACGGCCTTTTCCAAAATCGATCGCCAGATCCTGGACGCCCTGGCGGTGGAAGCGGCCAGCATCCTGGACAACGCACGGCTGGTGGAGCGCGAACGCCAGCGCATGCGCCTCGAGCAGGAGCTCGATATCGCCCGGCACATTCAGCAAGCCCTGATTCCCAGCGGCTTGCGCGACTTCCCCTATTTCGCGGTTTCGGGCATTCACACCCCGTGCCACGCGGTGGGCGGGGATTACTTCGACGTCTTTCCGCTCAGCGACGAACGGACCGCGATCATCGTCGCGGATGTATCCGGCAAGGGACTCGGCGCGGCGTTGCTGACCACGATGCTCCAGGGCGCCCTCACGGGATTGACCATCGGCGCGGACCCGGTGCAAGTCTTCGACCATCTCAATCGCTTTCTCTGCGGGCACGAAGAGGTGGGCAGATACGCGACCATGTTCTTCGGCATCCTCGATGCGAGCGGACATCTCGTATTCATCAACGCAGGGCATCCCTCGCCGCTGATTCTGCGCCGGGGCGAAGTGATCGACCTGCTGAAGGAAGGGTCTTTCCCCGTCGGCCTGGTTCCGCAAGCGACCTTCACGTCCCTGACGGCAACTCTGCAGCCGGACGATACGCTGGTGATGTTCAGCGACGGGGTCACCGAAGCCTCGGATGCCGAGGACCAGATGTTTGGCGTTCCCCGCCTTCGGCAGGCCCTGTCCGGCCAGCACGATACGCCGCTCGAGCGCCTCCAGAAGTCGGTTCTGGAATCGATCGAGAAGTTCACGAACGGATCCGATCAGAACGACGACATCACACTACTTTTAGTCCGCTATCGAGGCGCAGCCAAGGCAGCCGCCCCCTGAGTTTTTCCTTTTCGTGGAATTTTTCCAAATGCTGCGATTTCAAACGAAGGGATGTTGCGATTGTGCCGCGCCTGCCGGCGCAAATCGCCGCGCCGCGGCTGTTTCCTTTTACTTCAGTTCCGCCACGACCTCGGTATCGGGATACAGACCCTGTGGAACCCCCGACCCATCGGGCATTCCCTTTGTCCTGAGTTCAACTTTCAGGTCGTATTTCTTTTTCGCCTTGAACTCGGTGCTCACGATGTTCGATTCCCTCGTGACCCCTTTGCTGGTCACCACAACCAGAAACTCGCGCACCCCTGGCGGAACGAACAGGTCTTTATCATCAGCGCCGACCATCGCTCCCGTCGTAGACAAATAAATTTTCCCGTTCATTTCTAGCTTGAACGGCATATTTGGCGGCATTTCTTCCGCATTGATTTTCAATCTGGAGTTTTCTTTCGGATCAAGCGACCTGGGATTGAAGTTCACAGCGGAATGCGCAGGCGCGATCTCCCCGGCGCCGGATTTCTCTTCGGGTTTCCTCGCCGCGGCGATTGCTCGAACCGGCGGCGCGGCCTTTCTGGCCGGATTGGCCGGCATTTCCGGGGATGCGGTACCGGTTTCCGCAGGGGTTCCGGGAGTGGAGGATGGGTTCGCCGCCGTTTCGACCGCAGTCTTTGCGTGGCTGTGCAACACGTACCAGCCGCCCGCCAAGGCAAACACCACTAGCAATGGCACAAGCACAAGAGCCCAATTACGGCTGCCAGCTTTTGCCGCAGTGGGCTGCGGTTGCTCCAACGGGGCAACCGGCCCCGTCACTGCAGCGGCAGTTCCCGGCACGCCCGTAGCCGTTCCCGCCACCCCCGTGGGTTCAACCAGGGTAGCGTTCGGGTCATGCCCCATTTGCGTGGCTCTGAATGCGGGGCTTTCCGCAGGGGGTGGAGTGTTGCCCTTCCGCGGTTCACCCAGGTCAGCGGCGAGTGCATCCCCGGTCTGGTAACGGTCTTCGGGGCTCTTCGCCAGGCACTTCATAATCACGCGATCCAGATCGGCCGATAGCGATGGGTTCAGTTTGCACGGTGGCACAGGATTGGTATGCACAACCTTATAAGAAACCGACGTCATACTCTCGCCGGGAAAAGGCTGCTCACCCGTGGCGAGCAAATAGAGAACCACGCCCAGCGAGAAAATATCCGCGCGCCCATCGACCGCCGCACCGGTGAACTGTTCCGGCGGCATGAACGCCGGCGTGCCAAGCAGCTGGCCCGTCATCGTCGTTTGACCTTCGGCAAGTTTGGCCACGCCAAAGTCGGTGATTTTGGGCCGCTCGATTCCGTAGGCTTCGCGCGAGGTCATCAGGATATTGGCGGGTTTGATGTCCCGATGAACCACGCCGCGTTGATGGGCGTACGACAACGCCTGCGCGATCTGCTGTCCAATCTCGCGCACGCGATCCAGGCTCAGACGTTCCCCATTTTTCACCATATCGGCGAGCGTCTGACCCTTGACGAATTCCATGACAAGAAAAGGCAAGCCGTCCTGTTCACCCACATCGAATACCGGCACGATGCCCGGATGCGCCAACGATCCGGCGGCGCGAGCCTCGCGGAAAAATCGCTCGCGAAACTCGCCGCCTTGCACGCCATCGAGCACCACGGAGATGATGGTTTTCACAGCCACAACCCGGTCCATGGCAGGGTCTTTCGCCCTATACACGGTCCCCATGGCGCCGCGCCCCAGTTCCTCAATGATCTCGTAGCGCCCGATCTTCTGTGGATTATCCATAAGCTCGAAACCCGGCTTACTTTATCATGAATGTTCCAGCGCGCAGCATGGGGGCGGGAACGCGCATTTTGACGAGCGGCAACCTCGCCCTTCCCGGCTTTTCCGCCGGCTACGATTTCGGGAAACTTTTAGCGTCCAGAATCCTCACATTCCCTGTTTTCGATATATAATCCAAAAGGTTCAATGTTACGGGCCCGAAAAATACGCGCATTGATTGTCGCCTTGATGTTTACGTCCGGCATGCTTTGCGCTTCCCTGTGTACCACGCTGTGCGCGGAGGGCGTTTGTCCCTTCGAACTGCAGCAAGCGGCGAGCAACGGCCGCGACCAGATGCCTGCGAGCCATTCAAGCTCTTCGAAAAAGCCCGCGCCTGTGGACCGTGACTGCGCTGCGCATCCCCATCCAGACTATAGCGCGGTGAAGGCCGGCAGTCATTTTCAGGTCGGGCTGACCGGCGCGGGCCGCCTGAACGCACACGAATTACTCGTCAATGCGCCGCGACTGATGTCCTTCGATCTGGCTGTATCTTCTCTCTCCGGCCTGGCTCCTCCGCCCAATTTAAGAAGCCTGCTGCAGCAACAGACCTCCATCCTCCGGATCTGATTCTCCGCCCCAATCGTTCTCGACACAGGCTTGCGCCCGGGTGTGACCCGCGCGGCATTTAACTGACGCGCGCGCCGACATCCCATGGCCGGCAATTGCTCGGGCGCAAATCCATCGCTCACCCGGCAACGCACTGCGCACGGATCGGTGCGCAAAGGAACAAAGCCCGCGTCCGGCATAACGGCACGGTTTTTGAAATTCACGTCGAACGAAATCATTTTGGAGGAAGCAATCATGAGCACGGAAAGGAATTTAATAAGCGGCGGCGCACTTCCCATCAGCCGCCGCCGATTTGTGGAAGGATTGGCTGCGGGCGGAGCCGTGGCTGCCGTCGGCTGGCAGGGTTGGCCGGCCTTTGCTGAGACCCGGCCGCAGACGCCTGCGATACTCACCGGAAGTCACTTCACTCTGACGCTTGATGATCTGCCTGTGAACTTCACGGGCTGTCGTTCCACGGCGACGGCCGTGAATGGTTCTGTGCCCGGCCCGACACTGAGATGGCGCGAGGGCGACACGGTTACGCTGGCGGTGACGAACCGCTTGAAAAAGTCAGCCTCGATCCACTGGCACGGCGTGCGCTCCCCATCACTCATGGACGGAGTTCCTGGCCTGAGCTATCCGGGCATCGCGCCGAATGAGACGTTTCTGTACCGCATCCCGGTGGTCCAGAGCGGAACTTATTGGTATCACAGCCATACGCGGTTCCAGGAGCAAACCGGATTGCATGGAGCGATCATCATTGACCGCGCCAGCAAGGATCCCATCAAATTTGACCGCGAATACGTAGTGATGCTCACGGACTGGACGGACACAGATCCGGATACGGTCTTCAGCAACCTGAAGGAGGAGAGCGAATACTACAATTTCCAGCAGCGAACCGCCGGCACGTTCTTCTCCGATGTCAAAAAACACGGGTGGAGGTCCACCATCTCCAATCGACTCATGTGGGGACGCATGAATATGACTCCCACGGATATCCTGGACATCACGGGCGCGACCTACACCTACCTGCTGAATGGAAATCCCCCCAATGCGAATTGGACGGCGTTGTTCCAGCCTGGCGAGCGGATTCGCCTGCGTTTCATCAACGGCTCCTCGATGACGTTTTTCGATGTACGCCTCCCGGGCCTTGCGATGACAGTGGTACAGGCCGACGGCAATGACGTGGAGCCGGTGGTGATCGATGAATTCCGCATCGGCGTGGCTGAAACGTATGACGTCATCGTGCAGCCTGAAAAAAACACCGCCTACACAATCTTCGCGCAGGCGCAAGACCGCAGCGGTTATGCGCGCGGCACCCTCGCTCCAAGCTATGGAATGGCCGCCAAAGTTCCACCCCTCGACCCTCGGCCCCTGCGCACCATGCAGGACATGGGGATGGGCAAGATGGCCGGCATGAACATGGCCGGCATAGACGGAATGACGAAGGAGGACATGCCGGGCATGGACATGAGCGGCGACTCGCAGGCTGCTAAGGACGCCGCGGGCAATTCCGCTGCGAGCATGCCCGGCATGGCAGGGATGACGGCGGGAAGCATGGCCGGAATGAAGATGGGCAGCACGGCCGGCACGACTCCCTTGCCTCAGCCAGGGCCCCATACCGTACCGCTCGAGCCCATGCCCGGCGCACCAGACCCTCATAAGGTAATCCTCCAACCCTCCAACCCCGTTCATCTGCACGTGGGTCCAGAAGTCGACATGATCTCGAAGAACGTGTCCGATCGGCTCAACGATCCGGGAGACGGGCTGGAACACAATGGGCGGCGCGTGCTGACCTATGCGCACCTGCGGGCCAAATACCGCGGTGTAGATCGCCGCCCGCCCACCCGGGAGATCGAATTGCACTTGACCGGCAACATGCAGCGTTACATCTGGGGATTCAATGGCAAAGGATTCTCCAGCGCCAAGCCGATTGCATTACGGCTTGGCGAGCGGTTGCGCATTGTCCTGATCAACGACACGATGATGGACCATCCGATTCACCTGCATGGATTATGGAGCGAGCTGGAAAATGGCCACGGCGAATTCAATCCCTATAAACACACCATCATCGTCAAGCCGTCCGAGCGTGTGAGTTATCTGGTAAGCGCCGATTCGCCCGGCAAGTGGGCCTATCACTGCCACCTGCTTTACCACATGCAAGCCGGAATGTTTCGAACGGTGGTGGTCGCATGAACGCCCGAAGGAAATTTCCGCGCAAACCCGCCGGACGCCGATCCCTATTCCTGCCGATATTCGGCGCCGTTATTTTTTTCCTGAGCGCTCCGGCAACGAAGGCGCAGGCGGCAACTGCTCACCCGTCAGGCAACACGGCGGCGACCGCACCAGCCTTGAAACCGGAAAACATGGGCGGGCAAATCTTCGCCCATTTCCTGTTCAACGAGCTGGAAGCCCGCTCCGGCGACAATGGCACGGCGTTGCGTTGGGACAGTGAGGGCTGGCTCGGCACGGACATGAACCGCCTCTGGCTGAAATCCGAGGGTTCGGTCCGTAACGGGACGGCAAAAGACACCAGTCTGGAAGTGTTCTACGACCGGCCCATTCCGCGCCTGCGGTACTTTGACGCGCAGGCAGGAATGCGCGAAGACCTGGATTCGGGGCCACACCGCACATGGGGCGCGGTGGGTATCGAGGGACTTGCGCCGCACTTTTTCCAGTTCGAGCCGACATTTTATTTTCGGGGCGGGGGCCACGTCGCTGGCCGCATAAATACCAGTTATGACCTGCTGATCACTCAGCGGCTGATCGCGCAGCCCAATCTGGAGATGAACTTCTACAGCAAGCGCGACCCTCAGCGCAATCTGGGAACCGGGCTGACGGATTTAGACACCGGTGTGCGGCTCCGTTATGAAATCAGAAGGAAATTTGCTCCGTACATCGGTTTTGCCTACACACGGAAGTTTGGCGATACCGCAACCCTCTCGCGCCAAGCGGGCGAATCTGTTGCCGATCCGGCGTTCGTGTTCGGCATTCGTCTCTGGTACTGAAAGCCGCAAGTCGTCCAAGGAGATTCTGGTGCGTAAATTTTTGCTGGGATTTTTAACAGGCATCATCGTTCTTGCGTTGGTGGGATTCTCTTATGTGCGCTTCGGTTTCCTGGACATGCGGGCGGATATTCCAGTCAATCCACTCGAACAAGCAATCGCAATGCCGTCCTTGGATGCTTCCATAAATCGCCATGCGCCCGCACGGCGGAATCCGGTCGCTCCCAGCGATGCGAACCTTATCGCCGGGATGAAAATCTATCAGGCGAAATGCGCCAATTGCCACGGCGACGTCAATCATCCTCATGGAATATTGGCGGACGATCTCTATCCTCGGGCTCCCCAGTTTGCGGGGGATGCACCCGATATGCCCGAATGGCAGAATTACTTCATCATTCAACACGGCATACGCCTGACGGGAATGCCTGCATGGGGAAATTTGCTTAGCGACCAGCAACTATGGCAGGTAACAACCTTCCTGAACCACATGGATAAGCTGCCGTCAGGGGTCTCCGGCCAATGGAAAGCTGTGGCGGCCGGTCCGATGTAAAACAAGCCGGCCTCGCGTCCAGCACCGGTGGATAAAAACATGCAAATGAGATGAGTCGCTCCTCTCGATTCATAAACACGGCAGCTCACAACAGAGGAGCTGGATTAATCAACCCTGGCCAGGTCAATGTCCGCCGGGGATCAGCATTTGTCTCTGGTACTGAGAAGCCTCAACAGCTGAATTAAATCAGGAAATAAATGGGACTTTGCGCTGATTCGCACCCGCATGCACTTTTGGCCCTTGGGGTGTCCTGTATGATAAGACCGGCTATGGGCAAAGGGCGGTTATGATCGAAAATGTAGAAATGGTGCTCCGAAAAACACCCCTCTTCGCGAATCTCACGGAGCAGGAGATGCACGCCCTGGCGCCGCGTGTAAGCAAGAAGCTTTTTCAACGGGGCGAGCTACTGTTTGGAGAAGGCGATGCGTGCACGGGCCTTTTCCTGGTGGCCAAGGGAAAGATTCGCATTTTCAAGCTTTCGCCAGCCGGGCGCGAACAAGTTCTGGCCGTAGAAGCGCCGGGAAGCTCTTTCGCGGAGCTTCCGGTATTCGATGGAGGCAATTATCCTGCTTCGGCATCCGCATTGGAGGACTCCGAAATACTTTTTATCTCGCGCAAGGATTTTCAGAATTTCTGTCGCGAGCATCCAGAGGTGGCGCTCAAAGTGATTGCGATGGTTGGCTCGCGGCTGCGGCGCCTGATCGGGATCATCGAGGACCTGTCGTTCACGACGGTGAGACAACGGCTGATAGCCCTCATCTTGAGGTTGGCGCAGGCGGCCGGAACGCCATCGAAGGACGGAGTTCACGTGGAACTGACGAAAACCCATCAGGATTTGGCGGCGGAATTGGGAACCGTGCGAGAGCTGGTTTCACGCAATCTCAGCCGGCTCCAGGCCGAAGGGTTCCTCGAAGTGGAAGGCCGCAAAATTATAGTGAAAGACCTCGCCGGCCTGAGGCGCGAACAGACCTCTATCGAGTAAATTCCTTCCTTTTCCATCTTTCCGTAGCGGAGTGACTTTAGTCACTGCCTCCCTGCGAACCGCCATTTAGCATGGTAGTTGTTAAAGGAGGTGACCATGAGTTTCTCCAGCGAAACCAAGGTAAAAGATATCGCGCTTTCCAATCCAGCGGCCAGGCAAGTTCTTGAAACGGCCAGGGTCGACTACTGCTGCGGGGGCGGCAAATCGCTGCAGGAGGCCTGCATGCGCGCCGATGTGTCCGCGGAAGAGGTCTTGAAACGGCTGCGCGAAAACAGCAAAGACATAAGCCCCGACGAAACGGCCTGGACCTCAGTGCCGCTGAGCGATCTGACCCGGCATATCCGCGAAAAACACCATCGATACGTCCGCGACGCGATCTCGCGCGTGCAGCCCCTGCTGGACAAAGTAAAAGCAAGGCATGGAGCGAATCACCCCGAAATCGCGGACATCCAGAGGCTCTTCACCGAAGTCGGCCGGGAGATGATCATGCACATGCAGAAGGAGGAACAGATTCTGTTCCCCTATATCGACGCGCTGCAGCGTTCGGCCGATGGGAACGGAACAGTGGAGGCGCCATTCTTCCAGACGGTGCGAAATCCGATTCAAACCATGATGCAGGAGCACGACGCTGCGGGAGAAATCGTGAGGCAGATGCGCAAAGCAAGTTCGGAATACACGGCTCCTGCGGATGCCTGCATGAGTTATAAGGCGTTGTACCAGGATTTGCGGGAATTCGAGGCGGATCTTCACCATCACGTGCACCTAGAGAACAACATCCTGTTCCCGCGCGCAGTGGAGATGGAAGCCGCGGCAATCGGATAGACATTTTCATAAGGCAATTGTGGAAAAGGAGAAAATCATGAGCGATCGTCCGAAACAACCGGCCAGTTCCGCAGCGCTTCGTTCGCCGGGGCCGCTGGAAAATCCGATTCTGCCGTTTGACCTGAATTCCGAAATCGAACAGTTGCGCGGGGAAAATGCGTGGCAGGGCGGACGGAACTCAAAAACACTGGTGAAACATCCTGATTTTCGTGTGGTACTGACGGTCCTGAAATCCAATGCGCGTCTGCACGAACATAAAGCCGCGGGCAGGATTTCAGTCCAGACGATCGCAGGCCACATCCGAATGCACGTGCAGGACAAACTGTTTGATCTGCCCGCCGGACACATGCTGGCGCTGGAAAGAGCGCTTCCGCACGACGTGGAAGCTTTGGAAGATAGCGCCTTTCTGCTGACGATCGCCTGGTCCGAAGAAACAACAACATAGCCAGCGATGCGCACCGTTTTCACGATCGGACACTCCACCCGCACGTGGAAGTCTTTTCTCGAACTGCTGCGCGCGCACGGCATCCAGCGCATCATCGACGTGCGCAGCATACCTCGTTCACGGCACAACCCTCAGTTCAATCGTGAGACACTATCCGTGAAACTGCGCTCCGCAAGGATCGGCTACGTGCATTTGCGCAAGCTGGGCGGCCTGCGCCGGGCGCGGCTCGATTCGCCGAACGCGGGCTGGCGCAATCCGTCGTTTCGAGGGTTCGCCGATTACATGCAGACAGAGGAGTTCGAAGAAGGATTGCTGCGGCTGATTCGCTTGGCGAAACAGAAAAAGAGCACATTGCTTTGCGCCGAGGCGGTGCCCTGGCGTTGCCACCGTTCGCTTATCGCTGACGCTTTGGTCGTGCGCGGCTTCCGCGTAACCGATATTATTTCTGTGAAACGCTCCCGGGTTCACGTGCTCACTTCATTTGGACGCGTCCGAGGCAATCACATCACTTATAATCAATGAACGCTCAGACTCCTTGAGTGACAAAATCCCGGCCGTGTTCCGGGGAGCAAACCGGCGAAAGAACGATCATTCAAAACTGACGGCGTATTGATCACTAAAAAAATAGGGAGGGGCGAATGAAACGACTGGTATTTGTATTCGCGGCCATCATTCTGATGTGCCCGAACGCGTTTGCGGATCAGATAACGCTGAAAAATGGGGACCGGCTGACCGGAGACATCGTGAAATCAGACCAGAAGTCCCTGGTGATCAAATCCCAATTTGCCGGAGAAGTTACCGTGGAATGGGCTGCGGTGGAAAAGATAACCTCGACGCAAACACTCCACGTTGGCCTGAAAGACGGACAAACCATTGTCGGGACGGCAACGACCCATGACGGCAAAGTAGAGTTGCAGACGCGCGACGCTGGTCCGGTGGTCACCGCAAAGGATTCGATCGCCGTGATTCGTTCCGACAAGGAGCAGGCGGCCTACGACGCGCAATTGGATCGCCTGCGGCATCCTCATCTCACCGACTTCTGGGGCGGGTTCCTCGATACGGGCCTGAGCACGACGAAAGGCAACTCGGATACTTTAAGTTTCACGGTCAGCGCCAAAGCTGTCCGGGCCGCTCCCAGCGACAAAATCACGGTTTACGCAAACTCCATCTTCGCGAAGAACAGTGTCGCGGGAACCTCGGTGACCACCGCTCGCGCGATTACGGGCGGGATTCGCACAGATTTGAATTTAAAACCGCGGCTTTTTGCTTTTGGCTTTACGGATTTCGAATTCGACCAATTCCAGCAACTCGATTTGCGAAACGTTTTCGGCGGAGGCCTTGGTTTTCACGCCGTGAAGACAAAAACCGCTGTTTTTGACGTGTCGGGGGGAGGAGCATACGATCAGGCGTTTTACTCCACGGGGGTCAATCGGAGAAA
Organism: Candidatus Dormiibacterota bacterium; assembly: GCA_035533775.1. Lineage (GTDB taxonomy): Bacteria > Acidobacteriota > Terriglobia > Acidiferrales > UBA7541 > Palsa-360. The sequence continues at coordinate 4,656 of DATLTA010000070.1, read as the reverse complement.
CGCCGCACTGGTCGCCGGAGAAGAGTTCTCCTATCAGTTCTCAAACCGTTCCGGCTTTTCCGAACATCTCCAGTTTTTTCCAAATATGGGCACCATAGGCCAATTCCGGGCTACGTTTGATTCCACGATGACAACCCGGATCAACCGCTGGTTGAGCTGGCAAGCCTCTTTCGGGGATCGATACGTAAGCAACCCCATTCCGGGGATCAAGAAAAACGATCTCCTGCTGACCACAGGCATACGATTGACCTATGGCAAAGGGGGCCTGTAGGAAATCCCTCGAATGTGGCGGCCGGGCGCGCATTCGGAAAGTACTGCCAGGTTTTGGCGAGGCTTTGCCTAAAAATGGCGAACGCGCCGGAAGGCTGCGCCCTTCAATTGTTCAATTGGCGGGGGGACGAAAACTCAGGATCACATCGGCGGAGGCATCGCCCTTTTCGATCGTCTGGATCTGCGCGGCGGGAATTTGCCCCGTTTGGACCAGATACTCCTGCACGTTCTGAGCCCGCAGTTTGGAAATGTCTGCTTCCCGTCCGGACAAGCCGGCAGCTAGCACGATGTCGCACCCGGCCTTCGGAAATTTTTTCAAAACCGCCGCTAATTCGTCCAGAGCAGCCATGTGCTGGGGTGTGAGCGCGCTTTTCCGGGCGGCAAAGTGCAAGGTCCAGGAGGCGGGTACGCGCATAAAAGTGACCCCTAAAGACGGCAAACCCATGCGGTCCCGCAGGCCTTTGCGAATGGCTTCTTCACCGAACGGGCCAATATCCTGCTGTGCAATAAACGTAATTTCAACGCTGGGCGCCGCCTGATTGGAATCCATGGTCAGGCTGTATCCCAGCAGAGGCGCCTGCGCCGCAGGCCATGTGGAAGATACCGCCGAATTGATGCGCGAGAGAAGGTCGGCGCGCATCTCGTCCACGCTTTGAAGCACCGGAGCGGCACGCGCACTGAGCCGGCCCGATAACGCGGACAAGTCCTCTCGAGTGGCGACATTATAAACGGCGACGTCGGCTCGCCTTCCGGTCGCCGTTTGGATCATCTGTTCCAGGCGCTGGTTCGTGCCGTCCGGAACGCCTTCAGGCAGCACGGTGACCACACGCACGCGCACATTATCTGAACTGATCTCCACTTCTTCCTGCACGATGGACTCTGGAGGAATCAACTGGCGCAGGTCCGTTACAATCGTGTGGCGGATCGAAGCCTCGCTGCTCAGCCGAATCAGCGACCGTTGCAGCGGATAAGAAACCAGGGCCAAAAATGCGAGCAGGATCAGAACGCGCCGGGGAAGCGTTCCCACATTCCCCAATAAGCGCGTCAGCGGGGTCTTCTGAATGACCGCGTAGAAATGATCCGACTTCTCCTTTTCACCCTGCCACTCCGTGATACGCGCGCTGACTGCCGCCGTATCCATGCGCATGCTGAAAAACACCAGGAAAGAACTCAAAACGATGGCCACAAGGTTCGTCACGAAGAGCAGGCTGCCACCACGGATGATGGGCCAGTCCCAACCGATCCCGACTCCAAAGCCGACGACGGCGAGCGGCGGCATCAAGGCCACGGCTATGGCCACGCCTGGCAAGGCGGTGACCCCTCCGCCTCTAGCGCCACGGCACACCACGATCGCCCCGGCCATGCCGGAAAGGATGGCTATGGCCAGATCCAGAATTGTCGGCTGAATGCGCGCCAGGATTTCAGGCGTGGCCGTGCGGAACGGCAGCACCGCAGTGATCAAGGCGGCGAACGAAATCGACACCAGGATACTGAGCACAACATTGGTGGTTGCTTTAAACCCCAGATAGAAATCGCCGAGGGCAATCGCAAGTCCAGTCGCAATGATCGGACCCATCAGGGGAGAGATCAGCATGGCGCCGATGACCACGGCGGGACTGTTGATGATCAGCCCGAGAATCGCAATGCCGATCGATAGGATAACTTCGAGCCAGTAATTAAAATCCGCGAATTCCGCGCTTTCGAATACCTGGAAGTAGATCTTCGGCTTATTTTGATCGCTCACGCCAAGCAAGCGCGCAAACCAATTGCGCCTAAGATGCCGGGGGAGATGCAAAACCGCTCCCAGACGAGCGCTTTTTTTCTTTCCCGGCTGCGCGCTATGTGAGTCTTCGGATTGCTGCATCGTGGTTCCAGCCCTTCGCTGGTAAGCTCGACGGCGCCGCAGCCATCGAGTTTCCGCATTTGCCGCTGATCGTTTCCGGCGCGACCTCCACACCATCAGGGAATTGCGTGCGCAGTCCCTGTATCGTCGCGCGGGTCCCTGACGGAAGGGACTGGTTACGATGAGTCTGCCCATCCACACGGCCCTGAGTCAAGGTAATCGCCCGCGTATGGTTCACGCGCGAAGTTATTCTAATCTTCTTTTTGCCTACATGGCCATTCGCATGGAAAAACGGTTCTGCGCGCCAGGACTGCTTGAAACAGAAAGACACGGCGGAGTCTTCTTAAGCTTCGCTTAACGTTGGCCCAAATAGTCTTCACATCCGCGATACATTTAAATTAAATAAGCAGGGCTTTCAGCTTCCATCGCCCGCCTAATGGGCCCGGGAAGAAGAGTAGCGCTGGAATTTTCAAGAAGAATGATGTAGATAACCACCGGCGAGTACTGCAGGGATTGCCAAGGGCGTGTATTCAGATAATTTTCATGTGGGGTTGTTAAGCTCCACGTGTTTGGTGGACAATGAGCCGCTGTTTTGGGTGGATTTATCATGCGGAGCGGCTGTCATTCATTAAGGATTCAATCCGGCGTGGTTCGCGGAAGCGCCGGAAGGAGGGGGAAAAGATTCCATGGGTAATTCGCTTCGACTGGAAGTGTGCGCGCCGCTGGGAAACAAGTCGTGCTTGAGCGCTGGACGCACTTCCATCAATACTCGGCCTCTGATTCTGGGCATCTGTATGGTTTTCGCTATCCTGGCCCCGGCAACGATTGCCGTGGCGCAAGAATCGGCTCCGGCAACCGCTGAAATCCAGATGGTCCAGCCTTCCGCGCCAAGCCCCGCCACGCCGCCGATCAAGATCACCCTGCAAGACGCCCTCGAACGCGCGCGAAAGATCGATCCGATGTTCCTGGGCGCCTCCCTGGACGCAAAGATCGCGCACGAAGATCGCCTGCAGGCCAGAAACGCCATGCTGCCCACGATTACCGCGACCTCGCAATACCTTGGCACACAGGGAGATGGTGGAAAGATTTCCGACGGCCGATTCGTGACGAACGATGGAATTCACATCTATCGCGATTGGGGCGTATTACGCCAGGATCTCTCTCCTGCCCTCCTGATGGGCACGGGCTACAAGCGGGCAAAAGCGGAAGAAGCGCTGGCAAAGGCTAAAATCGAAATTGCCCGGCGAGGCCTGACCGTCACGGTTTCCAGGAATTTCTACGCCCTGGTCGTTGCGCAGCGAAAGGTTGCGACCGCGCAGCAGGGTTTGGCGCAAGCGAACCATTTCATGTCCATCACCCAGGATGCCGAACGCCAGGGACAATCCCCCCACAGTGACGCCCTCAAAGCGGAGATTCAGGCCCGCATTCAGCAGCAGGCCTTCGACGAAGCGCGGCTGGCACTGGAAGACGCCCGGTTGAACCTCGCCGTATTGCTCTTTCCCAAGTTCGATGAAAATTTCACCGTGGTGGACGATTTGGATTCGGCTCAGGCCCTGCCGTCTTTCTCGGAAGTGCAAGCCATGGCGGAGAAGGAAAACCCGGACCTGCGCGTGGCCACGCAGACGTTGAAAGCTTCCAGTTACGACGTGACCTCCGCGAAAACCGCCTTCCTCCCCACCCTGACCGTGGAAACGGATTACGGAATTGAAGCGAATTGCTTTGCTCTGCGTTGCGCGAGGTCTGCCTTCCCGGAAGTGGGACCGGTTCCGAATCTCGGCTATTTCCTCACTGCCGCCTTGAACCTGCCCGTCTGGGATTGGGGAACCTTGCGCAGCAAGCTGCATCAGGCGCGGTACAAGGAACAGCAGGCTAAAACGCAGCTGAGCCAGACCCAGCGGCAACTGGTGGCTCAACTCTATGCCGCCTATAACGAAGCCGCCATCGCCCGGGCCTCCATCGCGCGAACGCAGCACACGGCGGACCTCGCGGCGGAAAGTCTGCGCCTCACCAACCTTCGATATACAGGAGGCGTATCCCCGGCGACGGAAGTGGTGGATGCGGAGAATATGCTGGTACAGGCTAAGAATTCTTATATTGATGCCGAGGCGCGCTACCGCGCGGCCCTGGCAAATCTTCAGACTCTCACTGGAAACTTCTGAGCCATGACAAAACACACCAACATGCATACAAACAGAACGGAAACATTGCCGTATGAATTCCTGAAATCTGTTGGCAAGGCCCCATCGGGCCGGCGGGTTCGCGGTTTGCTGGGCTTTGTTGTCGCGGGCCTGCTGTTATCCGGCTGCGCCGCAAAGGAAGCGCCGGAAGCGACGCCGGTAGCGACGGTGCAGGTGGCCACCGCGGAGAAAGAGCCCATCCAGCTCAAAATCTCGTCCGACGCGGTTCTCTACCCACGGGAACAGTCGGCGATCGTACCCAAGGTGCTCTCGCCGGTGGAAAAGTTTTATGTGGAGCGCGGCAGCCACGTCAAAGCCGGCCAATTGCTCGTGCAGCTGGAGAACCAGGATCTGGCTGGAGCGCAC
>DATLTA010000069.1:0-9332 GCA_035533775.1 Candidatus Dormiibacterota bacterium | reverse complement strand
CCGAGCCGGGTATCCCGGTCGGCTTCTGGCGCTCGGTGGGAAATTCGCAAAACGGATTTTTCAGCGAAAGTTTCGTGGACGAACTCGCGCACGCGGCCAAAAAAGATCCGTATGAATTCCGCAGGAACATGCTCGGCAAGTCCCTGCGCCACCGCGGCGTACTGGAGCTGGCCGCGCAAAAAGCGGGTTGGGACAAGCCGCTGCCCGCCGGGCGGTTTCGCGGAATCGCCGTACTGTTCGCGTTTCAAAGCTATGCCGCGCAAGTGATCGAAATTTCAGTGAATCGCAGCGAGCGAACGGTGAAAGTTCACCGGATCGTATGCGCGGTGGACGTGGGGCGCGTCGTGAATCCCAGCGCGATCGTGGCGCAGAGCGAAAGCGCGGTCGTGTACGGCCTGTCTTCGGCGCTGCACGGCACGCTCACGATTGATGGCGGCAGCGTCACGCAAACCAACTTCAACAACTATCCCGTGTTGCGCTTGAACGAAATGCCCGTCGTCGAAGTGCACATCGTTCCCAGCGTGGAGAATCCCACTGGCGCGGGCGAGCTTTCCGTGCCTCCTGTGGCACCGGCGTTGTGCAATGCGATTTTCGCCGCGACCGGCAAGCGCATCCGCCGACTGCCGATCCGTCCGGAGGACCTGGCCTAAGGTCCTGGGAAAAAGGATCGGGCGTAAGGTTCTGAAAAAATCTGGAAAAACTGGCGTAACCGGAATGGCTGCGCCGCCTTTTCACGCGGAAGCTGGCGCAGCGCGGCCTGCGGTTTTTGGCTTCGGCGGTCCGCCGGTTGCATTCGCGCCTGTGCTCGCGCGCCCGTTTTCCTTCCATGCGCCCGTCAGGCGCCCATCCAGCGGCCGGCGGGCTTCCAACCGTCCACGTGGTCGCAAATCACTTTGATCGTGGCCGTGATGGGGATCGCCAGAATCAGTCCGATCGCGCCCCAGAGCCAACCCCAGAACAGCAAGGCGATGGTCACCGCCAGTGCGTTCAAATGCACTCGGCGTCCCACAATCGCCGGCATCAGAACGTTCAGGCCGAGAATGTGAAGCATCGTGAGCATGGCGGCGACCCCCAGATACGGGCCGATCGTATTCCATTGCGCCATGCCGATCAGGAACGGAGGTATCCACGCCAGAACCGCGCCGAGGTATGGCACCAGGTTCAGCAGGCCCGAAACCGATCCGGTCAGAAAAGGATAGTCCAGATGAATAACCAGAAAAAAAGCATAGCTGATAAGCATCAGGATCAGAGCCACCAGGGCGTTGCCCGCGACGAAACTGCGAAGCATGGAGCTGACTTGATCGAGCGCTTCCTTGACCCGCGCCTGCTCGTCCTCGGGAAATAATTCCATCGTCGCCTTCCAGATGCGCCGCTTGGCAGCCAGCATGAAAAACACCAGGAACGGAACGAACGTCGCGACCAGCAAAATCGAGTACAGCGAACCGACGCCTCGAAACAGCCACTCGCGCACGGCCGGCGTTTCGAAGGCGCGCTGGGGCGCGCGACTCCTTTCCGCCGGAGGCGCAATGGATTCGACCTGCTTCTGCACTGTGGAGAGCTGGCGGTCGAACGCCGTTGTCGCGTGGCGCAGGACCGTACTGTACTGCGGCCAGGCGGAAGCAAATTGTTCGGCGCGATCGGCGATCAGATAGCCGATTCCGGCCAGCATCGCCGAGACCGCCAGCAGCGCCAGCAAAGCTCCCAGCACGCGCGGGATATGGATGCGTTCCAGGGTGGCTACGACGGGATCGAGGAAGTAAGCAATCAGGACGGCGAGCAGCAGCGTGATCACGATATTCGATGCAACGTAGAGAAACGCGAAGACGATTCCCAGGGCGATGATGCGCTGAGAGGGGTTGGATCTTGCCGTGATTTTGACTTCTCTGGTGTTCATCATTCAGCTGATTTCACATTAGCATACCCGCCCACGCGGACAAACGCGGACAAACTGCGGTTTGCCCAGGACGCCAAGGCTGGGATAACGTAGTATTAAGACCATGCTCGCCGGCACACTTCCTGTGACGCCACTGTCTCGCCTGGACCTCCGGGGCGTGGTGGATATCCTGATCGTCGCGACCCTGATTTATTACCTGCTGAAATTGCTGCGTGGAACGCGCGCCGTGCAGATGCTGGTGGCTATTGCCCTGCTTGTGTTTTTCTACTGGGGCGCGCAGTGGGCGCGGCTGGAAATGGTGGAATGGCTGCTCACTACGCTGCTGCCTTATGTGGCCATCGCTCTCATCATCCTGTTTCAACCGGAAATTCGCAGGGCGCTTTCGCGCGTCGGCCGGAATCTTTCCGTGATGGAATTTGCTTCGCATAGCCCGAAAGGCAATTACGATGATATTGTCATGGCCGCCGAATATTTTTCCCAGAATCGCATTGGCGCGCTCATCGTCGTCGAGCGGCAGGCGGGGCTGAGAACCTACATCGAGAGCGGCATACCGCTCGATGCCAGGCTTTCCTACGATTTGTTGCTCTCGATTTTTCGCCCGGGCTCGCCGCTGCACGACGGCGCAGTGATCATCGAGGGTTCGCGTGTGGCGGCGGCCGGCTGCTTCCTGCCGCTTTCTTTGAATCCCCTGATTTCAAAGCAATTGGGTACGCGGCATCGCGCCGCCATCGGAATCACCGAGGATAGCGACTGCGTCGTCGTCCTGGTTTCCGAGGAGACGGGATCGATTTCGGTGGCCTCCGGCGGATCGATCGAAACGAATCTTTCCCCTGAGGAACTCGGCGACCGGCTCAGCGAGATGCTTTCGCGCCGGCGGACGGCTGCGCTTCCCGCAGCGCTTTCCAACGTTCGCACACCGGTCCGGAGATAGCCGGGATAACGGACAAAACGGAGATAGATGGTGCGATTCCTGCGCAAATATATTTTTTCCAACGCCGGCTTGAAGCTTCTGGCGCTTGCGATTTCTTTCATGTTCTGGTGGACCTATACCGCGGAACCGTTTGCCGAGGTTGGCTACGAGGTGCCGCTGGAATTCACCAACATGCCCTCGCATCTGGAAATTTCCGGCGACATTCCCACCGTCGTGCACGTTCGGGTGCGCGGGCGCTCCGCGCTGCTGCGCCGCATGATCCCGACGGACCTAAACCTGAGCCTGGACCTGAAAGGCGCGAAAGCAGGAACGCTGAATTTGCACATCACCCCCAACATTGTGGGCGTTCCCTTTGGAGCCTCGGTCGTCCAGGTTTTTCCCTCGGAAATTCACGTTACTCTTGTGCCACGGCGCCCTCCCCCTCCAAATGAGTAGCTTGGCGTGTGTGTTAAACTGAACAAACAGGGCTAATTTGAATGCCCCGTCCATTCTGACTCCACGATGACTAAAGAACTATTCGGCACCGACGGCATTCGCGGGATTCCCGGCACCTATCCGCTGGACGACGCAACCCTTTACGGGGTCGCGCGCGCTCTCGGAAAATACCTGCTGAAAATCGAGCCGAAGCCCCGCGTCCTGATCGGCATGGATACCCGCGAATCGGGGCCGCACATTGCATCGCAACTTGCCGCCGGCCTGGCCGATGACGGCGTGGCCTTCGTTTCCGCGGGCGTCATCAGCACGCCGGGCGTTGCCTGCCTGGTGCGGGAGAAAAAATTCTCCGCCGGCATGGTGATTTCCGCCTCGCACAACCCATTTCACGACAATGGAGTGAAGCTGTTTGCAGGAACGGGCATGAAATTTCCCGACGATGTCGAGGAGCACCTCGAAATCGAGATTCATCAGCACAAGGGCCGTGAGATGTCCCCGCACGGCGTTCCCGTCCCCGCCGACCGTTCGCTCGATGAGGAGTATCTGGCCTGCCTGCGCGGGCGGGTGATCCCCGGTGCGAAATTTTCGGGAATGAAGATGGTTCTGGACTGCGCCAACGGTGCCGCCAGCCAGCTTGCACCGGCGCTATTTCGTTCCCTCGGCGCCGGCGTGATCGCGATCCATGACCAGCCGAACGGACGGAACATCAATGACGGCTGCGGTTCCCTGCATCCGGAGGACCTGCGAAAAAAAGTGCTCGAAACGCACGCCGACCTGGGCGTGGCGTTTGACGGCGATGCCGACCGGGCCCTATTCGTGAGTTCCAGCGGCCATCACGTGGATGGCGACGGCATCCTGCTGGCCGCGGCGCGGTATTTGAAGTCCGTTGGACAATTGCACGGCGGCCGCGTCATCGGCACGACCATGGCGAACCTGGGCCTGGAACGCGTCCTGGAATCTGAAGGCTTGCGCCTGGCTCGCACGCCCGTGGGCGACCGCTACGTGCTCGAAGAAATGCTGCGCAGCGGCGCCAATCTCGGCGGCGAACAATCCGGCCACATTATTTTTCTCGACGATGCCACCACCGGCGACGGCCTGCTCACCGCATTGAAGATTGCGTGTATCGTCGCGATCCGCGGGCCTCTGGATGGATTGGTGCACGGTTTGAAGGTATTTCCGCAAACCATCATAAACGTCCAGGTAAAATCCAAACCCCCGCTGGAATCGCTGCCGTCGGTATCCGCCGCGATCGACAAGGCCACGAAAACCCTGGGCGCTGCCGGACGCGTCGTGGTGCGCTACTCGGGTACAGAGCCGAAAGCGCGCGTCATGGTCGAAGCCGAGCATGCCGAGGACGTGAATCTCTGGGCCGAAACCCTGGCCTCCGCTATCCGCACCGCCATCGGCTCCTAAGTCTATTTACCTTTTGTGGCAGTCTTTGTGGCGCGGACTGTGGAAATGAGGCGGGGGAGCAATGAATCGGCTTTAAAATTATCCCAAAGACCGTAATCTGTCGGGCCAAATAATGTGAAAAACTGTATATATTTGGATGTCACGCATCATGGAAACCCTGCCACTAAATGATAAGTCTTTTATTTTCAGCTCCAATAGCGAATCTTAAGAAATATTCATAATGTGGCATATGGCTTGCATTAGTAGAGGGCAAGTGGTTTTTAATTGACCCGGGGTGGTGGTCATGTCCCGGCATTTATCGGGACGGGGTGAACTGGGGTTTTGTTGGAAGGGGCTCGAAATCGAGCCCCTTTTCTTTTTTAGGGCCTGTCTGGTGTCGTGATCGTCCTGCCTAGCTAATCTTCCTGATTGAGACGTTTTTTGAGACGAGGGCTGGCGCTGTTTTGGCTTAAGCGGCAGGCCCGAGCGCCCTACCCACGCACAAAAAACAAAGGGCACGGCGAACCGTGCCCTTTGCAAAAACCATGTTGTTCGAACGGTCTAGCTGCAGCCGGAGGTGCCGCCGCAGTTTTCGCACTTGTAGCATGCGCCGTTGGGCGTCATGAGCATGCCGCACTCCGAGCAGGTCGGCGCGCCATCGAACATGGGGCGCGACGCTGCGCTGGCCGAGGAACGGTCGTCCTCGGGCGCGGCAGCCAGCGCGGGAGGCATTGCCGGAGTGACCATGACCGTTGCGGCAGGCAAAGCGTTTTCGCCGTTGTGCGTGAGGTAGTCGGGAGAAATAAACCGTCCGCCGAGCCATCGCGCGAGGTAATCCAGCACCGACTTGGCGTACGGGATGGCCGGATGGCCCGTGTAGCCGGCGGGTTCGAAACGCGTGTTGATGAATTTATCCACCAGCGTCTTGAGCGGCACGCCGTATTGCAAGCCGATGGAAACGGAAAGCGCGAAGCCGTCCATGAAGCCGGAAAGTGTCGATCCTTCCTTGGCCATCTTGATGAAGATCTCGCCCGGTTCCCCGGTTTCGTACAGGCCGACGGTGATATAGCCTTCGTGGCCGCCGATGGAGAACTTATGCGTGATCGAGGAGCGCTCGCTCGGCAGCTTACGGCGATGTGCGCGCAGGAAAAGCTCGCGCTGTTCGGCCACGGGGGAAACGATTTCAGCCGCTCTCGCCGCGATCTGGTCTTTTTGAGCGCTGTCTTTTTTGTCGCCCGCCGCCGAAAGGGGCTGCGAGCCCTTGGAGTTGTCGCGGTAAATCGCGACGGCCTTCACGCCGAGCTTCCACGATTCGATATAGGCCTGCATGACGTCTTCAATCGTGGATTCCTCGGGCATATTGATCGTCTTGCTGATCGCGCCGGAAAGGAACGGTTGCGCCGCCGCCATCATTTTCAGGTGGCCGCGCCAGGCAATCGAACGCCCGCCCACCGTCGCCAACGAGCAATCGAAGACCGGCAGGTGCTCCGGCTTGAATCCCGGTGCGCCCTCGATCTTGCCGTTGCGGTCGATGTAGGAAACCATCTCCGAAGTCTGCTCGGGTGAATAGCCCAGATGCATCAGCGCCTGCGGGACGGTGTTATTGACGATCTTGATGACGCCGCCGCCGACAAGTTTTTTGTATTTCACCAGAGCCAAGTCGGGTTCCACGCCGGTCGTGTCGCAATCCATCATGAAGCCGATGGTGCCGGTGGGAGCGAGCACGGTGACTTGCGAATTCTTGTAGCCGTACTTTTCACCCAGGGCCAGCGCGGTGTCCCAGGCGGTCTGCGCGGCGCCCAGCAGCGAAGGTTGCACGTTTTCCGGCTTGAGCGGGCGCAGGGCGTCGCGATGCATTCGAATGACGTCGAGCATGGGTTCGCGGTTCGCAGCGTAGCCCGCGAAAGGCCCCAGGCGCTCGGCAATGCGCGCGGATTGCGCGTACGCTTCGCCGCACATCAGCGCGGTGACCGCGCCGGCCATGTCGCGTCCGCCGTCGGAATCGTACGGCAGAGCCATGGACATCAGCAGCGCTCCCAGGTTGGCATAACCCAGGCCCAGCGGGCGGAACTTGTGGGAATTCTCGGCAATTCTCGGCGTCGGGTAGCTGGCGTTGTCCACCAGGATTTCCTGCGCCGTGATGGTGATGTCCACGGCGTGGCGGAAGGCTTCCACGTCGAACGAGCCGTTCGAATTGAGGTACTTCATCAGGTTGAGCGACGCCAGGTTGCAGGCCGTGTCGTCCAGGAACATGTATTCCGAGCACGGATTCGAGGCATTGATGCGCGCGGTGTTCTTGCAGGTGTGCCAGCGGTTCACCGTGGTGTCGTACTGCATGCCGGGATCGCCGCATTTCCAGGCGGATTCGGCCATGCGGTGCAGCAGTTCGCGCGCGCTGTATTTTTCGCACGGATTTCCGTCGTTGACGTTGCGCGTCCACCAGTCGCGATCGTCCTCGACCGCCTGCATGAATTCATCGGTGACGCGGACGGAATGGTTTGCGTTCTGGAAGAAAATCGAGGAGTACGCCTCGCCGTCGATCGCGGGGTCGTAGCCCTGCTCGATCAGGACCTGCGCCTTGCGTTCCTCTTTCATCTTGCTGTCAATGAACTCGACGATGTCCGGATGATCCACGTTCAGGATCACCATCTTGGCGGCGCGGCGCGTCTTGCCGCCGGACTTGATCACGCCCGCGAACGCGTCAAAGCCCTTCATGAAGCTGACCGGTCCGGAAGCGATGCCGCCGCCGGAGAGCGTTTCGCGGCTGCCGCGCAGCGTCGAGAAATTCGTGCCCGTGCCCGAACCCCACTTGAACAGCATCCCTTCGGTCTTGGCCAGGTTCATGATCGATTCCATGTCGTCCTGGACCGAGTTGATGAAGCACGCCGAGCATTGCGGCTTGGCCTGCACGCCCACGTTGAACCAGACCGGCGAATTGAAGGCCACTTTCTGCTCGACCAGCAGGTGCGTCAATTCGTCGCGAAAGGCGTCCCGCGCGGCAGGGTTCGCGTAGTAGCCGCCCTGCTCGCCCCAGCGGACAATGCTGTCCACGACGCGGCCGATGAGCTGGCGCACCGAATTTTCGCGCTCCGGCGAGTTCATTTTTCCGTGAAAATATTTCGAGGCGACGATGTTGGTCGCCGTTTGCGACCACCCCTTGGGCACTTCCACGTTTTCCTGGCGGAAAATCGTCTTGCCCTTTTCGTTGCCGATCAGCGCAACGCGGCGCTCCCATTCGACGGCGTCGAATGGCGCCGTGCGGCCGTCGGTAAAATATCTCTGGAACTCCAGGCCGGTGCGGATTTCCACATCGGCGGAAGCCGCTGCATTCGTTTGGGGTGCCGTCTTTTCGTTTAGAGCCATCTTCGATTGTGCCATCGTTGCCTCCGCGCAGGTGGGCTCCCCCGCGCTGAGGGAACCCTTATATTTTACTCCCGAAAGGTGCCGGGAGCACCCGGTTGCCTGATTCTCAGCAGGCAGCCGCTCGACTCGATTGCCGCGTCCGGAAAGCCCATCAGCAAAAAAAGAAAAAGCCAACCCTCGCAATTCCATAGCCGCTTGCGCGTCTAAAGGTTTGCGGCACGCCACGCCGGCAGCGCTGGGAGCGGCGGCGGGGAGTGGAAGGGAGCGCCTCCTCAATGTTTCTGATGAAACCCGGTAGGTTGCGTCAGACGACTTGGCGGCATTGCCGTGCTGATCGGGCTGTCCGCTTGTCGAATCACGTTTCCTGAATCTGAGGGCGCAATGTAATCAAGAGTGAAATATCTGTCAAGGGCAAATCGCCGATCAAAGCACAAAATCTTGTTGCTTCGTGCCCAACCCGTCTACCCCTAGTGGTCATGTTTCATTTGGACACAAGGCAAAAAACAGGCCACAGCCCCGGAAATTTCACTCCGCGCGCCTTTCGGAACCTTACCACATTGCCGTCGCGCGTGGAAAATGAATCCGCGAATTAAGCGGATAAAATTTTTTCGAGGCGCCGGGCTTTTGATTTTTCCTGCATTCCGCGGCCCACAAACTCATGAAGGACTGGCCGGGGAGCAGTTTTTCCTTCTACTCGAACCCAAAACACGGATTGATCCGCGTTGACCCTGTCCATTGAGTTGAGGCTAAAAGAAGGAAGAACCAAACCGTCCGATCCTTCGAAACCCGCGAAGGAGCGGCCTCCAGAAAATTCAAATGCACCTCAAAGGCTTTGCCACCAGCGGGGCACCCAAACAACGAGTATCGTAAAGCGAAGATGACTTTAGCGAGTGGGATTATGCGCTAGTGAGGAGCCGTCATCAGGAAGCAAAGGCCGGGCCACCGCCCGGTCCACGGCCGAATGTACTACGGAACAAGTCACACACCGCCAGACAGGCTCCACGGTCGTCGAATCGGCAGTGGTCGTCAAACCGTGTATCAGCATTTCGGACCGTTCAACGATAGCGTAGGCAGAGGGCGACAGACCTATATCTACATCTACAACGATCCAGGACATTGAAGGTCAAAAAAAGGTCAGGAGATTAGCCATGAAGAAGATAGCGCTTGCATTACTTTTACTAGAAGCTATTGCACAACCCTGCGTAAGACGATCATGAAGCAGGCGATATGAAAGAACGCGCCATAGATCGTGAGCGAGCGGTCGTACCGTACGACCAAGCGCCGGAAGTTTCCCAGCCAGGCGTTGGTGCGTTCAACTAT
>DATLTA010000068.1:0-3430 GCA_035533775.1 Candidatus Dormiibacterota bacterium | reverse complement strand
AGGTTCCTGCCGCAAATGGTTTCGCAATTCCGCGCGGCGGGCGTGGAAGTGCGCGGCTGCGCGAGAACGGCGGTATTCGCGGGAGAAGAAGAAGTAATCCCGGCGACCGAAGGCGATTGGAAGAAAGAGTATTCCGACCTGATCGTGTCGATCAAAGTGGTGGACGGCGTCAACGAAGCCATCGACCACATCAATCGCTACGGCTCGCGCCACACCGAATCCATCGTGACCGAAAGCCACGATGTCGCGGCGCGCTTCATGGAGTTCGTGGACGCCGCCGGAGTATTTCAAAATGCCTCGACGCGCTTCTCCGACGGTTTCCGTTACGGCCTGGGAGCGGAAGTCGGCATCAGCACCGGAAAACTGCACGCGCGCGGCCCTGTCGGCCTCGAAGGGCTCACCACCTACAAATACAAATTATTCGGCGAAGGCCAGACCGTCGCCAGCTACAGCAAGGGCCAGCGCACCTTCAAGCACCGGTCGCTGTAGCTCTCTATTGAATTTTTCCGCAAGCTGTTTCGCCGCTGAAGTTGCGCCATTCTAACCAACTAGCTCCTGGGAGCGCTCCTCTGGCCCAAAATATCGCCGCTGGAACCATAGCGACACGTGCACCAGCCCCAGCAGCGCAGGCACTTCCACCAGTGGGCCGATGACGCCGACAAACGCCTCCCCGGAATTAAGTCCGAAGACGGCCACGGCTACGGCAATCGCCAGTTCGAAATTGTTGCTCGCGGCCGTGAAGGAAAGCGTCGCCGTTTTCGAATAGTCCGCACCCAGCCTGCGCCCCATCCAGAAACTCACCAGAAACATGACGGCAAAATAGATTGCCAGCGGCACGGCCACGCGAAGCACGTCCAGGGGAAGACGCACGATCAGGTCGCCCTTCAGGCTGAACATCACCAGAATCGTGAACAACAGCGCGACCAGCGTCAGCGGGCTGATCCGCGGAATAAACCGCGTGCGATACCATTCTTCTCCCTTGGCTCGCAACAGCGCAAAACGCGTGAGAATCCCCGCCAGGAACGGCACGCCCAGATACAGCAGGACGCTTCGCGCAATTTCTCCGATTCCGATCTGCACGACGCTGCCCTTCAATCCAAACCAGGTGGGCAGCACAGTGATGAATACCCACGCATAGACGCTATAGAAGAGAACTTGAAAAATGCTGTTGAAGGCCACCAGACCGGCCGCATAGTCCGTGTCGCCCGCGGCCAGCTCGTTCCAAACGATGACCATGGCGATGCACCGCGCCAACCCGATCAGGATCAGGCCGCGCATGTAAGCGGGCTCGCCGCGAAGAAAAACGATCGCCAGCAGGAACATGAAGACCGGCCCGATGACCCAGTTCTGTACCAGCGAAAGCAGGAGCACGCGGCGATTCTGAAGGACCTCTCCCAGTTTTTCGTACCGCACCTTGGCCAGCGGCGGGTACATCATGATGATCAGGCCGATGGCGATGGGGATGTTTGTCGTCCCCGATTGAAAGCGCTGGACAAAATCAGCGGTCCGCGGGACCCAATGCCCGGCGGCAACGCCAATGGCCATGGCCAGAAAAATCCACAGGGTCAGGTAGCGATCCAGAAAGGAGAGCCGCGCGCGCGGCAAGGGAGCACAAACGCGGCCCTGCGTGAAGTCAGTTGCCATCGTGCCAGCTCCAGTGAAAAGGCGCAGCGAATTTCATCTTCATTGCCGGCCGATCCGGTTAATTTCTCTCTTGATGGCAAGCTGATCGAGCGTAGCCAGCGGAAGGCACAAAAAGAGCATGATCCTGCGATCGAGGATCATGAATGCATCGTGAAACGCGCGTTCGATTTGTTCGGGTGTTCCCTGGACCGCGGCGGGATCCGGGACGCCCCAGTGAGCCGTCGCCGGTTGGCCGGGCCACACCGGGCAGATTTCCTTCGCCGCGTTATCGCACACGGTAAAAACAAAATCCATTTTCGGCGCTTCGGGTTTCGCGAATTCATCCCAACTCTTGCTGCGAAGCGCTTCGGTGGACATGCCCGCCAATTCAATTTGCCGCAGCGCCTCGGGACGCACGGTTCCCGACGGATGGCTCCCCGCACTGTACGCGTCGAACGCCGACCTTCCCTTCCGATTCAGAATCGCTTCGGCCATGATAGAGCGGGCCGAGTTTCCGGTGCAAAGAAAGAGAACGTTGTAGCGCTTATCCATTGCGTGCTGTTCCTTTCGTAGGGCGGTTCACAGGTTCACTGTGCCTCGTAAGAGCAGCAATGCAAGCCACAGCTCGTTTCGTTGCCACAAGGCCATCACATACGCATATGCGCATGTATGAAGACACTCAGGAAGACTAAGGGGATTGCATATATCTGTCAAGGCATATATAATGCTTTTTGTATGCCTAACAAAGAAAAGCCTTTCGCCCTCGATCTCCTCTTCCGCGCCCTGGCCGACCCCACGCGCCTGCGCCTGCTGAACCTTATTGCCGACAGGGAGATTTGCGTCTGCTATTTTGTCGGGATCCTGGGCATCAGCCAGCCGAAGATTTCACGCCACCTGGCCTACCTCCGCCGGGCGGGAATCGTGGCGGCGCGCCGTCAGGGACGCTGGATGCACTACCGCCTGACCGTGCCGCAGGACGTGGCGGCCTCCTCCATCCTGAAGGAAACTTTGGCCCATTTGCGCGAAAGGGCCGACTTGAAGGGCGATCTTTCCAAACTCGATTCCGCCTGCTGCCGCCCCGCTGAGTTCGAACACCTGGCAAACGCGCCGCTTCCATCCATCGTATCCATTTCCAGTTCCCGACACAGGGGACGCAAGGACCGATCTGATGGTGACGCCATAATTTGAGAATTGCTCGTGGCTGCAATTCCCAGTCTGGCCTGGGCCTCGGCAAAAACGACATTTACCTCTTGGTTGGGGGTTTTACCCCCCTCCCACTCTTCATAAGCAGAATTTCCCAAATTGAGACACCCCGATTAATTTGATCTCTGGAAATAAGCCGCAATTCGTAGTACATTTCGCCCGTAGATGGTGCCCAGCCCTCTATTCCCCATTAGGTGTCGTGCAAAAGAGTTCAGTCCGGCGTACTGAAAGTCCCGGCGCTAAAACGCTTGCAGAAGCGGCCAAATTTGAACCGGAGTTATGGCTCGATGTGTGGCCCAGCAGGCCCGGCCCGATGCCGAAAGCTGCGACAGGGCGTAACTCATACGATATCGGGCTGCTATGAGCCTCGACGCATGCACGGAGCAATGCTAGGCTTTTAAACTCACGGTGTGGAGTTGTGTGGTGGAATCGAACCCTCATCAGGATCAAGAATCGCAAAAGCGGCGCAGCACACGGATCGTGCAATCCGTTCCGCTGACCGTGACGGGTGTGGATGCGCTCGGCAGGCCATTCCAGGAGCGCACATCCACCTTGATCATTAATTGCCACGGGTGCCGCTACCAATCCAAGCATTACGTCTTGA
>DATLTA010000067.1:0-4859 GCA_035533775.1 Candidatus Dormiibacterota bacterium | reverse complement strand
GCTTCGCCGAGGGTTCGTTCAACATTTCCTCCGGTATCGCGTTCGCGTGACAGGGAACGTCGTCACGTTCATGTCCCGCGCCATACTAGTGTGACTGGCGGTTAAGAACAAAGGTTTTCGCAAGCCCACTCGTTGTGCGCTCTCGGCTGTAACCCTGGCCCGCCGGGGTCCGTCTACTGTCTTGTGGTACGCGCATTCGCGTACGTTTCATTGTGTCGATCTGCTATATTGTCGCGGGTTTGAACCACGCTGGTCGCAAGCCGGAGGGATAAAATATGAATCGGCGTAAACTTTTGTCCATGCTCGGATTGTCGCCCGCGCTGCTGCTGGAAGCGCGCGCGGCGGAAGCGAAGAACAAGAAAGGCGCCCACAAAGCATCCACGGGCGAGCCTGAAATTACGGCTGTCAGCCCCAAGGGCACGCCGCCTCCGGTTCATCTCTACTCGATGGCGCCGCGCGCCAGTTCCCTGGACGGCAAAACCATCTACTTGGTCGACGCCACGCACTTTGACGGCAGCGAGACACTGCTGCTGAAAATTCAGGCGTGGTTTCAGCAGAACATGCCCGGCGTGAAGACCGTCTTCCGCAAGAAAGCCGGCGTGTATGCCATGGATGACCCGAAGCTCTGGTCGGAGATCAAAGCCAATGGGTACGCAACCATCATGGCCATTGGACATTGAGGAGGCTGCGCCCCAGCGACCGTGAGTCACTGCGTAACGATGGAAAAGATGGGCGTTCCGGCAATTCCGATGTGCACCGTCGCGTATAAGGAAATTTCGCACCTCACCGCCGCGCGGGACGGCATGCCGCACCTGCGCGAAGTGTTCACTCCTCATCCCGTGGGCGGCAAAACCGCGGCTGAACTTGCGGCCTACATTGTGAATCCCGATCCGGCATCGGGAATCCAGATCATGAAAGAACTCGTTGACGACCTGACGCGGCCGCTCTCCCCGGATGAAATGAAGTCCGGCGTGGAACCGATTGCTGCGGGAGCAGCAACGTTCACGGATACCGCGGACGACCTGCAAGAGATCTTCATGACTAACGGCATGACCGATTACATGCCGATCATCATTCCCACCGAAGAAAAAGTGGAGGCGATGCTGAAAGGCACCAGCCATAGCCCGGATGAAGTGCTGCGGACCCCGCTGCAGGGCGTGGGCTATACGTCCTCGCGCTGGGGATTCACCGTGAGGCAGGTCGCCGTGAATGCGGTGATGGCTGGATGCAGACCCGAATACTTTCCCGTGGTGCTGGCGATGGCTTCGGTGGGCTTCCTTGGTCTCTTCGGGTCCACCACGTCGAGCAGCAGTGCCATCGTAATCAACGGTCCGATCCGCGACAAGCTCAACATGAATTACGGCCTCGGCGCGCTGAGTCCGTTCGCGCACTCCAACGCCACCATCGGCCGGTCGTGGACGCTGATGGGCAAGAACCTCAGCAACGCAGGTATCCCGGGTGATACCTACCAGGGCTCGCAAGGCAACCAGCTGGACTATAACAACTGCGTGATCGCCGAAGACGAGAAGAACAGTCCCTGGGAACCGCTGCACGTTCAATTCGGGCATAAGCCGGAGGAAAGCGTCGTCAGCTTGTATTTGGGACCCGATGTCCGGCAGGGACATGGGGCGAAGGGCGCGAGTGCCGAGCCGGCGATGTTCGACCAGCAGATCAGCTTCATGTGCCAGTCGATGGTGGGAGGATCGGGCGCGCTGGCAATTCTCGATCCGCTGGTGGCGCAGCGGCTGGTGGCGCAGGGCTACGACAACAAGCAAAAGATCACCGACTATGTTTTCAAAAACACTACGCGCACGGTAAAGGACTTCAAGGAATCGTTCCTCGCACCATTTCACCTCTATCCGCTGGCGCTGCAGGGACGAGAGCCCTACGCTACGTGGTACAAAATGCCGGACGACGCGCAAATTCCGTTCTTCGTTTCCGAGCGGCAGATCAATTTCGTGGTCTGCGGCGGCCAGGCCAACGCGTTCTTCCAAATCGCCAACATGGAGCGCACCCGCAGCGAATCGATCGACAAATGGGCGTAGCGGCCGCGGGAAGCCTCCGCGCGTAAAGCGTCGCAGCCGGGTGAATGAAAGACGAAATCTACTGAAAAATATCGTAGCGGGCTAGATTGCTAGCCCGACCCGTTTAAACGCCCGGATAGCCTTTGGGAAACACTTCGGAGTTGATGAGGATCTATTCGCGGCGCGTCAACTGAACGGCGCACGATTGCTCTCCCGCCGTGACTGGCGAGGCCGCAACGGACGGTTCCGCCGCGTGCAGCCCTGCCCGGATCCCCTGCTTTAGCAGTTTGAATATGGTTCGCCGATTTTCGGCAATCGATTTCATCCACGCAAAGCGGCCCATTTGCGGGAAGTAAATCCCACGGAAACAAAGGCGCGCAATGAAAATGTTGATGCGATAGCCCAGCGGCTTGTGCTTGAGCGAATCCACTGCCTTGCCGATCGCCTCTGGACTATATGACTTAGCCCACCCGAGTCGCACTTCCTCATGAGCCTCATCGATACTCATGTTTAAGGGCGTGTGCGCCATCGCGAACGGTATGAATTCTTGCCAATGCTTTGGACGCGTGAGGCGCCCAGCAGCTTCCAGCCTCTTGTAGAGAGGCGTCGCCGGCAAAGGAGTCATCAACCCGAAGATCGGCAGACCCGGCGGCCAGCTGCGAATCTCCTTCATGGTTCGCTCCGCCACCCCCGGCGTGTCGTTGTCCATGCCAAAAATAAAAGAGGTGATGGCAAACACGTTGTGCCGCTGCAACCGGTCCAGCACGACCGCATACTCCGCCGGTTTGTTGAAGCCCTTTTTGACGTCCGCAAGGTTGGCTGGATCGATGGACTCCATTCCGATGAAAATCCACTTTCCGCCCGCCGCCGCGATCAATTCCACAAGCTCCTCGTCGCGCAGCAGATTGGCGCTGATCTGCGCCACCCAATGCACCTGTGCGTTCGCGGCGATGATGTCTCGCAGCAATGATTTTGTGCGCTTTGGGTTGATGCCAAAGTTATCGTCAATGAAAAACACCGCAATCTGGCCACCCTCCTGCCGCGCCCGCGCTTTCAGCAGCAATAGCTCGTTTACCACGCTCTCATTGGTGCGAAAGCGGATCGAGTCCCCGAAGAAGCCCGTCACCGTGCAAAACTCGCATCCGTATGGGCAGCCTCGCCCGGACTCGACCGGAACGATTCGAAACGTGCCCCAGCCGGCGCCCACTCGCTTCAGCAGCGGATGCAATATGCCCGGAAGCAAATTGAACTGGTCCAGCTTGATCTTGTCCCAGGGAATCACCGGATAGGGCTGAAGCGGCGGTTTGCGTTCCTTGCCCGAGGAATCCACGGGCGCGTAGACATCGTGGAGCGTCCCCCGCGCTGCGTCTTCCACGATTTTGGGCCACGTCTCGTCCGCTTCGCCGAGAGCGACCGCGTCGGCGTGACGTGGACCTCCGTCGCGACCGAGTGCTTCATCGGGCAGCTCCGTCACATGAGGGCCGCCCATTACCACCTTTACGCCCGTGGCGCGCACGGCATCCGCCATGCGATAGGCCTTGGCAATCATTCGGGTCATCGCACCGATGCCAACCAGCCCGATATTGTTTTCACGCACGTAGCGCGCGATGCTTTCTTCATCCATCGGCTGCGCGTTGCCGTCTATCAGCACCACTTCGTGGCCCGTAGGAGTGAGCGCCTGCAGTAAGAACATCCATAGATGCGGCATGAAGTTCCGAGTTACGCCGTTATCAGGGTTGTACAGTAAAATTTTCATTGAGTCCTTTGTGGGTGCAATCGTTTTGGGATCGATTCCCCAATCGGACGGAGCGCGAGCGCGGCAGCTCTCTGAAATTGCGCGATCGACTCAATCAACTGATGTGACCAAACCTTACGCAGTGCGGAAGGATACACATGGAAGGTGCCGCTCTGCGGTCAGCCTCACCGTGTGCGCGCCGATTATACGTCGCGGCTTGCGACAATACAAAAATTGAATTGACATTCTGAGAGCACACTCGGCTGCCACCCCTTACGCAATTCGTCTCGGTCGGCGCACGGTGAAGCATTTAAAGGAATGATCCTTCGCGCCGTTCCGCCTGCTGGCACTTCAGGGCAGAAAGCCTTACGCTACGTGGTGCACGATCCTGGACAGCGCGTGAAACCCGCTATTCATTTCCGATGCGTGCGCGGACAGCTGCGGGAAACGGAATGCGACGCCTACGCGTCGAAGCTTTACGAAACTTGACGAAGATGAAATCCTCGTTCGGTTGGAATCTTCGTTCGGGACGCGGGATTTTTCCGCGGCCTGTCGCTAGCGCGTCTTATCGGCGAGCGGCCATTTGGCACGGATTTTCGTCGGGTATGCAAGAAAGCTTTAAGGCAAATAATGGGCACCTTTAAGAACTTTGCAGCCATCTCTCTGCTGGGCGTGTTGTTTGTGGTCGGCTGCAGCGACGCCCCGGGCGCCGGGCAGACATCGAGCACCAGCGGCGTTCTTGCGCGGCCGCAGAGCGCATCCGCTGTGCCGGTGGTCGTTGCGAAAGTGCAGCGGACTTCGATTCCCATCGAGCTACACGCGATCGGCACGGGCCAAGCCTTCAAAACCGTTTCCGTCGAATCCCAGGTAGCCGGAATCATCGAGACGGTGTATTACCGGCCGGGCGGCTTCGTTCACCAGGGAGATCTGCTGGTGAAGCTTGACGGCGCGCCGTTTCTGGCAACGCTCTCGCAGGACCAAGCTGCGCTCGCCAGAGACAAGGCGCAAGACGAACTCGATAGCGCCGAGCTGGGGCGTTACAACGAGCTGTATCGCGACGGCGTGGTCTCGAAGGAGCAATACGACCAATATCAGGCGAC
>DATLTA010000066.1:0-5411 GCA_035533775.1 Candidatus Dormiibacterota bacterium | reverse complement strand
TCAGTTCGGGGACGCCGAGGATCAGGTCGCGCGTATTGGCTTTTTGCCGGGGCTCGCCATTCACGGTGATGGAGAGATCGAGGCTGGAGGGGTCCGGCAACTGGTCGGGGGTGACCATCCATGGGCCCAGCACTGTGTAAGTGTCCAGGGACTTGCGCAGGCTGCGCTCCTCGGACCCTCGAATCGTGATGTCAAGGCCGATGCAATATCCGGCGACAAAATCGAGCGCATCTTTCCGCGATACCGACTTGGCCTGCTTGCCGATGACCACGGCCAACTCGACTTCGTGGTCGGTCCGGCGGTCCAAATGTGCGATCAAGACCTGCTGCGAAGGCCCGATCACCGAACTGGTCGCTTTCAGGAACAATCCCATTTTATGAATTTCCTGCGTGTGGGCTTTGTTCTGGTGGTGCAGTTCGGGATCGGCAGCCACCTCTTCCAGATGTTTTTTATAATTCACCGGTGCCCCTACGATTTTCCCGGGATTCGCCACCGGACTCAGGAAATTTACTTCGGACACCGGAACCGGTTGCGCCAGTGCGGCGGCGTTGGCCATGCGCTCGCGCAGGGCCGGCAATGCCTCGATGAAGATATCGTTGCTGGGGAATGGGTATCGATGAGCCGGCAGCGCGTCGAGCACCGGCGTGATATCGCGGACCAGGCCATTTTCGACCAGCCCAAGCCGGTTATCATTAAAGCGGCAAACGATCATGAGAGCCCCTTATCAATTCGGATGTAGTGTTCCTGCCAGATGTAGCGTTCGAACTGGACTATTTATTTCCATTGATTTGCTAACCAGCCGGACGGGATTGACGGCCAGGCGCAAGACATCTTAATTCGAATATTTATATTGGGCGATAATAATGTTATTGAACTATGCTACTTAATCGAAGATTATTGGGCTGTTCCGATCCCCGCTCAAAGCAGAGGAATTGCGCGCCGCTCAGGCGTGACGCGGAATCAGGATCAGGATTTTGAATTAGAAGGAGATTGTCCATGTCCGATGCCAGGTTCGACAAATTGTACAGCGAAATGAAAAGCAACTATCTGATGCCGCTTTGGACCGCGCATCGATCGGTTTCGCCGCTGGAACCACACTCCAAGGCGGTTCCCTGGCTATGGAAAGGGTCCAGGCTATACGACTTCGCGCGGCGCGCGGGAGAGCTGGTCACTCCTGAACATGGCGGTGATCGCCGCGCAATGGGCCTGAGCAATCCGGGGTTGGGGGGCGTCCCCTATGCCACGCCTACACTGTGGGCGGCGATCCAGTGGCTCAACGGCGGGGAAGTGGCGCCCGCGCACCGGCACTCCTCGGAAGCGGTTCGCTTCATCATTGACGGCCAGAAAACATACAGCACCGTGCAGGGCGATAAGGTTTATCTGGAACGCGGCGACTTCGTGCTCAATCCCCCCTGGTATTGGCACGATCATGGCAGTGAAAGCGACCGCCCATCCATGTGGATGGATGCCCTGGACGTTCCCATCACCAATTATCTGGATGCCGCATTCTTCGATGAAGGCGCCAGTGACGTGCAGGAAGTCACGGCGGCTCTCGATGGATCGGTGATGAAATATGGAATTGGCCAGCTGCGGCCGGCCTGGGAGGAACCCTCCCTGGAATACCCTCCGCTGTCTACCTATAAGTGGGAAGCCACCGAGCGGGCGCTCAACAATTTGGCCAAGGTCGACGCCAGCCCGTTCGATGATGTTGCACTGGAATACACCAATCCGCATACCGGCCGGCCGGTGATGAAGACCATGACGGCCTGGATCCAAATGATTCGGCCCGGAATTCATACCCGGGCGCATCGTCAGGTGAACAGCTCGGTTTACTACGCGTTCGAAGGGCGCGGCGCCACCGTGATTGGAGGCATCCGCTTCGAATGGGAAAAGGGCGATATGTTCGTGATTCCCAGCTGGACCTACCACGAGCACATCAACGACTCGAAGAGCGAGCCGGCAATCCTGTTCTCCGTTCAGGACACCCCGATTCTGGTGGCTCTGGGGAAGTATCGCGAGGAAGCCTTGGCCACCAACGGCGGACATCAGGCGGTGCAGGGCGCATTTGACGCCGATAAAGTGCTGGTGAACGGATAGCGCTCCCGCAGGACTTCACGCGTCATATTGAGTGGTAACGAGATTCCAAACTTGTTTCAAGGAGGGTTCGTGTTCAAAAAACTGCTCCAGACGAAGAACGATTGGACGCTGACGTTAATTCGCGTGGTTGCCGGTGGCGTGATGCTTCCCCACGGAATGCAAAAAATGTTCGGCTGGTTCGGCGGGGGCGGTTTCATGGGCACCATACACGGATTCGGCATGCGGGGATATCCGGCGTTTCTTGTGGTTCTGGTCATCCTGGCGGAATTTGCCGGCTCATTGGGCATGATCCTCGGCTTTCTCACCCGCATCGCGGCCTTCAGTATTGCGGTGGACATGACCGTAGCGGCCATCACCACCACCAGCAAATTTGGGATGTTCATCAACTGGAGCGGCAGGCAGAAGGGCGAGGGAATGGAATATCAATTTCTGATGATTGGCATGGCCCTCGCGATCATGATTGCGGGTGCCGGGGCGTGCTCGGTCGATCGCGCTTTGACTTCCGGCAAGGACGCCTGATCGATCCAGGTGAGATCGAAAACTACGTTGCCCATGCGGCACGCTGCCCCAGGCCGGGAAATCGAGACCAAGCTTCGCGTTGCGGATGTTCCGGCCCTGCGGCGCCTGCTGAAGCGCCTGCGCGCCCGCGTGATCGTACCCCGCACTCATGAATCCAACGCGCTGTACGACACTGGCGGAAAAGCCCTGAACCGCCGAGGTGAACTCATTCGCATCCGGATCGAACACCCGGCTGTGCGCGGCGCAAAGCGCCGCCCGACCAGGGACACGACGGCAATCCTCACTTTCAAAGGACAGGTCCGGAAGTCTCCTATTTCAAAAACAACGGGCAGAGGCTCGAAGGTGCGCCCGTATTTTAAAGTGCGGGAAGAAATTGAGATTTCGCTTGATGATGGCGGGAAAATGGCCGAAATTCTTCGCGCCCTGGGCCTGCGTCCGGTTTTCCGCTATGAAAAGTTCCGCACCACCTACGTGCTCCCCGGCGTTCGAAATCTGAAGGTGGAGTTGGATGAGACGCCCGTGGGTTCGTTTCTTGAACTCGAGGGCCATACGGCCGCCATCGACCGGGCCGCGAGACTTCTCGGGTACGGCCGGTCCGAATATATTACGCAGACCTATGGCGCGCTTTATATTGCAGATTGCCGCCGCCGTGGCGCGCAACCCTCCAATATGCTCTTTCCGCCAACAAAAAAAATGCGCTGACCTGCACTCTTTCCTTGACAAAGATTTGATCTCCGTTTACCTAGTGAACTGGAGATTTTTTGGTGGCTATGAGCGAATCAGAAGTGCAAGAACCCTTCCCTAGAAGGAAACGACTGGCGGCGCGGCATTACCAAGATGCATGGCTGATCTGTGCCGGATTATACATCCGCCGCGTTTTGATGGGGATTGGCAGGGGCCTCGGGTAGATCAGGATTTTTCCTCCACCCGCGGCCGGGCCACACCCTGGTTGCGGGTTCCAAGCCTTATAGATCCCGCAATGGCAAGCCATTCGAATGTTTCGGTGCGCACGCACCCGGGGAACTAGCATTCTGTCCTTGATTTTTGGATGCAGGCTCTACTTGTTTACTCTGAATCGCGAGGGGGAGCCTGCCAGGAGCAGGTGTGGACTCTGCCTTTATGCGTCACGCGTGGAGCCCGCCGGAACAAGAGCATCGGGAATAGCATCGAAAAGGTCAGTAAGTTTCATCGAGCCCGCGCGGCTGGCTTTGCCAGCGTCACCCGGCTTAAAGGAAGGAGGCGAAATGCTGCATGCAACGGATCTTCTGGGCGGGGAAGCCTATGACCGTGACGGCCATTTCGTTGGCCATATCACGGAACTTTTCATCGAGCCGGCGGACCAGCCCAATCGCGTGGCGCGGGCCCTGCTCGGACGCGGCAAGTACCTTCCGCTAGTGGCCCGTTATGACAATTTCGCCTTTGTCGCCCCGGGCGTTTTGCGGCTGAACGTCGAGGAGAAGCAGCTTGAGCATTACCAACCGAATGAGGGCTGGCTGGCCATGCGAAAGGATCTGCTCGACCAGCAAATTATCGATACGAATGGGCGCAAGGTCGTGCGGGTGAATGACATTGACCTCTCGGAAAACCGGACCAACGGCACCGTCGAACTGCGCGTCACGCAGGTGGATGTGGGGTTGACCGGGGCGGCGCGGCGCCTCCTGCATGGCGTGGCTTCCCCGGAATTGGTGCGCAGCCTAGCCAGAAAGCTTCCGACACGCGTGATTCTCTGGGAATTCGTCAACCTGATCGAGCCGGACCCTCTGCGCCGCGTGAAGCTGCGCATCACGCCCCAGAAACTGGAGCGCATGCACCCGGCCGACCTCGCGGACATCATGGAGAAACTTTCGCCGGTGGAGCGGCAATCCATCGTCGCCTCGGTCGACGAAGAGACCGCCGCCGAAGCCCTTGCGGAACTCGACAAGCGCCTGACAACGCAGATTGTCGAGACCATGGACCCGGAAAGGGCGGCCGACATCCTAGAAGAAATGGACCCCGACCAGGCCGCCGACGTGCTTGCCGGGTTGACACCGGAAAGTTCGCGGGAAGTGCTCAGGGAAATGCCCGGGGAAGATGCGCGCGAGGTGCGCGAGCTGCTGAAGTTCGACGAAAATTCCGCCGGCGGCATGATGAATACGGATTTTATTTATGTGGGGGAGAAGTCCACGCGCGATGAAGTGGTCGCGTGGATTCGAGAAAAAGACGTAAACCTCGAGCAGCTCGATACCGTGTTCCTGATCGATGAGGATGCGATTTATTCCGGAGCGGTCCCGGTGGGGCGCTTGCTGTTCGCCCCGGCCGGCGAGCGGATGGAGAGCCTGAAAACGGAGCCGCTGCTTTCGGTTCTGCCGGATGCGGACCAGAAGGAAGTGTTTGAGATTTTCGATAAGTACAATCTACACAGCCTGGCTGTGGTGAATGAAGCGGGCCATCCCATGGGCGCCATCGAAGTCGATGACGTCGTAACACGACTGCGCAACAGGTAAAGGAATCGGGGAAGTAAAAAAACGTGGCCATGCTCGGCAAACACGGGAAAGCAAAACGGGCAGCGGAGAATTTGGCCGCTGTAACGCGGTGGAAGCTCGTTCCGGAATGGGTCGAACCGTGGCGCGCGCGCCTTTCGGAATGGAACAAGCGCACGCGCATCTGGCGCCGCCGGCTGCTTCTTTTCCTCGCCGTCGTGGGGCCCGGCGTGATCACTTCCAATGTGGACAACGACGCCGGCGGAATTTCCGTGTATTCGCAGGCGGGCGCAATGTACGGCTACGCCTTGCTGTGGTCGCTGATTCCCATGACCA
>DATLTA010000065.1:0-5366 GCA_035533775.1 Candidatus Dormiibacterota bacterium | reverse complement strand
GCAGCAGGGCGTCCCCGGGAGACAGGATGCGGTGCACCTCGGTGAGGAATCGCTCGGCGGCGTCGCGATCGAAGTTGCCGATGGTGCTGCCGAGAAACAGCACGAGCAGATGGCCGTCCTTTTCGCGCCGGGACGCGGCGGCCAGCAGGCCGTCCAGATAGGGCCGCTCGAAACCGACGATACTGACGCACTCGATTTGGCCAAGTTCGGTTTCGCAGCGGGCCAGCGCAGCCGGCGAAATCTCAATGGGGCAGTAGGTCGTGCGTTGGCGCCGCGCGAGCGCTTCCAGCAGCCAGCGCGTCTTTTTGCCGCTGCCGCTGCCCAGTTCCGCGACCAGCACCGGCGGCTTCAGCCGTGCAACGATGTCCTCGGAATGCCGCCGCAGCAGGCGCTCGCCGGCGCGCGTCAGGCCGTATTCGGGCAGCACGCTGATCACTTCAAACAGAGCGGAGCCGACTTCGTCATAGAGATATTTGGACGGGAGTTCCTTCTGGCCGGCGCGCAGCAGTCCCGCGCGCACGTCTCCGGCAAGGTCCGGTCTGGAATATTGTGCGATCACCGAAGTGGCCATAGGGGTCACCGATTTCATTTTACGATTTCCTTCAATAATTTCTGCCGGTAATTTCAGTGTTTCACGCAGCGAAACTTTGCATACACGTAGGGATAGTGAGGCTGAAACCAGTTGCGAAACGATCGCCGGAGCATGCACGCGGCCGTGCGCGGCGATCCCCCCTTCATCACATAATGCTTTCCATCGAAGAAATCTGCGGAGTATCCGGGATAAAACGGAAATGCCTCGAACCCCGGAAACGCCTGGAACGGCGTGCGTGTCCATTCCCATCCATTGCCCACCAGATCGGCAACGCCGAAATCGCTGTTGCCATCAGGATATGCGCCGGCCGGCGCCGGGTCCCAGCGCTGAAAATCAAAATTGCCGTGCTGCGGCGCGGGCGCGTCCGCGCCCCAGGGATACTGGCGTTCGGTGTTGCCGCGCGTGCCGCACGCGGCGCGATGCCATTCCGCTTCGCTCGGCAATTGCTTTCCGGCCCAGCGCGCATACGCCGAGGCCTCATCGTGGCTCACGTACGCTGGCCAATCCATCGGCAAGGGAATTTCGTCAAACATGGTGCGGCAGGCCCACGAATCTCCGCGGGGAATCCAGAATGCCGGGTGCTTGCGCCCCTGCGCGTTGATCCACGCCCAGCCCGCATCGCTCCAAAGCGCGCGATGGGCGTAGCCACCGTTGATCAGAAAGGCCAGGAAATCCTGATTCGTCACGCTGTACGCATCGATCTGGAATGCCGGTACCTCGACGCTGTGCTCTTCAAACTCGTTGTCCCAGCCAAAAGGACCGCTGCCCTTGCTTCCTTCTCGGGAGTTGCGCGGCATACCCAGCGTGGCCCGGCCCGGTGGGATTTCAACGCTGCGGGGAATGCGCGCCGGGGACGCCGGCAAAGGACGATCCGCAAAGTGGAATTTGCGGTCCAGCGGCAACTGATGCAGCATGTAGCACAGCGTTTCGGCGTGCATCAGGCGATGCTCGATCGCAACTTCGATCATGCGGCCATGTTTGAGGCGCGCCAGGTGCGGGTCTTCTGCAGCCTCCGCGCGAAGGGCGTGATCCAGCGTTTCTCGCAGCCGCGCGTTGTAGCGCCGCACTTCGCCCGCCGTGGGCCAATCTTCTGGCTGGTCATTGGGCAACCCTCCGTCCAGGGGATCAATTCCGAAGGCGAAGAGCTTATCGTAGCTGGGTTCGGAGGAAGCCAGGCCGAGGGGACCCTGGAAAAGGTTCCAATCGAAGGCTTCGAGATGGCCCAGGTAGAAAATAATACGGTGGCGTTCGGGTATTGGCCGGTCGTAAAGTGCTTCGGGCCGTACGATGCCGAAAAGTTCCTCACTTCTGGCGCGTGCCTCCCGCACCCGCGCCAGGAGCTGTTCGATGTTCGAAGATTGCGCAACAGCAGTAGGATTCATTGTGGTCCCCTAAATTGGATGCACCGGTAGAGCGCTGTAGCGACATAATTTGGGCTTGCTAAAGACTCGGAAAGCCGAGTTAAGGTCTTATTTATCTGTCTCGGAAAGATAAGTCAAGGTTTGCATCCTGCGGATAGTGAGCCAGCCTGGCTGGAAACGAACCAACCGTATGCGCGCGGCTTGCACATCGAATTGGACTGGGGGATCGTGAGGGATGGCAGAGCAAAGTAATCAAATATCTGACGGAAACGCTATAGAGTTTCGGGAAGTTGCCTATCGATTGCCGTCGGGAGTGGCCTTGTTTTCCGGTCTGAACCTGAGCGTTGCGCACGGTGAGACGCTGGTGCTGCTCGGGCGCAGCGGTTCGGGCAAGACGACCATCCTGAAGCTGATAAACCGCCTCCTGGAGCCCTCCCAGGGCACAATCCTGATCGCAGGCCGCCCAGGGTCCGATTGGGACCCGATCCAGCTTCGCCGAGGGATTGGCTACGTCATCCAGGATGTTGGGCTGTTTCCGCACTGGACTGTGGAGAGGAATGTGGCGGTGGTTCCAAGGCTGGAAAACTGGACGGAAGACCGGGTGCAGCAGCGCGTCGGCGAGATGATGGACCTGGTCGGACTGCCGCACGGGGAGTTCGCAAAGCGGCGCCCTGCCGAGCTTTCCGGCGGTCAGAAACAGCGCGTAGGTGTGGCGCGAGCGCTTGCGGCGGACCCTCCCATCCTGTTGATGGATGAACCGTTTGGAGCGCTCGATCCGGTGACGCGGGCGGACCTGCAGAGGGAGTTTCGTGCGCTGGCGTCGCGCCTGCAGAAAACCATCGTGTTCGTCACGCATGATGTGCGCGAGGCGCTGTTTCTGGGAACACGGATCGCGCTCCTGGAACAGGGACGGCTGGTGGGGATATATACTCCCGCTGCATTTCTGAAGGCGAGTGAGCCGGAAGTCCGCGCCTTCGCCGTGTCGCTTGGATCGGGGAGCGGGGAAGACGAAGCAATGTAAGGAGATGCGATGAACTGGTACGAGTTCATGCTGCGTAATCGCAGCGAGGTGATGGAACGGACCATCGAGCACATTGGCCTGGTCGGCGCGGCCATGGCCATTGCGCTTGTCATCGGCCTGCCCCTGGGCATTGCCCTGGTGCAGCGGCGCACCACGCGGCGATGGGTCCTTGGAGCCGCCAACATCGTGCAGACGATTCCGAGCCTGGCGCTGTTCGGCTTCCTAATCCCGGTGCCATGGATCGGGGGTGTGGGAGCCAGCACGGCCATTGTTGCGCTGGCCCTGTATGCGCTGCTGCCGATTCTGCACAATACCTGCACGGGCATTGCGGAGGTCAATCCGGCAGTTGTCGAGTCCGCGCGCGGCATGGGTATGACCCCGCGGCAAGTCCTCTGGCAGGTGCAATTGCCCCTGGCCGCTCCGGTGATGCTGTCGGGGATTCGCGTGGCCACCGTGATTTCCATCGGCGTCACCACCATTGCGGCGGCGATTGGCGCGGGCGGATTGGGAGTTTTTATTTTTCGCGGTGTGGCCATGGTCAATAATCAGGTTATTCTTGCCGGAGCGATTCCAGCCGCGCTGCTTGCCCTTGTGGCCGATCTGGGTTTGGGACTACTTCAGCGGAGCATCAAAAACAGATGACGGATTTTTCTCCCATGGCCCGCAGCAGGACTCAACCCAGGGTCCATTCCAAGTCGCGCAAGACCCACAAGACCCATAGGATGCCACGTGGAGATGCGGCTCTTCCGATTCGTCTGCTCGCGCTGTGCGTTTCCGCGTTGCTGCTGCTGGCCGGATGCGGAAAGCCGAATGGCGGAACCATCGTTGTTGGATCCAAAAATTTCACCGAGCAGATTGTGCTTGCGGAACTGTTCGCGCAACAGATCGAAGCGCACTCGACCCTGCACGTCGAGCGGCGCGTCGACCTGGGCGGCACGCTGATCTGCCACCAGGCCCTGGTCGCAGGGAAAATCGACCTGTATCCGGAGTACACCGGCACGGCGCTGACGGCCGTCCTGAACGATCCGGTCGAGAAAGATCCCGCGGCGGTATTTCATCGCGTGCAGTCGGAATATCTCTCCCGCTTCAACGTGGAGGTGCTGCCGCCGCTGGGCTTCAACAATACTTTTGCGATTGTGGTGCGCGGGGAAGACGCCGCGCGGCTGCACTTGCGCAAGGTTTCCGACATTCGGAAGTACGCCCCGAAATGGCGCGCGGGTTTCGGCTACGAATTCATGGAGCGGCCGGACGGTTATCACGGCTGGGCGGCGGCCTACGGCCTCCATTTTGCCGGGGAGCCGCGGATTCTCGATCTTGGATTGCTCTACCGGGCGCTGGCCGATAAGCAGGTGGATGTTGTGGCGGGGAACTCCACCGACGGGCTGATAGCGGCGCTGCACATGGTTGCGCTCGCCGACGATCTGCACTATTTCCCCCCGTACCAGGCGGTGCCCCTGGTGCGCCGCGCCACGCTGGAAAAATATCCCGAGGTGGGCAAGGCCCTGGGCGCGCTGGCCGGAAAAATATCCGAAGACGAAATGCGCCGCATGAACTATGCCGTCGACGGCGAGCATCGCGATCCGGCCGATGTGGTGCGCGAGTTTCGCAAAGCGAAGGGCTTATAAAAACAGGCGTTGCCCCGGCGAGGTATTCTTTTTTTCCCATCCCTGGCGGACCTGCATTGGTTAGACATCACGCGCCTGCGTGACCGCGCTCACTTACATCGCCAGGCACATCGATGTATCGAGTAAGCAGGTGGCTGGGGGGCACGGGTTCAATAGGGAACCGCCAAACGTCCACTATTCGTAAAATCGCAGCCCTGCCAAGCCAGCGGTTGCACCTGAAGCCTCCAGTTTTTATCACACTCGAATCGCCGGAGAAAGTCCAGCCACCCGATATGGCTTTGAATTGGATGATTCTGCAGAGACGGGGGACGCGGATTACAGAACCGGGGAGTTGGGAGTGTCCGTCCGGGAAATAAAGGATCACCGAACGCGTTGCGGTGATCCGGGAGGGACATATGGAAATGACAATTTTAATCGCGCTGCTGATTCTGGCCGCGGTTTACTTGGGGTTTCGCGTGGTTGGCGGATACCGTTCCTATCACGAGTTTCGCGGGCCGCTGCTGGCGATTTGTCCCGAGACGAAGAAGAGCGTGCTGGTTGAATTGGCTGCCGAAAAAATGGCCATGAAAACTGTGCTTGGAAAACCTCATTTCCGGCTCAAAAAATGCTCGCGCTGGCCGGAGCGCGAGGGTTGCGGGCAAGAGTGCCTGCAGGAGATTGAAGGGCGCTTTCCGGAATCCGAGCCTTCGAGCACCCGTAAAAAAGCCTCGTAATCGCGATTCGAAGATGAGCGGCCCTGCCGGTGTTTTACCGCGCGCAGTCAGCCT
>DATLTA010000064.1:0-4365 GCA_035533775.1 Candidatus Dormiibacterota bacterium | reverse complement strand
TGGCGTGGTGGGTACGGACCAAATTGACGCTTTCGAATAGGCTCTGTTAAGATGCCTCTTGCAGAAAACGGAGAACAACCAAGTGCGGGTGGGCGTTCACACATCAATCGCAGGCGCGCTGGAAAATGCGGCCCGGCGCGCCGGTGAAATCGGCTGTGACACCTCCCAGATGTTTTCGGCGAACCCTCGGGGCTGGAAGACATTTGATCCCACTACGGAAGATTGCGAGCGGTTTCGAGCGGAGCGCCAGGCGCGCAAGCTTTCGCCCCTGGTCATTCACGATAATTATCTGATCAACCTGGCCTCGGCTGATCCCGAAATTCGCGGGAAATCGGTGTCGGCTTTCAGGCGGGAGCTTCAAAGGGCGCTTGCGCTGGGAGCCGATTACCTGGTAGCGCATCCGGGCAGCGCCAAAGGTTCCAGCGCTTCTGAGGCGATCGAGACCTGTATTGAATCGCTCAAAGAGGCGGCCGGCGGGCTTTCACTTGACCGACTGACCGTGCTGATCGAGAACACGGCCGGGCAGGGATCGGTGATTGGCCGAAGCTTTGAGGAAGTTTCGGAAATCATTGCGGGCGCGGGAAGGGAATTGCCGGTGGGGGCCTGTATCGATACCGCCCATTCGTTTGCGGCTGGTTATTCAGTCCACACGACCGCCGGGCTACGCAAGACCATCGAGCAGCTCGAAAGCGCTGTGGGCATCCGGAAGGTGCGCATCATTCACGCCAATGACTCGAAGGCGGCTTTCGGTTCGCACGTCGATCGGCACGAGCATATCGGGAAGGGACAGATCGGCGCGGAAGCATTTGGCAGGATCGTGCGGCATCCCAAACTTCGCGACATTCCTTTCATCTGCGAAACTCCGGTGGACGAGCCGGACGACGACAAACGGAACCTCGCGATGATGAGGAAACTGGCAGGGAATAGCTCATAACCAGTCAAGGCAACCCAGAGGAATATTGAAATTATGAATTACGAATTATGAATGATGCGGGACGCTAGCCCGTCCTGGGACCTAATCGGGTGGGGGATGGCCGCGGTTGTGCCGGAATAGCACCCTGGCATGTTGCGTTTCCCATCATCCATAATTCAGAATTCATAATTAAAATCATGGACACCAACTACGATCCGCAGAAAATTGAGACGAAGTGGCAGAATCGCTGGGCGGAGCAGAAGCTTTTTGATGCCGACCTCGATCCCGGCCGCAAGAAATACTATGTGCTGGAGATGCTGCCTTATCCTTCGGGCGACATCCACATGGGGCACGTTCGCAACTACTCGATCGGCGACGCCCTGGCGCGCTACATGGCGATGAAGGGCTTTAACGTCCTTCATCCCATCGGCTGGGACTCCTTCGGATTGCCCGCTGAAAACGCGGCGATCAAAAATCAGAGGCCTCCCGCAGAGTTCACTTTCGCCTATATTGACCGGATGCGCCGGCAGCTCAAGCGCCTGGGCGTCAGCTACGACTGGCGCCGCGAGGTCACCACTTGCGTCCCGGAATATTATCGCTGGAACCAGTGGTTCTTCCTCAAGATGTATGAGCGCGGCCTGGCCTACCGCAAGAAGGGCCGCGTGAACTGGTGCCCCGAATGCGAAACCGTTCTCGCCAATGAGCAGGTGGTGGAAGGGTGTTGCTGGCGGCACGAAGATACCCCGGTGGTCGAAAAGGAGCTCGAGCAGTGGTTCCTGAAGATCACTGACTACGCCGAGCGCCTGCTGGACGATATGCAGGAGCTGGTTCGCTGGCCGGAACGCGTCCTGACCATGCAGCAGAACTGGATCGGGAAGTCGAAGGGAACGGAAGTTGACTTCAAGGTTGTCGAACTCGACCTTCCGCTGCGTGTTTTTACCACGCGCGTGGACACCATCTTCGGATGTACGGCCGTCTTTGTGGCCGCTGAACATCCGCTGGTGGAGAAATTGATTGCCGCGTCGAAGGCCCCGGAAAAGCTTCGGAATGACGTGGAACGCATCAAGCATTCCGCCATCCGCGCCCGGGCTGAAGTCAACCTTGAAAAAGAAGGCGCGGCAACCGGATTCAGTGCGCGCAATCCTTACAACGGCGAAGCCGTTCCCATCTGGGTGGCCAATTTTGTTCTGACGGAATATGGCACTGGCGCGGTGATGGCGGTGCCGGCGCACGACCAGCGCGACTTTGAATTCTGCACTACTTTCAATCTTCCCATCCGCACTGTTATCGTGCCGAAAGATGCAGAACCTCAAGTAACGCTTGAGGCTGCTTTTACCGAGTACGGAAAGCTGGTGGACTCCGGCCCGTACACGGGACTCGCTTCCGAACGGGCCATCGAGCGCATGACGAAGGATGCGGAGGCTGGCGGTTTCGGCAAGGGAACCATTCAATACCGCATCAAGGACTGGGGCATTTCGCGCCAGCGTTATTGGGGCACGCCCATTCCCATGGTTTATTGCGACGCCTGCGGAGTGGCGCCGGTTCCCGAGTCGGATTTGCCGGTGCTCCTGCCCGCTGACATCAAGCTGACAGGGAAAGGACAATCGCCGCTGGCGAACGCTCCGGAGTTTGTGGCCACCACTTGCCCCAAATGCGGCGGCCCGGCGCGGCGGGAGACGGACACGATGGACACGTTTGTCGATTCGACGTGGTACTTCTACCGCTACACCGGTCCCAAAATCGACACCGCGCCCATCAGCCGGGAGGCGGTGAAATACTGGTTCCCGGTGGACCAGTATATCGGCGGCATCGAGCACGCCATCCTGCACCTGATTTACATGCGCTTCTTTACCAAGGTGATGAAGGACATCGGCCTGGTCGATTTCTCCGAGCCTGTGGCGCGGCTGTTTACGCAGGGCATGGTGATCAAAGACGGTTCCAAGATGTCAAAATCCAAGGGCAACGTGGTCGATCCCACGGCCCTGTTTGAGCGGTACGGCGCCGATACCGTGCGCCTCTACATGCTGTTCGCCGCGCCCCCTGAAAAGGACCTTGACTGGAGCGATACCGGCATTGAGGGCGCTTCGCGTTTTCTGAACCGCGTGTACCGGGTGGTTGCCAAACACGCGGAGGACCTTGGCGCGGTCGAATCGCTGCTGGGGGAAGTGGCCCGGCCAGAGGCTTCTGCGGATTACACGCCGGAAGAGCGGAAACTGCTGCGCAAGGCCCACCAGGTGCTCCGGCACGTGACGGAAGACATGGAAGAGCGCTGGCACTTTAATACCGATATCGCCATGACCATGGAACTGGTCAACGAATTGGCCGAGCTTGATGCCGAAGTATCTGACGGTAAAATTCGCCCTGAAATCCTTAAAGAAACACTTGAGGTATTGGTCCTGGTCCTGGCTCTGTTTGCGCCCCACATCGCCGATGAACTGTGGGAGGGCCTTGGCTACTCCGGGGCAACCCTGCGCGTGCCCTGGCCAGCCTATGACCCCGATCTTGCCGCAGAAGACGAGTTGGAAATGCCGGTCCAGGTGAATGGCAAACTGCGCAGCCGGATTCGCGTGGCCGTCGATGTGACCGAAGACGAAATTCGCCGTCTCGCCCAGGCCGACGAAAAAGTCGCCCAGCACCTTGGTGGCCGGCAGATCGTCAAAATCATCGTGGTGCCGCAAAAGCTGATCAACATCGTGGTGAAATGACCGATTGGCTGATTGAATGATTTCTTGATTTGCTCATTGATTCAATCGACCAATCACTAAATGGATAAATTAACTTATGGAAAATCCCCGTCCTATCGTCGTTCTTGATTTCGGATCGCAGTACACGCAGCTTATTGCGCGGCGCATTCGCGAGATGCACGTGTATTCGGTGATTGTTCCGTGCCACCTGCCGTTTGAAGATTTGGTCAAGATGAAGCCGCAGGCGATTATTCTTTCCGGCGGGCCGTCTTCGGTTTACGATCCGGCTTCGCCCACCTGCGACGACCGCGTTTTTCAGCTTGGCGTTCCGGTGCTGGGCATCTGCTACGGATTGCAGTTGATGGCCCACAAGCTGGGGGGCAAAGTGGAGCCGGCGGCGCGGCGCGAATACGGTTTTGCCCAGCTTGAAATTACGCCGCCCAGCGAGCTGTTTGCCGGGTTTGAGTCGACTCTCCGCGTCTGGAACAGCCACGGCGACCACATCGTGGCCGTTCCGCCGGACTTCCGCGTGGTGGGGCGCACGGAAAATGCGATTGCGGCCATTGAGAACGTGAAAACGCGAATGTATGCCGTGGAATTCCACCCGGAGGTCCGGCATACGGCTTCGGGGACCGAAATCCTGCGCCGGTTCGTGGAAGATGTCTGCGGGGCCACGGCCAACTGGCATCCACAGTCGTTTATCGAAGAGACCGTCGGCCGGGTCCGCGCCGAGGTGGGCGGGGAACGCGTTTTATGCGCGCTATCCGG
>DATLTA010000063.1:0-21584 GCA_035533775.1 Candidatus Dormiibacterota bacterium | reverse complement strand
CGGGAACAGAACCCCACACAGGCTGAAGCCTGTGCTAGTGGGTGGGTTCAGGTAGCACAGGCTTCAGCCTGTGTGCCTTTGCTTTTTGCCAATGAGCAGGTGGGGCCCACGCTTGAGCTTTTAAGCGTCGGGTATTTCTGTCAATCTTTCTTTCGGCGTCAAAACGCCCTACTGAAACAGGTCGAGGATTTCTTCATACCTCTTGAACGGAGGAATCAGGTAGGCCCCGGCGATGCCTGAATTGCGAGCCCCTCTGGCCCAATCGAGCAGGCGGCGCGCCAGGGCAAAGCCGTGGTCGCGCGCCGAAGCCCCCGCCGATTCGAGCTGATGCAGCAACGGCTCGGGAATCACGATGCCGGGCACTTCGTTGTGCAGCCGCAGGGCCTGCTTGTAGCTGCTCAACGGCCAGATACCGACCAGGATGGGGATCGGCGATTTTCCGCCCATGCGTTTCAGGAACAGCTCCCAGTGGTCCGGGTCAAAGATCGGCTGGGTCATGGCGAAGTGCGCGCCCGCTTCCACTTTTGCGTGAAACCTGCGCAATTCCTCTTCCAGATTTTCGGCCAGGGGATTCACGGCCACGCCGATGGTGAAGTTGGTCGCGCCGCCCAGATTTTTTCCGGCCCAGTCCAGACCCTGATTCAAGCGCGCCATCACCTTCACCAGGCCGATCGAATCCACTTCGTACACGCCAAACGATTCGGGATAACTGCCCAGGGAAGGAGGATCTCCGGTGACGGCGAGGACGTTGCGCACGCCGCCGACCGTCCAGGCGCCCAGCAGCATGGCCTGCAGGCCGATCAGATTGGCGTCGCGGGTGGTCAGGTGCGGGATGGTTTCGATGCCGCGCGCCTCCAGCGCGCCGGAGAGCGAAAGGGCGTCCATTCCGACGCGCGCCAGGGCCCCGCTGTTGACATCGATGGTGTCCACTTTTTTCGAGGCCATGACCGTGCGCACTTGCTCGAGAACGCGTTCAATCGAAGTGCCCTTGGGCGGATCGATTTCCACGGACACGACGAATTGCCGAGCCTGAATTTTTCTCCACAGCGCGCTTTCCGGCTCCCGCGCCGCCACGGGATGCGTTTCGGGGGCCGTTTCCACCGCAGCCGCCGCGCGTACGCCGTGAACCGGATGAGTGCCCTGCACCGCGCGAACCATCGCGCGAATGTGTTCGGGCGTGGTTCCGCAGCAGCCGCCCAGAATTCGCGCGCCGAGGACGACGGCCTGGCGGGCAAACAGATCGAAATACTCCGGCGAAGATTTCGGATAGATGACGCGATCTCCGGTGCGCTGCGGAAATCCCACGTTCGGCATCGCGCTCATGGGAAACGATCCGGCGGCTTCGCTCAATTCCTGAAGAATGCGCAAGTGTCCCTGCGGGCCCACCGAGCAATTCGCGCCGATGACCTGGATGCCCTTATCGCGCAGAATTTTCCACGCGTCTTGAGGCCGCGCGCCGCTGAAGGTGGTTCCATCCTCCGTGTAGGTCATCTGGGCCACGATGGGAAGATGGGAAAAGGAGCGGATGGCCTCGATGGCCGATACCAATTCGGCGGAATCCCCGAATGTTTCGAGTAGGAAAAGATCCACGCCGCGTTCTTCGAGCGCCTCCGCCTGCTCGCGAAAAACTTCCCGGGCGAATTCGGCGGGCACTTCGCGCACATGGCGAATGATGCCCAACGGTCCAATGGAGCCGGCGATCAGAACTTCGTGCTTGGAGGCTTCGCGGGCCTCGCGGGCGATTTTCACGCCGCGATGATTGAGTTCGACGATGCGCTCTTCCAGGCCAAAGTTGGCGAGCTTGTTGCGATTGGCGCCAAACGTATTGGTCTCGATGATGTGCGCGCCCGCATCGAGATAGGCCATGTGAATGCGAAAGACCTCTTCGGCGCGCGTGGCGTTCAATTCATCCACGCAGCGCTGCGGCCCCAGCGTTTCATAGAGCAGCGATCCCATCGCCCCGTCGGCGATCAGCACTGAATCGCGCAGTCTCTGTTCCAGTTCATCGATTTTCATGTTCGGTCACGCACCCCCGCAAGGCTGCACAATATGTAGCTCTCAGTATACAGAGTCCGCATCGGCGTTGATATTCCCCGTCGCGAACAACGTGTCTTTCCAAGGGGATGGGGAATAAGCTTCTTTAATCCAAGCCATCGATACTTTGAGTTTGCCTTTCCTGCCGACAGGCCGCAGACTCCGCTCAGAAATCATCAAGGAAAACATAGTGTTTTCCTTTGCTGCGTTTGAATCTCATGATTTCTTCTGTCGTTTCTGGGACGGTAGGAAAGCGGCTCCGCAATCTTACGGCCCTTGCATTTTTCAGGACACCCCGAAGTGTCCTTTCGGTTTCGATACGCTCCACGTGGAGCCGGCTCGTTAGCCAGGAACGATGGAAGAGCACAGGCGGCCGCTCATTCCCCGAGCGACTCCGTAGCTCACAGGATATTTCCAGGCTATGGATCCGCTTTCAACTGGAGACGCGATCGAGTCAGGAGGGGGAGTGGTATCGGCGGTGCTTTCGAAATAGGCCTCATTATGAATTTGTAGAAGTGGGGATGTAGAAAATGTTGGGATTTTTAAAACGGTAATAAGGAGGGTTCGTATGGCAGCTGTAGCGACGCAGGGAACGGCACTCGGATCGTTGTTGGTGGGATTCACCGCCTTTGTCGCCGGACTGGTCATCCACGGCGGCACGGGAATGATCGTGGCTATCGCGGGATTCGCATTCCTGGCTTACTCGTTGTACGAGTTCTACAAAGTCAAATCCGCATAGAAACGAACGGGAATGGAAGTACGGGTGGGCAGAAAACAAGAAATCAAGGAGAAGGAGAATCAAATGAAACTCGTCGGCATCTTGGTGATACTCGCGGGATGGGCCCTGGCTGTTTTGGGGCTCGGCCTGACGCATTCAACCGGCCTCAGGATGATTTTGGCGCTCGTTGGAATCGTAATTTCTCTCGTGGGAATTCTCGGCATTCTGGTCAAGGCCCATGAGAAAGAAGCACCCTGGAAAGTTTAAAGCAGACGCGTTCGGGCTTCGATCGAGGAGTCATTCATACATCGCCTGTCTTGGGCGCAAGGAGAATAAGATATGCAACGGTGTAATTACTGGAAGAGTTATCTGTTATTGGCGTTTGTTGTGGTTTTATCCTTCGGGTTGTCAGCGCGGGCGCAAACCCCTGCTGCAGCCCCGGCAGCCGCCGCGCCGGCTGCTGCTCCAGCCCCCGCTGCCCCGGCGATGGACGCGCCTCTGAATATAAAAGCAGCGGCGCCCCCGTCCAGCAACGATTTGCTTAAGGGCGATCCGGGCGGCACCATGACCGGTACGGTAAGCGACGTGGTCGTTTCCGACAGCAAGAAGGGATTGACGCTGGCAGATACGGTCAATCAAGTCGGGCAAAACCGCATCGCGCTCAACTTCGTGTGGACATTGGTGACGGGCTTTCTGGTCATGTTCATGCAAGCCGGGTTCGCCTTGGTGGAAACCGGACTGTGCCGCGCCAAGAATGCCAATCACACCATGATGATGAATTTCATGGTGTACGGCTTCGGGCTATTCGCTTACTGGGTATGCGGCTTTGCCATACAGATGGGCGGCGTCGGCGGGGTGAGCACGCTGGGCGGCGCCGCACCGTTGAATGCGGAATACTCGATCAACTTCCTGGGACAAAGCTGGGGCCTGTTCGGCATGCATGGCTTCTTCCTGACTCAGGGCGGCACCTATGACGTAGCCGTGATGGTGCTGTTCCTGTTCCAGATGGTGTTCATGGACACCGCATTGACGATCGTGACCGGAACCTGCGCGGAACGCTGGAAGTTCGCAGCGTTTGCCGTCGCCTCCTTGTTCATGGGAGCGATCACCTATCCGCTGTTCGGTAACTGGGCATGGGGCGGCGGCTTCCTGGCCACACTCGGCACCAGCTACGGGCTGGGACATGGTTATGCGGACTTTGCCGGCTCCGGTGTGGTGCACGCGGTCGGCGGAATCACTGCTCTGGCCGTGGGCATGATCGTTGGCCCGCGTCTTGGCAAGTACAACCGCGACGGGTCGGCGAATGCGATTCCAGGGCATGATATGGTAATCGTTCTGACCGGCTGCTTCATTCTGGCCTTCGGCTGGTTCGGATTCAATCCCGGCAGCACGCTGGCTGCTTCCGGCAATGGGGCGCTGCGGATCGGCTCCATCGCCGTGAACACCATGATGGCAGGCTGCACGGGTTCGTTCGGCGCAATCCTTTACATGTGGATGCGCTACGGGAAGCCGGATGCTTCGATGGCCGGAAACGGGTTGCTGGCCGGGCTGGTGGCCATCACGGCGCCGAGCGGCTTTGTAAACACCATCGGGGCGACCATCATCGGGTTCATCGCCGGGGTTCTGGTTTGCCTCAGCGTTGAATTCTTTGATCGCGTGATTCGAGTCGACGATCCGGTCGGCGCCATCTCCGTGCACGGAACCAACGGCCTGTGGGGAGTGATTTCCGTCGGGCTCTTCGCAGACGGCAAGTCAAACTATGGCGGCAGCTGGGGCGGCGTCAACGGTTCGGTCACCGGTTTGTTCTACGGGGACGCCAGCCAGTTGGTCGCGCAGCTGATCGGCGTGGCCACACTCATCGGCATCATCTTCACCATCTCGTACGTGGCCAATCTGGCGATCGAGTTTTTCATCGGCCAGCGCGTACAGGCCAAGGACGAACTTGAAGGGCTGGACATCCCCGAACTGGGCGCTCTCTGCTACCCGGACTTTGTCCTGAAACCGGACAACGTCGGCAAGGGCTCGGGCGCACATCCAACGGGAGCTACAGGAGCGGCAGCACCGGTTCCTGCGGACTAATCCATGGAACATGGAGAATGGCAAAGGGCGCGTGTCACCGGTAGAAGAATCAAATCGCTGGAGGATAAAGGAATGAACGCCATGAATCGACTGACGGAAATTTCGAATGAAACGTCCAACGGCTCCGCATTACTGGCAGTACCGGAGACACGCGCTCTATCTTTCGAAGCACGAAAAACCTTTGAGCAAGGGCTCTACCTTCTGCAGTGCGGGGAGCCCGCTCAAGCCGCCGAAGCGCTGTCCCAGACCATCGCCCTGGCCCCCGATTTTGCCGAGGGCCATATGTGCCTGGGACTCGCTCAGGCCATGAATCACTCCATCTATCCCGCTTCCGATCACCTGGAACGCGCCACGGAACTGGCGCCGGACAGTTTTGCGGTACATTACATGCTGGCGCATTTCAATTTCAAATTGCGGATCCCTCAAAAGGGGTATGCTGCCGCGCAGCGGGCCCTGCAGTGCGCTACCCGGCCACAGGAACGCTACATGCTTTCGCAATTGATCAGCAAGGAAAAGGAACGGGAACAAAGCGGCATCGCAAGGCCGTGTTTCAACAAGCCGTTCAGCTCCCTTTCGCTCGCACTGATGGGCGGGGGTCTGGTGGCCGCGGTATTCGCGCTGGTCGCACACTTAATGCTCAACCACCTCTGGTGATCCATGACGATACCACTCAGCAGGTCACAAGAAGAAATGACAGGTGT
This sequence comes from Candidatus Dormiibacterota bacterium, assembly GCA_035533775.1. GTDB lineage: Bacteria > Acidobacteriota > Terriglobia > Acidiferrales > UBA7541 > Palsa-360. Next base: position 16,052 of record DATLTA010000063.1, on the reverse strand, counting down.
AATGATGCCGCTACCGGCAATCGAAGCCTTAAAGAAGTATCGTATACCCCTGTCGGCGGCGTTTCTGGTCGCTGTCGTTCTGGTGTTGTTCGTGCACGCGCCCATCGTTCCGGTTCTGGCGGGATGCGTGTTGGCGGTTGCGTTCGCGATCCTGCGAACGCGAGCCGCCCAGAAGACGGGAACGGGGAAAAAGTAACGGGCGCTCCAACGGAAAATGCTTTGCAAATGTTTGCAAGGGGTCAGCAGCGATTGGTCGTAGCAAGCAGCAAAGAACTCGAATCCGCTATCGCAACCTAAGGATGGATAAAGACATGATGACTAAACTCGAAGCGATTATTCAGCCATCGAAATTTGAAGCAGTCAAGGAAGCCCTGACGGAGCTGGGCATCGGCGGCATGACGATTTCCGATGTCCGCGGCCACGGCCGGCAAAAAGGACATACGGAGACCTACCGCGGCCGGGAATACACCGTCGATCTTCTCCCGAAAATCAAGCTGGAGATGGTCCTGCCCGACAACCTGGTCGATTCCGCCGTCGACGCAATTTTGAAAACCGCCTCGACCGGCCAGATCGGCGACGGTAAAATCTTCCTGTCGAAAGTGGAAGAAACCATCCGCATTCGAAATCAGGAACGCGGAGCGGTCGCTCTCTAGTCGCATTTCGAGCTGGGCGGGGTCTCGCTGGGGCCGACGGTCGCGGCGAGGCCCGCACAGGTCAGTCCATTGTGGCGTAATGGGTGGCGTAATTGCAGGAACGCAATTGCTGCCGGTTGCGCTGCGAAACTTGGGCTTTCGGCTACTCCTTGCCTTGCGAGCCGGTGGCAGCCAGCGCGGACGCGCTTCCCCAGAGTCTTGCATTCCCCGGACGGGCCATGAAAAAGAAGAACAGGAAACGATCACAACGCAGCCGTTCCCAGCATGGGCCTCGCGCGCAAAGAACCAAGCGCAAGAGCCCAAAAAAGAAAACAGCCGTGCGCCCTTCCACCCCGTGGCTCCAGGTACTGTCGCATGTCAACTGAGGCTCACGCGACGAACGCACCGCCTGCCGTTGTGATGTTGTCTGGCAGGAAGGTGCTACTGTGCTGCGCCGCCATCGCCGCAATGATCCTGGTGATTGGTCACTCGTTAGAAATGCCCGTATGGCTGCTTGCTGCGGAAGTTCTCGCCACCATCCTGGGCCTGTTCCTTTTCGGCTCTTTCAAGTATCAAATCCATAAAAACCCTTTCACTTACGGAATGCTGCTGATCATTTTGGCCACGTTTGTGCGTCTGCGGACGTCGGAATGGCGAATCGAGATTGCCCGGGGCGGCGTATGGCTCTGGGTGCAGCATCATCTGTTGTCCTTCAGCGGCCTGGACGAAATGTTTCATGCGGATACAATGCTGTTCATCCTGGGCCTGACGTTTTTTGTTTCCGTGATGGCGCAAACGCGGCTACTGGAAGAGGTCACGCTCTTCCTTCTGCGTGTTTTTAACGGCGCGACCCTGCCCACGGTGATTTCCGTGACGGCTGTGGTGGCATTTGCATCTGGAATTTTCAGCGGTGTCGCGATGATCGGGTTGACCATCCGCACACTGCTCATCGTCTTGCTGCTCGCGGCCGCGCCCACTTCGGCCATTCGCTATGCGGTGATGGTTTGCACGACGGTTACAACGATCTGCGGCATCTGGCTGGCATACGGCGAGCCGCCCAATCTCATCATGAAGGCCAACCTTCATCCCTACTTGAATGACATGTTTTTTCTCCGCTATTGCGGCCCCGCGGCAGTGGCCAGCTACCTTGTAATCGCCTGGCATCTGCGAAGGAAGCTGGGCAATCCGAAAATCAATCTCGAAGAAATGGATGTCATCGACGCCAACGCCGGGGTCGTGCGCTTCCTGCAGGCTTCGCGGCACGGCGAAGTTCTGAGCAGCATCGAATTGATCCAGGATCACGCCGGGCAGCTGGCGGGGAAATCGGATCGGTTATTGGAACGGTTAAGAGGCGGCGAGTCTCTGGGATTGGCTTTGGCCCGAGAGAGCGTCCCCGAGGCGATGCGCAAAAAACTGCTGGGACATTTTGTCAGCGAAGAACTCGCCGACTCGCTGGACCGCCACTACGTTTTGGACGCGGCGGGAGACGTGGAAGGCGCGCTGGACGCCGAGCAATCGGTGGACACCGTTCTGGCGGCGCTGTCCCTGGTTCGCAACCGCGCCCAGAAATTTGGCGCATTTTCGCTGATCCCCTTTATAGGATTGCTGATCCTGCACGCGTTCTACCAGAACGTGCCGCTGTTCCTGGCGTCGTTCGCGGGATTTTTCGCCGCCTTGCTGGGCATCGGGCACCTGCACCGCATGCGGGCGCTGGCGATGCGCGAAGCCATCAACGAATATGCCGAGTATTATTTTCTTTTCCCGCTGTTCTTGTCGATCACGCTGCTGACGAATGCGGGTTTTTTCAACAAAATACAGGACCTGATCCATCACGGGATTGCCGTTCTCGGAAACGCGCATGTCGCAACGGCACAATTCTATGGTTGCACCTTTCTTTCATCGATTCTGGACAACAATGTGGTTGCCGACTTCGCTTCTCGCGGCCTGTACGGGCTGAACCTCGGGGTTCTGCACCTGTTCGCGCTGGCGCAAATCGCCGGCTACGCGCTCGGGGGGTGCTGGACCCACATCGGCTCGGCGCAGTCGGTCGTGGCGTTTGCCTTCATTCAACGTGAGGTGGATGAACACTTCACACCGGTGCAGTGGATCAAGGAAATGACTCCGGTAATTCTTGGCGTCCTGTTTGTGCTTACGGTCCTCATTTACATCGAATCCGCCATCCTGGCGTGGGTGCACTAAGACCTGCAGCCGATTCACAGAAATATCCAATCAGAAACGCTATGATACGAGTCACAAGACCTGCTGCGGATTTCGGGCGGGTTGCGCGGAGCCTTCGTGCCGGAAATCACATTAAGCGGCCTGCTGCAAATCCCGCTCTGCATCGCCGTCCTCATCCTGGCGGCGAAGTTCTGCGGCATTCTGGCCGGTCGCGTAAGAATGCCGGTGGTCCTGGGAGAGTTGCTGGCCGGGGTGATACTGGGGCCCACGTTCCTGAATTTTTGGGGATGGTCCTGGTTCCACGCGGCGGCGCCCAGCCCGATTTCCGCCGAGTCCATATTCAAAATATTGGCGGAAATTGGCGTGGTCCTGCTGATGTTCGTCGCGGGGTTGGAGACGGACGTCCAGATGGTGCGCAGCGCGGTGGCGCCCGCTTTTTGGGCGGCAGTCGGCGGAGTGGTTCTCCCGATGGTGGGAGGAGCGTGGGTGTGCCGGGCGTATGGGTTGGGGTGGCGCGAATCCATTTTCGTCGGCGCCATCCTGAGTGCGACCAGCGTCACAATCACGGCGCAGACGCTGATGGACTTGAAGCAGATTCGTTCCCGCTCGGGCTCCACAATTATGGGAGCGGCAGTGATCGATGACGTCCTCGGCCTGCTTGTCCTGTCCCTGGTGATTGCCGTGGGGCAGGAGATGTCCGGTGGAGGCTCGCTGCCCTGGGGCGCATTGGGGATGACGCTGGGCCGCATCGTCGTCTGCCTGGTCACAATTTTCTGGCTGGGTCCCCCGTTGACGCGCTGGATGCTCAAGCATTCCGCGCGGCTGCCCTGGAAACCCGCCGAAGTGGCGACCGCCCTGATTTTGATGACCCTGCTGGCGCTGCATACCGAGTGGACCGGAGGGATGGCGGCGATCACGGGCTCTTATCTGGCGGGGCTGTTCGTCGCGGGAACGCCTTCTCATCAGAAAGTGACGCAGAATCTTCAACCCTGGATCAGTGTTTTTTTCGGCCCGCTGTTTTTCGTATCGATCGGATTGGACATCAATGCGTGGCAATTGGGCGAGGAGGTTACATTCTTTGTTGTGCTTTTGCTGGTGGCCATAGCCGGAAAAGTTATGGGATCCGGCGCGGGAGCGTTTTTCAACGGATTCGGAAAACGCGATTCATTGATTATTGGCATGGGCATGATCCCTCGGGGAGAGGTGGGGCTGATTGCCGCGAGCATCGGCTGGACCGCCGGCATCGTCACACGGGACATTTATGTGCATGTGGTGGTTCTGGTGTTGATCACCACGCTGATCACTCCGGGGCTGCTGCGTGTCGGATTTCCCAGCGATACATTGGCGCAAGCCGTTGCCACCGGCGCCAAGCTTGACAACATCCTGCAGGAAGCCCCCGGACCGGACCCCGAGGGTGACGATCACCCGTCCGATCCGTAACTCGAAACTAAAAATACGGGCACCATGCGGATACGGCCCGATGGCGGGAATTTATCTTGAGTCTTCCATTTTGCGGGTTAGTTTTAAGGTTTAAGGGCGCACCGAATTTTTTGCCGTCCACCTGAATTTTTTCTCCGCGAGCAGCATGTGCCAGTCAATCCGCGTAAACATGTAAATCAACAACAGCAGGAGCGTCTGCGTAATCACAAAATAGGCGCTGAAATAGGACATCGCATGGGAAGATCCCACCGTAATTCTCCGCGCCACGGTCGAAGCCGTAAGCCCCCAAAAACTGTAACTGACCGAACGCCCGATGAAGAATGGCGCCGCGATCTTGCGCAGCTGCATCGTCGTCAGCCCGTAGGCAATGAACAGGTAATTCGAGGGAAACGGCGAGAACGCGTAAAACAGAAATACTCCGAAAGTCAGTTTGCTGCGTGGTTCGAGGTATTCCCGGATGGAATCGATGTTTTTCCGGCTGCTTTCGGACATGAACCGCTGCCGGACCACGACGCGCGCCATTTTTGCCAGTACCAGCCTGCCCAGCGTGGCGGCCGTGGCTCCGACCACCGCCAGTAATACCACGTTGATCGACGCGTAGCGGAATCCAATGTAGGAAAACACCATCCATGTCGGCGGAGCGAATGCGGGGATCAGGTTCAGACCGAAAACGACGAAGAAAAGTAGTGTAATGGCGCGCATCTGGATGGAGTGGGCGGTAGGTCCGGTTGCGGCCTGGATTTGCCCGGCCGAACGGAGTTACCAGCGCAGATCGGTCTCCGTGGGCTGCTCGTAGTCTACACCTTCCACTTCAAAACCAAACAGGCCGCGAAACTCGCGCTGGAATCCGGAAAAGTCCGTTATGGTGCGAAGATTTTCCGTGGTGACCTGCGGCCACAGCGCGGCAATTTCAGACTGCACGTCGCTGCGCATTTCGCGATCGTCCAGGCGAATCCGCCGCGCATCGTCGAGTTTCAGCGGCTGGCCCGTGCATAGAAAATCCGTGAACAGCCGCCGCATCTGCTCGAGCGGGCCTTCTTCCAGGTTCTTTTCCTTCAAAACCGTGGAAAGCAAACTCAAATAAAGCGGCACGACGGGAATCGCCGACGAAGCTTGCGTGACCACCGCCTTGTTGACCGAAACCCAGGCGTGGCCCCCCAGTTGTTTCGCGAGCTGGGCGTCCAGGCCGCCGGCCACGCGTTCGACGTCTTTCTTGGCCTGCCCGATCGTGCCGTCGCGGTAAATCGGCCAGGTAACTTCCGGGCCGATGTAGGAATAGGCCAGCGCGCGCGCCCCCGGCGCAAGCAGTTTTTCCCCCAGCAGCATGTCCATCCAGCGGCGCCAGTCATCCCCGCCCATGACGGCGACGGTGTCGGCGATTTCATTTTCACTCGCCGGCTCCAGGGTCACACTGGCCACTTTTTCCGAATCCAGCTCGATTGTGCGATTGGTGTAGGACTGCCCAACTGGCTTCAGAACGGAATTGTGCACTTGTCCGGTGCGCGGATCGGTGCGCTTGGGGGCGGCCAGCGAATAAATCACCAGATCCACCGGGCCCATTTGTTTGCGAAGAGCCTCGGCGGCTGCGCGCTTGATGTCGTCGGAAAATGCGTCGCCATTGATGCTCGCGGCAAACAGGCCGTCGCGTTGCGCCATCGCATGCAGCGCGACGGTATTGTAATGGCCGGCGCTGGCTGTCTTGTCACCCGAGGGCGGCCGCTCGAAAAATACGCCGAGGGTTTTCGCTCCATAGCCCCACGCGGCGGCAATGCGCGACGCCAGCCCGTACCCGGTTGACGCGCCGATGATGAGCACGTTCTTCGGCCCGGCCTGGCCGGCGGGAATTTTTCCATGCACGCCGGCGACCCACCGCTCGACGTTTTTGCGGCATCCTTCCGGATGCGCGTTGACACAGATGAAACCGCGCGAGCGGCGTTTGATCGTTTGGAGTGGCATATTCGAGGATTGATACGTTAGCGCGAGCCGGCGCCCTTGTCTACCTGGCGCGGACACAAAAACTTTTTTTCGAATCGGCAGCCTGTGAAATGACTCGCTCGAAATTGAGGGTTTAGCAGCGCCACCCGAAACGGTGGCATTTTGGACTCAGGCAGGTGCCCGCTGGAACGTGGGCGCGACATGGACTTCGGCTGAGCCAGCATGCGGTATGATTGCGTATCGTGGATATTCTAAGCGCCGTCGAAACCCGGGTGCTGGGCTCGCTCGTGGAGAAGGAACTCACCACGCCCGAGTATTACCCGCTTTCGTTAAACGCCCTGGTCAACGCCTGCAACCAGAAATCCAATCGCGATCCGTTCATGAATCTCGATGAGGATTCCGTGCGCGCGGCGTTGCGCACCCTGGATCAAAAAGGTCTGGCGGGACCCGCGGACAACATGGTCAGCCGCGTGACCAAATACGAGCACCGCCTCCAGGAAGCATTTAATTTCAACCGCCACGAAATCGCCATCCTGTGCGAATTGCTGTTGCGAGGCCCGCAGACCCCAGGAGAGTTGCGCAACCGCGCCGATCGCATGCACAAATTCGAGGACCTGGGCATCGCGCAATCCACGCTGCAACGCCTGATGAAACGCGAGCCCCCGCTTGTCAAAGTGCTCCCCCGGCAGCCGGGAACCAAGGAAGCGCGTTACGCGCATCTGCTGTCCGGGGATGTGCAGGGGTGGACGCCCGAGGCATCGACGGCGCCGGCGGCCGCGGCAGCCGCTGCGGTCAGCGGCGACCGGATATCGCGCCTGGAAAATCAAATTGCGGATCTTCAGAAAGAAGTTGCGGACCTGAAACAGCAGCTCGCGACTTTCCGAAAACAGTTTGAGTAGGGTGGCTCGGAAAACCCGCTATCAACACGGCCCCGTCGTGAATGCCAGGGTCAGCAGCGTTTTTTGTTCCAGTTCGTGCGCTTTGGCCGAACCGGTCGCCGGACTGGCGCTGGCCGAGCGCTTCACCGAGCGCACGGGAATATTTTGAATGTAGTGCCGGATGCGCGGCAAAACGTAGGACAGCGCGCCCATGTTCGCCGGTTCCTCCTGCACCCACACAATTTCACGCGCATGGGAATGGCGCGCCACTTCCGCGAGCAGTTCCTGCTTGGGAAACGGGTACAGCTGGTCGAGAAACAGGATGGCCGTTTCCGTGTCGCCGCGCCGTTTTCGCTCATTGCGCAATTCGTGGCCGATTTTTCCGCTGCAGATCAGGATACGCTGCGCGGAAGCGATTTCGCGGTCGGGCACGACCCATTCGAAACGCGACCGGGCAAAATCCGCCATGGGCGAAGCCGCGTCGGGATGCCGCAACATGCTTTTCGGCGTGAAGACGATCAGCGGCTTGCGCCAGTGGCGCAGCGCCTGCCGCCGCAGAAGATGAAAATATTGCGCTGCGTTGGATGGCTGGCAGACCTGAATATTGTCTTCGGCGGCAAGCTGGAGATAGCGCTCGATTCGCGCGCTGGAATGTTCCGGGCCCTGGCCTTCAAACCCGTGCGGCAGCAGCATGACGATGCCGGAGGGAAGGTCCCACTTGTCCTCGGCCGCGCTGATGAATTGATCGATAATAATCTGCGCCGAGTTTGCAAAATCGCCGAACTGCGCCTCCCACAACACAATTGCTTCCGGACAGTCGCGGCTGTAACCATACTCGAAACCCAGCACTCCCGCTTCCGACAGCGTTGAATTATAGATTTCGCAGCGCGCCTGCCCCGCCGACAGATGTTCAAGCGAGACGTATTGGGCCTCCGTGCGCGTATCGATCAGCGCCGCATGGCGCTGGTTGAACGTGCCGCGCTGCGTGTCCTGGCCCGTGAATCGCACCGGCGTGCCGGAAAGCAGGAGCGTGCCGAAGGCCAGGGCCTCGGCCATGCCGTAGTCCACGGGCCGTTCTCCGCGCCCCATTTCGGAGCGCTGCTCGAGCAGCTTCTTCACTTTCGGGTGAATCGCAAAATCCGCCGGATAGCTGGTGAGCTTACCGGTGACTTCGCCGAGCACGTCGGCCGTGACTGCCGTGTCCACTTCGTAGGCGCTGTCGTAGCGGCCTCGCTTGTAGGGCGACCAGTAGGCGGGCAGCTTGCGCAGGGGCGGCTGTTTCTGCATTGCGCGCGCGGCCTTGTGCGCGCTTTCCAGTTCGTCGTGAACCGCGCTGACCGTCGCGGAGGGGTCCGCGCCGGTCTGCTTTGCGTAAATCTGCCATAGCGGCGGATGACTTTTGATTTTCGCGTAAAGAAGCGGTTGCGTGATTGTCGGATCGTCCACTTCGCTGTGGCCGTGGCGCCGGTATCCGATCATGTCAATCACCACATCGCCGCCGAACTCCTGACGGTAGTCAATGGCGATCTGTCCCACGCGCACGACGGCGTCGGGATCCTCCCCGTTCACGTGAAAAATCGGAATCGCCTGCCGTTTGGCCAGCGAAGACGCAAAGCGCGAGGAATGCAGCTGCGCCGGCTCGGTGGTGAACCCGATCAGGTTATTTACGATGACGTGGATCGTACCGCCGACCGAATACGCGCTGATCCCGGCAAGATTGAGGGTCTCGGCCCAAATGCCCTGGCCGGAAAACGCCGCATCTCCATGCAGCAAAATCGGAAGCACCTTCGCGTACCGCTGTTCGCTGCCAATGCGCGCCTGCTTGGCGCGTGCGCGGCCGATGATGACGGGATCCACAGCTTCGAGGTGACTCGGATTCGAGGCGAGATGAACACTCAATTTGTGCCCCGCGCGGGTGTAGTAATGGCCGGTCGCACCCAGGTGATACTTGACGTCGCCACTGCCCAGAACGCTGCGCGGGTCCACGTCCTCAAAACCCGCAAAAATATCCGCCGCGCGCTGCCCGGCGATATGCGCCATCACGTTCAGCCGCCCCCGATGGCTCATCCCGAGCATCACCTGTTCGGCTCCCGCCTCGGCCGCTACACCCAGCACACGGTCGAGCAGCGGGATAATTGCGGTGACGCCTTCGAGTGAAAATCGCTTGCTGCCCAAATAGCGCGCCTGCAGAACCTGCTCGAACAGTTCGGCGCGGATCAGGCGTTCGAGAATATAGACGCGGTCCGGTTGGGGCCCATCGCATTCGAGCCGCTCGGCAATCCACCGGCGGCGCACGGAATCGTCAATATGAAAGAACTCGGCGCCAATCGTGCCGCAGTAGAACTTTCGCGCGGCGGCGGCCGCCGCGCCTTCGGTAATCAACTCGGGATGCAGGATGGGCTTTAGGAATCCAAGTGGATCGAGATTGGCGGCAAGATAACCCCAGCGCCGGTAACCCTCAAATACAATTTCATTGTGATCGCTCTTATCGATATCGATCGATTCGCTCGACTGGCCCGTGGCTTCCCGCATTTCGGTTGTTTCCCCTATCCCCACAGTTCGCGCATCTCGTGATTTCCGCGCCAACTATTCTATCAAACCTGTGGCGGAACAGGCTTCCGGCGGGCAATTTGCATCGAAAATTGCACATTAAGAGGCATTAAGAAAAATCGCACATCCTGTGGGCGCCGGTTCGCCGGGCACGGCCCGCATGCGGCCACGCGCGCGCCCCCGCAGTTTGCGGAAAGCGCCAGCGGGGCATCGATCCGTCAAAAAGACAGAGGGAATGAACAGAAATCAAAGGGGATCAATGCGCCGATTTGGCAAGCGCGCTTCCGATTGCGTTAAGAAAAATAACGGGAAATTGATCAGGCATAAACCTGCTGAATTTTCCCCGCCAGGTCAAAGTCATTCTTCGTCAGGCCGCCGGCGCTGTGCGTGCACAGGTCCACGGTGACTTTGTTCCAGGAGTTCGACCAGTCCGGATGATGATCCATTTTTTCCGCCGCCAGAGCCACCCGCGTCATGAACCCGAACGCCTGTGTGAAATCCTTGAACTCGAATACGCGGTGCAGGTTCCCGTTCATCACGGTCCAGCCGGTGAGTTTTTTCAATTCGTCCGCAATTTCCTTTTCGGAAAGCTTTGCCGCCATAAAAACCTCCGCCATATTTCCGCGTCCCTCGCATTATCCGCCCGCGGGGCGCGGCGGACAAGCGGGCAAGCCCCGGCGATCCAGCCCCGCCAAATCCGGTTGAATGCCCCGCGCGATTGCTTTATCGTAATCTCTCGAAATGGATCATCGCGAAAGCCGCCGCCCTCGATCCCGGTGAACGTTAATTTTTCGAGAATGCGCGCGACGGAGCCCATCGTGAAAAAGAAAATTCGCGCGGTGCAATACGGCGTTGGCCCCATCGGCGCGTCGATTGTGCGGCTGATGCGGGAAAAGCAATCCATCGAAATCATCGGCGCGATCGACTCCGATCCCGCCAAAGCGGGGCGGGACCTGGGCGACGTGGTGGGCGGGGCCGGCGCTCCGTGGGGCATTCCCGTAACCGATGACGCCGCGGGCATGCTCGGCGAATCCGCCGACGTGGTGATTCATTCGACCTCGTCCTATCTCCCGGGAGTGATGGATCAGTTGATGGCCTGCCTGGCCGCGGAATCCAGCGTCGTCTCCACGTGCGAAGAGCTGGCCTATCCGTACCGGAAATATCCCAAGCTCGCGGCGCAACTCGACGCGGAAGCCAGGGCAAACGGCGTCGCGCTGATCGGCACGGGCATCAATCCCGGCTTCGTAATGGATAAGCTGCTGATCACGCTCAGCGCCGCGTCGCAGGAAATCCAATCCGCACGCGCGGTGCGCATCGTGGACGCATCGAAGCGCCGCCTGCCGCTGCAGAAAAAAGTGGGCGCGGGCATGAGCGTCGAGGAATTCCTGGCGCAAGTGGCGGCGGGAGTGATCAAGCATCATGGTTTGCCCGAGTCGGTGGCGATGGTTTCGGACGCGCTGGGCCTGGCCGTGGACGATATTACGGAAACGATCGAACCGGTGGTCGCGCGCGAACACGTGAAGACCCCGTTCCTCGAGGTGAAAACGGGACAGGTAGCCGGCGTGCACCAGATCGCGCGCGGTTATGCCGGCGGCCAGGAAAAAATCTACATGGAGTTGCAGATGTTCGTCGGAGCGGCCGACACCGGCGACACCGTCGCCCTCACCGGCAATCCCAACCTGACGCTCACGATTCCCGGCGGCACGCACGGCGACATCGCCACCGCTTCGGTTGTTGTGAACTGCATTCCCGCGATTCTCGACGCGGCGGCGGGATTGCGGACCTCGCGCGACCTGCCCATGTGCTTTCTCCCTCCCGGCGCGAAGCCCTGAACACCGGAACAAGTACAGAGGATTTATTTTTTGTTCCAGAAAGTGGCCAGCGCGGAGAAATCGACGTCTTCAGTCATGGCGCCCTTTACCGCGCTCAGGATTTCGCGCGCGGCCGCGGCAGCCGGCACCGGCACGCCGAGCTGGTTGCCCAGATCGATTGCCAGGCTCAAGTCTTTATGCATGAGGCGCAGGGGAAAACTCGGCTTGTAATCGCTTTGCAGCATCTTCGCCCCTTTTAAATCCAGCACGGGCGAGCGCCCCATGCTGGACTGCATCACCTGCAGCAGGTTCTCGCCCGGGACTCCTGCGCGCGTCACCAGCGCCAGCGCTTCCGCGAACGCTTCCACCTCCAGCGCGAGCAACAGGTTCATCGCCAGCTTTACCGTCTGCCCCGCGCCCACCGGCCCCAGATGGAAATATTGCTTGCCCATGACGTCGAGCAACGGCTTGACACGATCGAGCGTGCCGGCCTCTCCGCCCACCATGAATACCAACTCGCCCTTTTCGGCGCCCCATGTTCCTCCGGTTACCGGAGCTTCCAAAAATTCCGCGCCCAGCGCCGCCGCGGCGGCCGCCGCGCGCTTTTCCAGACTCGGCGTGACCGTGCTGGACTCGATAATCACGCTGCCGCGCCGCAGGCCCGTGAACACGCCGGCATCGCCCCACAATACCGATTCCACCGCCGGCGGATCGCTGACAATTGTGATGATCGCGTCGGATGCGGCCGCGGCTTCTCCCGGGGTTGCGGCGCGCCTGGCTCCTTGCGCGACCAGATCATCGCCGCGCGACGCCGTCCGGTTCCATACGGTAACGCTGTAACCCACTTTCAACAGGTTCGCCGCCATCGGCCGGCCCATCAATCCCAATCCGATAAATCCCACAGACGGTTTCATGAGGATTCTCCCGTGCAAATGAGTGTACAAGAGCGCTACGGAGGAAAAGTCTACAGGAGATCGTTCGAAAACAAAGGGGGAAATCGAAAAAAGCGGCGGAAGGCTAGGCGGGGTGCTTCTTAAGTTCCAGGGTGGCTGTTCCGGGCGCAGATTCGGCGGCCTCTTCGCGCGGCGCTTTCACCGAAGCGGATGGCAAGGGAATTTCGGGGCATTCGTTCAATTGCACGATGCAAGGATACGGTATTTCCCAGCGGAAAGTCTTCACGTTGTTCTTTCGCTGGTAGCTCTCTTCGAGAAAAATAGATTTCCCGGAGTCCGCCGCAAGGTTGCCGGTAGCGGGCAGAATGATGTCGCCGGCACGATAAGTGACCTCCACCCGGCGTCCCAACAAGGATGAGTACTGAGCCATGAGCAAATTCTGGCGGCAGGGACGCGAACAGGCAATAGTACGATGGGCTTATCTGGATTAGTACTTCAGCGCCATATCTGTTGCAAATGCGGAAGATAGATGGTCGTGATTTTGTATTGATCTTTGGTTTTCCCGGCAATGCCCGAGGCACACAAAACGGCGGGCGGAAGCCCGCCCAACCCGTGGATTTAAGGCAAGGGTGAAAACTCGACGCGGCGGCGTATGGGGTCGATCCGTTCGGCGCGGACGCGGATGCGGTCTCCAAGTTTCCAGACGTGTCCGCCGCGCGGCGTTCCTCGGCCGGATTTTTTTCTGGGATTTTTCTCCCGCCCGGCATCGCGCCCGCCGGGGCGCAGGCCCTGCCCGCTACCGCTTACGATGGCGTGATCCTGCTCGCGGTAGAAAACATGTTCGCCGGTAATTTCCTGGATGCGATCGATGGGCACCATGCCCTCGACGAAGATTTCCGTCAGCTCGACGAAGAAACCGAATTTCTGCACGGAAATAATCAGCGCGTCGTATTCCTCGCCGAGGTGCTGTTCCATGAACTGCGCGGTTTTCCAGGCCATCAATTCGCGCTCGGCGGTTTCGGCGCGGCGCTCGGTCTCGGAAGTTTCCACGGCAATGGCTTCGAGTTCGCCCCTGCGGTACGGGCCGAATGTGGATTCGCCTTTTTTCGGCGCCGCCCGGTGTGGCGCGCCTTCCTGCGATGTCCCCGCGGGGACAACAGGCGCCACAGGCTTCGATTCGGAGTGATCGAGCGCCCATTTCAGCGCGCGATGCACAATCAGGTCCGGATAGCGGCGAATCGGCGAGGTGAAGTGCGTGTACTGGTCGAAGGCGAGCGCGAAATGGCCCAGCGGGTCGGCGGCATAGCGCGCCTGCTTGAGCGAACGCAGCATCAGGAAGGACATGATGCGCTCCTCGGGTTTTCCCGCAATTTTTTCGGCCAGGCGTTGATAATGCTCCGGGCGAATCGCGATGTCGAGCGTGCCCGGCAGGGAAACCGTCATCTGCCTCTCGCGGCCGCCTCCCGAGCGGTTGCGCCATCCATGGCGTCCGCGGCGGGATCGGGACGCGGGAACCTCGCCGTGGCGCACCACCACGCGCCGCTCCGCGAGGTTTTCGATGCCCAAGGAGTATCCGAACGTTTGCGCCATGGCTTCAAATTCCAGAATTTTCTTGGGATCGGGTTTTTCGTGGACGCGGTGCAGCGATCCGATGCCGCGCGATTCCAGGTAGCGCGCGACGGCCTGGTTCGCCGTCAGCATGAACTCCTCGATCAGGCGGTGCGCGATGTTGCGCTCGCTGCGGACCACGCCGGTCATTTGCCCCTGGACGTCAAATTGAATCACCGGCTCGGGCAAATCAAAATCGATGGAGCCGAGGCGGGCGCGCCGCGCGTTGAGGATTAAGGCGAGATCGCGCATGGCTTCGAATTCATCCGCCAGGTGCGCGTACTGGGCGGTCGAAGCCGCGTCATGCTGCAGCACGGCGTTGACCGCGGTATAGGTCATGCGCTCGGCCGAGCGAATCACGCCACGCGCGAATTCCGACGCGACGATTTCGCCGTTCGCGTCCAGCTCCATGATCGCGCTCAGCACCAGGCGGTCTTCCTTCGGATTGAGCGAGCAAATCCCGTTTGAAAGTTCCTCGGGCAGCATGGGCACGGCGCGATTCGGAAAATAAACCGAAGTGCCGCGCAGCCGCGCCTCGCGGTCCAGCGCCGAACCACGGCGGACGTAGTGCGAAACGTCGGCGATGTGCACCTGCAGCTGCCAGTTGCCGTTTTCCAGGCGCTTCACGCAGACGGCGTCGTCGAAATCCCGCGCCGTTTCGCCATCAATCGTGACAATCGGCAGATCGCGGAAATCCCGCCGCCCCGCACGCTCCGCCTCGCCCACCGGATGCGCCGCCGCGGCGGCCTCCGCCAGCACTTCCGCAGAAAATTCGTGAGGGAGATGATGCTTGCGAATCAGGATCTCGACGTCCACGCCGAAATCGCCGGGGCGCCCGAGAATTTCGATCACGCGCCCCGCCGGTGCAACGCCTCCGCGCGGAAAACGAGTCAGCTCCACGTTGACGACCGCGCCGTCGAGTTCAGGCAGGCGCACGTTGCGCCGGGGCGGGTGCGAGCCCAGCTTTCCCTGCAACTCCGAAGTCAGTTCCTCGCCCGGCGGAATGATAATTTCCTGCTGCAGGCGCGCCTCGTAGGGCGCCACCGTGTTCCCGCGCGATCCGTAGCGGAATAGCCCCACAACGGTCGCGTGTGCGCGGTTAATCACGCGCAGGATGCGCCCTTCGGCGCGGCCTGGGCCTTCGCCAAATCGTTTCCGGCGCTCGATGCTGGCCAGAACGTGATCGCCATGCATCGCGTCGCCGATCGCGTCGCGCCCGATGAACAGGTCGCCTTCCAGATCTTTTCGCGGCGTATCCGGCACGACGAACCCGTAACCGTCGCGATGCGCGACCAGCCGGCCGGTCAGTTGATTCGCCTCGGGCCGCACTGCGGCGGCCTCGCGGCGCGGCGGCGAATTTCTGTGGTGCGGCACCGCCTTCTGTTGCGGCGGCGCATATTCCGCTCCCTGCTTTTCCTTGGGCAAGGCCACGCGCCCGTTGGGATATTCGTGGATCTCTCCGCGCTTTTTCATTTTCCGCGCCAGCTTCACCAGAGCGCGGCGTCCGGAATGCCTCAAATCCAGCGCCGCCGCGATCTCGCGAAGGCTCTGCGGCCTGCGGGAGCGGGATAAATGCGCCAGCACGTCAGCTTCGGTGACAGGCGCGCGCGGTTCTTCGGGGCGAGGCATACAGACGGCCATTGTATGCACACTTTCCACGAAATGCGAAATGGAGAGAGGGCTGGGTGCCGGCTTGAACGAAGAGTTTCCGCCCTTCAGGAACCCGAATTCCCTGCCGGTGCGAAAGCCACGGGACGGATGATGCCGCGGCCGCCGCCGAATTCCTCAATCTGGGGACATCAAAATAATTTCGTCATTCCCCGCAACTTTTTTCTGCATCCGGGGTTGAACCACTACATAAACGCAATAGGGCCCGGCCTTCCTCCGACTGGCCGGGTCATGGGAGGGGCAGATCAACCTGGATCACCCCTCCTTTTCTTATCCTTAACGCAAGCAACCTTATATAGATGGCACCACTTTTTCCATCACTTTCTCCGCCACTGCGAATGTTTGACAAGGGATAAGGCATGCAGTATACGTCTCCCATTGATTGTTCATTGATCCTCGGCCTTGGCTGAGCGCCCAACCCAATTTGAGCTATTTTCAATCGTGTCTGGAAATGAGCAG
>DATLTA010000062.1:0-3011 GCA_035533775.1 Candidatus Dormiibacterota bacterium | reverse complement strand
CGGAAAAACCTCGGTTGACGCGCAGGCGATTCTGCAGGGCCGCGGCCTCGTACTGAAGGTCGTCGACCGCGTTTATAGCGAGCTCCCCATGAATTCCGTTGTCCGACAGAGTCCCCCGGCAGGCGAAAACATGAAAATTTCCCAGGATGCGCACGTCGTTCTCAGCCTGGGACCTCAGCATGTGACCATTCCCCCGCTGGTAGGGGAAACGCTGCGCGTCGCGCGCATCCACCTGCTTCAATCCGGCTTGCAGATGGGTGAAATCACGACTTATCTGGATCCGGCGCTTCCGGCAGACAGCGTTTTGCAGCAAACCCAGCCC
Organism: Candidatus Dormiibacterota bacterium; assembly: GCA_035533775.1. Lineage (GTDB taxonomy): Bacteria > Acidobacteriota > Terriglobia > Acidiferrales > UBA7541 > Palsa-360. The sequence goes on along the minus strand of DATLTA010000062.1, from coordinate 2,689 downwards.
CCGGGAACACTCGCCGCAAGTCCCCGAGTGGACTTGCTCGTATCGGAACCCGAACCGCCGCCCGCCTATGTCATGCCATCGCTGGTGGGCATATACCTGCTCGACGCCGACCACCTGTTCGTCTCCAGCGGATTGAAGCTGGCAAAGACCACGCCGATCCCCTCAACGCAATGGCCCAAGGGCACGGTCATCGAGCAGATCCCCGACCCGGGCTCCAAGATCACCGACGAGACATCCATCGAGCTGGGCGTCGCACAGTAAGAAATGCCGAGTGGGACAGGCTTTCGCCTGCCGGGTTTGATTTTGTGTTGCTCGGGAAAAAAGGCAAATGCCACAGGCTGAAGCCTGTGCTACTGGCGCGAACAAAGGCCTTAAAACTGAGGGTAATTTATTGGCATCCGAGATTGTGCTATGAAAAGCGCGATTCTGGTAAGATACACACGGAGAACTTGTGACTTATCCGGTTGAAATCGCACCCTCCATCCTCGCTGCAGACTTCGCATCTTTGGGAGAAGGAATCCTGGCCGTCGAGCGCGGCGGCGCGGCGCTGCTTCATGTGGACGTGATGGACGGGCATTTTGTGCCGAACATCTCCATCGGCGTTCCGGTGGTGGCATCGCTGCGCAAGGCAACCCGCCTGCCCCTGGATGTGCATCTGATGATCGAGAGCCCCGAACTCTATATTCAGGCGTTCGCAGAGGCTGGGGCCGACATGATTTCCGTGCATCAGGAGGCGACTCCGCATCTGAATCGCGCGCTGTCCATGATTCGCGAGCACGGGTGCCAGGCCGGCGCCGTGATCAATCCGGCGACGCCGGTATCGACGCTTTTCGAAGTCCTGCCGATTGTGGATTACGTGCTGGTCATGTCGGTGAATCCCGGATTCGGCGGCCAGAAATTTATTCCCGGGACTCTGGGCAAGATTCGCGAGCTAAAACGAATTCGAGAGAGTTATAATCAGGTGTTTCGGATCGAAGTTGACGGGGGAGTCAGTCCGGAAAATGTGGCCGAGTTGGTTCGGGCCGGCGCCGAAATTCTGGTTGCCGGCACATCGATATTTCATACGCGCGACGCTGCCGAAGCGGTCCGGTCCATGAAGCAAATGGCCGGAGGGGCGCTGGCACAAAAGGCATGAGGCGAATTTTGTTGAAGCAAACCGGAACAATCTGGCTTACGGTGATGACAGCATTGCTGTTAGGCGGCTGCTTTGGAAAGAAGGCTGTAGCGCCGGTTGTGGGCGCATCGGCAGAACCCGACAAGGTTCTGTACACAAAGTCGCTGGACGATATTAAGCACGGGCGCTATACGGTTGGGCGTTTGGGTCTGCAAACTCTGATCAACACCTACCCGGACAGCGAATACCTCGCCAAGGCAAAGCTGGCCATCGGAGATTCCTACTACAAGGAAGGCGGAACGGCAGGACTGAAACAGTCCATTGCCGAATACAAGGACTTCATTACGTTCTTTCCGTTCCTCGATGAAGCCGCATACGCGCAACTGCAGATTGGCATGGCGCACTACCACCAGATGGAAAAGCCGGACCGCGACCATACCGAGGCGGTGGAGGCGGAAGCTGAACTGCAGACCTTCCTGGAAAAATATCCGAAGAGCCCGCTGCGCCCTCAAGCGGAGCAGCGGCTTCGCGAGGTCCAGGAAGTGCTGGCGGAGGGCAATTTCCGTGTCGCCCAGTTTTATTATATTCGCGGGGCCTATCGCGCCGCGGGCGACCGCTTGCTTGAGCTGACAAAACGATATCCGCTTTACAGCCGCGCCGATCAGGCCAACTGGATGCTCGGACAAATTTACGAAAAAATCGAACGCAATGAAATTGCGGCGCGCTACTACTCCCGGATCGTGAAGGAATACCCGCTCTCATCCCTCGTGGCCCAGGCCAAGGAGAGGCTCACCAAGTTCGGCGTGCCCATTCCGCCTGCCGACCCTGCCGCCCTAGCCCGCATGCGGAAGGACCAGGCTTTGAGCGACCACCAGGGTTTCTTGCGCAGGTCCCTGGGAATTTTGTCCAGTCACCCGGATGTCGCGATGGCATCGCATACCGGGGCGCCCACCATGACGCCGGCCAGCGAATCGGGCGATGAAACTCTCAGTTTCGGACCGCAGCAGGGCTTATCCCTCGGCGTCGGTGGAGGCACGGGAAGTACGGCAACCGTGGAAACGGTTACTCCGGGAGGCACCGCATCCAGCACGGCGCCTGCCAGTTCGGAAGCGGCTCCCGCGACTCCTGCGTCCACCGACGACGCACAATCGGCGCCTCCCGCGAATACCCCGGCACCGCCCGTCGATAAGACCAAGGAATCCACGAGCAAGAAAAAGAAGGGTATCCACAAGATTCTTCCCTTCTAGTTCTTCATCCACAGGGACCGGTCCAAACCTGTACCTTCGGCCAATCTGGTTGTTTCGGACACACCCCCGCCCGGTCTGCATTGACTGACACACATCAAGGTGCTACGAATAATGAAGGGCTTTCCTGACTATCTGCGAAGCAGGATGCGTTTACCCGGGGAAACTGGAGGACGGCACGTGGCAAAGATTCTGGTAGCCGATGACAACAGTAACGTCCAGAAGACCGTAGCCCTGGCGCTCGCGGACATGGGCGTGGAAGTCGAGTCCGTGAATAACGGCGAAGCCGCCGTACGTAAACTGGCTTCCTTCTCTCCCGACCTGGTCCTCG
>DATLTA010000061.1:0-49486 GCA_035533775.1 Candidatus Dormiibacterota bacterium | reverse complement strand
GACCGAGCAGCCGGTGAATCCGAAACTCAAATCCGTAGCTTGTCAGACGCCCTCAACAACTCTCAAAAGTGCTGAAGACGAACACAGGACCAGCATCAGGGTGCATGCAGCTTATTGCAGCATAAGAAGTTAGCTTTGATTTTGCGCGAGTGGAAAGCCGTTTCACGTTGCCAAATCGATAGAAATGATTCAAAACTGGAATCGCGTGATCCCGATATCGAGCAAGGAAAGGCGGTATGAATTAACTACCTGCTCTCATTCGATTACTTGCAGGGTTCTGCTTCCAGGCGTTGAAATCTTTCGAACGCGAAGTCAGGTAATCGGCCGCACATAGCGAAGGACATCCAATCGTGGAACTGGGCTTCATGGGCGTCCTTATTAGCGTGGGACGAAAAAGAATGTATGATTTTCAAGATTTTGGTAGCGCTAGCGGGAATCGAACCCGCATTTTGGCCTTGAAAGGGCCACGTGCTAACCGTTGCACCATAGCGCCACAGAGGGGAAAAATGTGGAATAGCTAGAGTAGAGGAAACGCGAAAAATAGTCGAGAGCTAAGAGTCGGCCGCCAAAAGTCGACAGTCCATAGTTAAAAGTCGAAAGGCAAGGCATCAAGGCATAAGGATCGCGATCGGGCGGCGGTCTCCCCGCGCTGCGAATCACCCTTCCGTCCACAACTCGTCCAACAGCGCAAGCTCAGGACAGGCGAATCACTCTTTCCGGTCGTTGTGCTCCTCGAGCCAGGCCATCTGGATCGCTTCCAGCTTGCCTTCGTTCGACATCTTGGGATCGCCGGCAAATCCATCCAGACCTGTCACCCACTTGTGCAGGTCGGTGAAGCGCACAGAGAGCGGGTCGGTATCCGGATATTTTTCGGCAAGCTGAATTCCGATCTCTTCGGTATCATCCCAGTCAAACGTCGCGGGCATGAATTGCTCCTCGGTAGCGCCCGGCTTCCGGCAGGCACGGGATCGCCTTTAAAATGCCACCCTGAAGGGTGACTCTACAGAACTATCCATTTCGGGGTTCTCTCAGGGACGCTCTGGGCCCTGAATTCTAGTGCTCGGCTTCCTTGGCGAAATTCTTGTTCCACTCGGGAATCTCAACGACGATGTCGCGCGTTCCATCGGGCACGCACTGGCATCCCAGGCGCGACTTGGCCGTGAGTCCGGGAGCTTCGTCGAGCTGGTCGAGTTCGGAATCGGTCGGTTCGTTGCAGGACTCGAGTCCCTCATGCACGATAACGTGGCAGGTGGAGCAAGCGCACACGCCGCCGCACGCGTGATCGAGGCCCATATGGAAGCCCGTGGCGATGTCCAGAATGCTGCCCGGCAAACCTTCGCGCGCGTAGGGAACCTTCTCAGGGTCCACCTCGAACGTCTTGCCCTCGCGGACAAACGTGACCTTGAACTTTTTCGCCGCGGGCGTGTACTTGGTTTGTTCGATGTAAGGATTGCTGCCGCCCATTGTAGTCTCCTTCTGAACACTCCGGTTCCCGGTTGCACAGGCTTCAGCCTGTGCTCTTCAGAACGCGCAAAACCAAAACCGCACAGGCATCAGCCTGTGCCACTCACTACATGTCGCCGAGATTCTTGCCTTCCAGGGCCGTCCCCAGCACGCGATTCATCATGCGCTCGGCAAGCGGCGTAGTCGCCTGGTTGAGCACATCCACGAACGCGCGAATGCTTTTGTAGTCCGTGCCGGCAAGGGCTTCGCGCAACGCTGCCGACGCGGCCTCGATGGCGCGAAGTTCCTCGGCCGGAAGATCATCCGGCGCCTCGGACTGTTCGCGCGCCAGGGCTTTTTCGGTGGCGTGCAGCACGCTTTCCGCCTCGTTGCGCGCCTCGATCAGCTGCCGCTCGGAGAAATCCTGTTCGGCAAATTCAATCGATTCCTCGAGCATGCGCTCGACTTCGGCGTCATCCAGGCCATAGCTCGGCTGTACTTCAACCGAATGCTCCTGGCCAGTGCGCAGATCTCGCGCGGCCACTTGCAGGATGCCGCTGGCGTCGATCAGGAATTTCACCTCGATGCGCGCCAGGCCCGCGGGCCCCGGCGGAACTTTCAGCTGAAACCGCGAAAGGGACCGGCAATCCTTGGCCATCTCGCGTTCGCCCTGCAGGACATGAATGTCGATACCGGTCTGATTCTCGACGCCGGTGGTGAACATTTCCGAGGCGCTCGCGGGAATCGTGGAGTTCCGCGGGATGATCTTGGCCACCACGCCGCCCATCGTTTCGATGCCAAGCGAGAGCGGCGTGACGTCGAGCAGCAGCATGTCGTTCACGCCGCCTTCCAGGATGTCGGCCTGCACGGCGGCGCCCAGCGCCACCACTTCATCGGGATTGAGCTCGGCGTGCGGCGGACGTCCGAAAAATTCCTCGACCGTGCTGCGCACCAGCGGCACGCGCGTCGATCCGCCCACCAGCACCACTTCCTCGATTTCCGCGGGAGCCAGCTTCGCATCGGCCAGCGCCTGGCGTACCGGAGCCATGGTGCGCTCGATGATCGGGCGAATCCAGCGATCGTACTCGGCGCGCGTGATTTCGCGGAAATAGACTCCGCCATCGGGCAGGGGGAATTTAACCGCAGTCTTTGATTCGCTGGAAAGCTCGTGCTTGGCGGAGATCATCGCCTTGCGCAGTTCCTGCAGAACTTCCGGATGCGCGGCCAGATCCACTCCCTGCGCGAGGATTTCCTGGCGCGCGACGCTTTGCAGCGCGTTGTCAATGTCATCGCCGCCCAGGTGCGTGTCGCCGTTGGTCGAAAGCACCTGATAAATGTCGCCCTCAGCGGTCGAAATCAGCTTGAGGATGGAAATATCAAACGTGCCGCCGCCAAAATCGTACACGGCGACGCGGCCGCGTTTTTTCTCATGCAGGCCGTAGGCCAGGGCCGCCGCCGTGGGCTCATTCACCAGGCGCAGGACTTCCAGGCCCGCCAGGCGTCCGGCATCGCGCGTGGCCTGCCGCTGCGCGTCGTTGAAATACGCGGGCACGGTAATCACGGCGCGGTCCACCACATCCTGAAAATATTCGTCGGCCCAGCTCTTCAGCTCGCGCAGAATAAATGCGGAAATTTCCGGCGGCGTGAACACGCGGTCGCCCAGGCGCACGCGAATCACGTTCTTGCTGGCCGGGTCGATGCGGAACGGAAAAATCTTCAGTTCGTCCTGCACGTCGGCGGGGCCGCGCCCCATCAGGCGCTTCACCGAATAAATGGTGCGCTCGGACTGCGTCAGCAGGCGTCGCCGCGCAGGTTCCCCGACAATGATGGAGCCGTCCGCATCCACGCTGACGACGGAAGGACACAGAGGCGTGCCATAGGGACCCGGAATACACTTCGGCCGACCTTCGCGCTTATCCTGATAAGCGATCAGGCTGTAGGTGGTGCCCAGGTCGATGCCGACGGTCTTTCCCATGCTGTATGGCCCCCGTGGGTGGTGATTGGTGACTGGCGGCTAGCGGCCGGTCACGCATTCAATTCCGCGCGCACGCTGTTCACGAGATTTCTAACGTATGAGCGGCGATTCAGAATTTCGTTCATTCGTTCCATAAGCTTTTTACCAGCCTCGTCGCCCGCTCCGGAATCGAGCGCGGCGTCCCATTGCGCAAACACGCGCACCAGTTCCAGGTCCACATCGGCGAGCGACGATTCAAACTTGCGCTGCGCCGCTTCGAGCTTTGCCCGCAAGCCCGCCATTTGCGCATCGCTTCCGCCCGATTGCCGCGCCTCACGAAGCTCGTCGAGCGATTCGTTCAATTCGAAAACTTCCTCAAGCAATTCGGGCGGCGCCTGCTGCTTTTTCTGGCCTTCCCTGCGCATGGCGGCCAGACCCAGCAGATATTCGGTGCGGGCCACGGGATCGCTCAGCGTGCGGTACGCGTCGTTGAGCTGCGAGGAAAGATCCAGCGAAAGCTGGCATTCCTGCTCGGAAGCGCGCACAAAATTATCCGGGTGCAGCTTCCACGAAAGGGTGTGAAACCTCTGCTCGAGCGCCGCCAGATCGATGGCCAGCTTGCGCGGCAGGCCGAAAAACGCGAAGTAATCGGCCCCTCGCGGCAAAGGCTGAATTTTTCCGCACGCGGGGCAAAAATATGCGCCGCCGGTGGCCGCTGAACAGCTCCAGCAGTTTGCGATTGTGGCCGTGGTTGTGGACGGTGCGCTCATAACTTAAAAAAATAAAATTCAATCGGCGGCGCCAGTAGCACAGGCTTCAGCCTGTGGATTTTCGTACGAGGCGGCCTAAAACTCACAGGCTGAAGCCTGTGCTACCTGAAGCGTGCAAAAAAAATGGCCGGCGGGCTCCCCCTCCCGGCCAACCACGCGTTTCGCTCATTTGCAGAGGAAGCGCCTGCGATGTTCCCTGCGATGGAGTCCGGCCCCGCTCCGCGCACTACGCCGTAAAGGAAGTGCCGCAGCCGCAACTGCGCGTCGCCTGCGGATTCTGAAACACGAACCCGCGCCGCATCAGGTCTTCCTGATAATCCAGCGTGGTTTCGTTCAGGTACAGGAAGCTCTTGGGATCCACGAACAACCGCGCGCCATTTTCCTCGACGACTTTGTCGCGGTCGCGCGCCTGCGTCTCCAGGCGCATCGCGTAGGTCAATCCCGAGCAGCCGCCGCCCTGCACGCCCACGCGCAGGCCTCCGGTTGCTGCCGCCACGCCTTCCTTGGCGAGCAGTTCCTGAATTTTCGTTGCCGCTTTTTCGGTTACGTGAATCATCGCTCGTTTCAGTCCTGTCGTTTCCATTGCAACCGGCATCGCCGCACAGTTCATCCGGTGAAGTAGCCTGACGCCAGGTTCGCGGAGTTAGGCAGCATGCAGCCGTGCCTGCTTGCCAGCTTGCCTGCCTGCATTGGACGCCCCCGCGGGCTTCAGCCTGCGCTACGCAAGCCTGCCCGCGCGATTAATTGCCGGCCGTCGTGCTGGCCGCGGGCTTTTCCGCAGTCTTCTTCGTTTTCCAGTCCTCGATGGCCGCCTTGATGGCGTCTTCAGCCAGCACGGAGCAGTGAATCTTGACCGGAGGCAGGCTCAACTCGCGGACAATGTCCGTATTGGAGATGGCCAGAGCCTCCTCGACCGTCTTGCCCTTGACCCATTCGGTCGCCAGCGAAGAGCTGGCAATCGCCGAGCCGCAGCCGAAGGTCTTGAACTTGGCCTCTTCGATGACCTGCGTTTCGGGATTGATTTTCATCTGCAGCCGCATGACGTCGCCACATTCGGGCGCGCCAACCAGGCCTGTGCCCACATTCGGATCTTCCTTGGGCAAGCTGCCCACGTTGCGCGGGTGCTCGTAGTGATCGACTACCTTATCGGAATACGCCATTTCATTCCCCCTTCGACTTTCAGACGAATAAATTTATTTACAGGCCCGATTCTAGTGCTCTGCCGCCGCTTTCCAGTTCATCTTGCTGAGATCGATGCCTTCCTTGGCCATTTCATACAGCGGCGAAAGTTCGCGCAGCCGCTGCACGACTTCAATCACACGGCTGGTGACGTAATCCACTTCCTCCTGGGTATTGAAGCGGCCCAGGCCGAAACGTATCGATGTGTGCGCCAGGTCTTCGCCGACGCCCAGCGCTTTCAGAACGTAGCTGGGTTCGAGCGTTGCCGAGGTGCACGCCGAGCCGCTGGATACGGCGACGTCGTTGATGCCCATCAGCAGCGATTCGCCTTCGACAAACGCGAAGCTGATGTTGATGTTGTGCGGCAAGCGGTGCGTCATCGAGCCGTTGATGTAAACCTCGTCGAGCGTCGCGAAGATGGTGTCCTTCAAGCGGTCGCGCAGGCCGCTCAGCCGGACGCTTTCCGCCGCCATTTCGTTCTGGCAAAGCTCGGCCGCCTTGCCGAAGCCCACGATTCCCGGAACGTTGAGCGTGCCCGAGCGCATGCCGCGCTCGTGCCCGCCGCCGTCAATCTGCGCGGAGAGCTGCACGCGGGGGTTGCGCCGACGGACGTAGAGCGCGCCGCAGCCCTTGGGGCCGTACAGCTTGTGCGCGGTCAGGGAAATCATGTCGATATTGTCTTTTTGCACGTCCACCGGAATCTTGCCCAGCGCCTGCACGCCGTCGGTGTGGAACAGCACGCCCTTTTCCTTGGCAATCTTGCCGATTTCCTGGATGGGCTGAATCACGCCGATTTCGTTGTTGGCGTACATGATGGAGATGAGAATCGTTTTCGGCGTAATCGCGCGGCGCAGATCGTCCAGATCGATGCGGCCGTCCTTGGCCACGGGCAGGTAGGTAACTTCGTAGCCGTATTTTTCCAGGCGCTTGCAGGTATCGAGCACGGCTTTGTGCTCGGTCACCTGCGTGATGATGTGGTTGCCCTTCTCGCGGTACATCTCCGCGGCGCCCTTGAGGGCCAGATTGTTCGACTCGGTGGCGCCGCTGGTGAAGATGATTTCCTTCGGCGTCGCGTTGATCAGACGAGCGATCTGCGCGCGCGCGTTCTCCACCGCTTCCTCGGCCGCCCAGCCGAAGGAATGGTTACGGCTGGCGGCGTTGCCGAATTTGTCGTGGAAGTACGGCAACATCGTGTCGAGCACGCGCGGATCCACCGGAGTGGTGGCGTGATAGTCCATGTAAATCGGCAGCTTGATAGCCATGCGTATTTCTCCCGTCGCTTTCTTCAATCCCCTGAAGTTTGGACCTGTGCTTTGGTTCCCAAGCGTTTCAGAAAAATTCAATTCGACAGCCCGACCAGTTCGGCATCGGGCGAATCTTCGGCCATCTGGGAAATCGTGACCGCGCGCAGTACCTCTGCGATGCTTTCATTCACTCGGCGCAGCGGTTCGCGCACCGTGCATGTGGAACTCTGACCGCAGTTCCCATGGCTGGTAATGCAGGACGTGATCACGATCGGCCCATCCACGGCGCTGATCACTTCGAGCGCCGAAATGTCCTTCGGATGGCGCGCCAGCTGATAGCCGCCACTCGATCCGTGCCGCGCGGTAACCAGTCCGTGCCTGGCCAGCCGCTGCAGCACCTTCGCCAGCAGCGTGGCCGAAATGCCATACGACTCGGCAATGTCCGACGCGCTTTGCGACTGCTCCACGCCATGCGTGGCCAAATGCCGAACGGCAATCAGCGCGTAGTCCGCTTTCTTTGAGAGCTTCAACATATTTCGAATATTCCGATATGCGACCAATCTAGTCGCACTTGAATACTAAACCCCGTGACCCAAGGTTGTCAAGCCTTCAAAATATGTTCAAACCCTATTGTCTCAAGCCTTTACATTGCGACCAATTCGGTCGCTTTGGTCAAAAAAAATGCAACGAAAGGCCCGGAATCAGGTGTGAATGGTCAATCTTCAGGGTCGAATGGTTCGCTCCAAAAACTGAGGGCCTCAGGGTCCCATCCGGCAAAACTCACCTTTCGGTCACGTCCCGGATCGAGGCTTCCACTTTTTCAGAAAATTGACGACGTCTTCCGGGCCGATTCTAATCGCCGATGCGATCAAGACCCACTTGCCACAAGCAAGAGCAAAGAGCAAGGAGTCCCGGAACGCGGGATTCTCGGCGGGATCGAAGGGAATTCTGTATCAGGTGAAAGCACAAAGTTTTTGGTTTTTGAGCACGGCCACTTACCTGATTTTCTGTGTCAGCCCGCGCAGAAAAAACAGTCGCAAATCCCGCCGCCGCCAATTCCCTTGCGTAATCCGTCCCGATTTTGGCTACAATATTCCGGCGGGTTCCAGGTAGAGGCCGGGCCCGAGACTGGACGCAGGCGGGCGAAATCATGAAAAATATCCTGGCGATCTATCCGGGGTCGTTTGATCCGGTGACCAACGGCCACCTCGACTTGATCGAGCGCGGAGCCAAGATTTTTGACCGGCTGGCCGTCAGCATTTTGCGCAATTTCGACAAGGAGCCCCTATTCACGCTGGAAGAACGCGTGGAAATGCTCCGCGAAGTCGTGCGGCCGTGGCGCAACGTCGAAGTGGGCGTGTTCAGCGGCCTGCTGGTGGATTACGCGCGGCAGCGCGAGGCCAGCGTGATTTTGCGCGGCATTCGCGCCGTTTCCGATTACGAATATGAATTGCAGATGGCCCTGATGAACCGCAAGCTCAACCCGAATGTCGAGACAGTTTTCATGATGCCCTCGGTGAACTATAGTTATCTGAGTTCGCGGCTGGTCCGCGAAATCGCGCATCTGGGCGGGCCGATCACCGGCCTGGTGCCGCCGCTGGTGGAAGAGCGCTTGCGCGCCAAAGTTCTTTAGCCGTTTGTAGAATCCGAGCGCTTTCAGATAAGGAAGGCGCGCCAAAAATGTTCGACAACGTATGAGACCCTGAAGACGAGACCCCAAAGGAGCCTGACCCCGTGCAACTCGCAGCCCGTGTGAACCGCATTTCCATTTCTCCGACCGCCGCCGTGCTGGCCGCGGCCGAAAAACTCCGCGCCCAGGGCGTGGACCTGGCCGATTTCGGCCCCGGCGAACCGGATTTCCCGACCCCGGAGCACATCCAGAACGCGGCGATCCGCGCGCTGAAGGAAGGCCGCACAAAATACACGCCCACGGGGGGGATTCGCCCGCTGCGCGAGGCCATCTGCAATTGGCACGCGAAACAGTTCGGTTCGTCCTACACGGTGCCGGAATGCATCGTGTCGGTGGGCGGCAAGCACGTCCTGTTCAACGCCTGCTGCTGCCTTCTAGAAAAAGGCGACGAAGTTTTGATCCCCGCGCCGTACTGGGTCACTTACCCGGACATCGTTTTGTTCACCGGGGCGACGCCGGTTCCGGTGATGACCGATGCGTCCGACGGATTCCGGCTGCGCGCCGAGGAAGTGGCGCGCGCCATCACGCCGAAAACCAGGATGCTGATCGTGAATTCGCCGAACAATCCGAGCGGAGCGGTGGTGCCGCGCGAGGAGTTTGAGAAAATTTACGAAATCTGCCGCGCGAAAAATATCTGGCTGGTCACCGACGAGTGCTACTCGCATTTTGTCTACGGAAACGAAAAGCCGTATTCGCTGGCCAGCGTCCCGGACAGCAAACCGAACATCATCGTCGTCGGATCGCTCTCGAAAACGTTTGCCATGACGGGCTGGCGCATCGGCTACGCCCTGGCGCCCGATGCGCTGGTCTCCGCGATGATCAAGCTTCAGAGCCAGTCGACATCGAATCCCACGTCCATCGCGCAATATGCCGCACTGGAAGCGCTGACCGGACCCATGGATACGGTCGCGGAGATGCTTGCCGAGTATGCGCGGCGGCGTGACCGCATCGTTTCCGGGCTGCGCGCCATTCCCGGCGTTACCTGCGTCGAGCCGGGAGGAGCGTTCTACGCCTTCCCGAACGTTTCGGCGCATCTGGGCAACGGCGTCGCGGACACCACGGAGCTGGCGAAGCTGCTGCTGGAAAAGCAGCATCTGGTCGTCGTTCCCGGTGACGCGTTCGGAACGCCCGGCTATCTTCGCCTCTCCTATGCGACTTCCATCGAGCGCATCGAAGAAGGTTTGCGGCGTCTGGAACAATTCTTCTCCCTGGCGGAAGCAGCAAGGTGAGTTCCGAAGCAAGCCGTCCGGGGCGGGCGCCCGCGCGGCTCGCCCCGATTTTTCTGCCTCGCATCTGGGGCGCGCGCGATCTTTCTCCCCTGTTTCCGGAACGCTCCCGGGAACCCGAACCGGTCGGCGAAGCCTGGCTGACGGGAAATGAATGCGTCTTCGAGACGGGAGAATTCGCCGGCCGCGCCCTGGGCGATGTCTGGCCGTCGCTGCCGGAGGAATGGACGGGCACACGTCTGCGCGGCCTTCCACGCATTCCCCTGCTGGTGAAATTTATTTTTCCGAAAGAAAATCTTTCCGTGCAGGTGCATCCCGACGACGAGTACGCGGAGCAGCATGAGCCCGCAACCGGAGGCGCCGGAAAAACGGAGATGTGGTACGTCGTCGCGGCCGGCGAAGGGGCCGAGCTGTGCGTGGGCCTGCGTCCGGGAGTGACGCGGGAATCGTTCGAGCGCGCCATCGCCGACGGCACGGTGGAAAATTGCCTGGCCCGGGTGCCGGTCCGCGCCGGCGACGCCGTTTTCGTTCCCGCCGGAACGGCGCACACGATTTGTCCCGGCGTGGTCCTGTGCGAAGTCCAGCAGCATTCGAACATCACGTATCGCGTATTCGATTACAACCGCGTGGGGGCCGACGGCAAGCCGCGCGCGCTGCACGTTCGACAGGCGCTCAACGTAATGACATTCGGCGAACAAAGCGGCGGCCTGTGCGATCCGGTCCGCCTGGCGCGCGGAGCGGTTACCGAAACTTTTTTCGCCGCCTGCCGGCACTTTGCCGTCGAGCGCTGGGAATTTCGCGAACGCATCGTCGCCGTGACTTCGCCGGAACATTTCGACTTGCTGATTTTTCTCGAGGGGAAAGGCCGCATCGATTTTTCCGGCGGCGGCGAACCCTACGGGCCGGCGCAGGCCTGGCTGCTTCCGGCGGGGCTCGGCGCATATCAGCTCGATCCGGAATCCCCTACGGCGCTGTTGCGCGCATACGTGCCCGACCTGAACGGCTTCGTGCAGCACCTTGCCGACGAGCGCGTCGAAGAAGCCGCATGGTCGCGCGTGGTGCATCCGTGAAACAAGAACCCCTGGCGGCGCACGCCGTTATCCTTGCCGGAGGGCGCGGCACGCGTTTCTGGCCGCGCAGCCGCACGCGCACGCCAAAACAATTGCTCAACATCGTGGGCAAAGACACGATGCTCGCACAAACCTCCGCACGCATAGAACCGCTGTTTCCGGCGATGCGGCAGTGGGTGGTCACCAATTCCGAACAGGCCGCCGCCGTGCGAAAACAGCTGCCGCGCGTGCCTGCATCGCACATTCTGGCCGAGCCCGTGGGACGCAATACCGCCGCCGCGATCGGCCTGGCCGCCGCGCACCTGCTGCACCATCTGCAAAAGGGCGCGGGCGGGGAAAAAGACGCGCTGATGGCCGTGCTGCCCGCCGATCACTACATCGCGCAGCCCGCGAAATATCTCAAGATCGTGCGCGCCGCGCTGCATGCCGCGCAGTCCGAAGGATCGCTCGTCGTGCTGGGCATTCCGGCGTCGCGGCCCGAAACCGGCTACGGCTACATCGAACGCGCGCGCGGGAAGGCGTTTGCCGCCAACGGCGCCCCGATTTTTCCGGTGCGCCGGTTTACGGAAAAGCCCGCGCTTGCCCTGGCGAAGAAATATGTCTCTTCCGGGCGCTACTTCTGGAATGCGGGAATGTTTTTCTGGCGCGTTTCGACGTTTCTGGAAAGTCTCCAGACATTTCTTCCCAAGACGCACGACGCCCTGATGCGCCTGGCCGGCGATATCGGAACCCCGCGATACGCGCGCACGCTCGCGCGCGTCTACCCGAAGCTGGAAAATATCTCCGTGGATTACGCCATTCTCGAACCGGCCACGCGCCGGGCCGCCCGGCCCGGCGTATTTGTCCTGCCCGCCCAGGTCGGCTGGAGCGACATCGGCTCCTGGACCGCCGTACACGAATTGCTCGCTCGCGAGCCCGGAGAAAATGTTTCCGCCGGAAAGGTTTTCACGCTGGATGCGCACGGCAATTTCCTGTGGAGCGCGAAGAAATTCATTGCCGCCATCGGGATATGCGATCTCGTCGTGGTCGAAACCGAGGACGCCTTGCTGCTCTGCCCGCGCGAACGCGCGCAGGACGTCGGCAAAGTCGTGAAGTGGCTGGAAGCTGAAAAACTTTTTCACCTTCTCTAGGGTTCAGTCCCCAGCAGGACAGGCTTCAGCCTGTGCGGTTTTCAACCGGCAAACAACAAAAAAACAGACAGGCTGAAGCCTGTCCTACTGAAATTCGCGCAGCAAGGTTCCCCGGCGCTTCCTTTTCGATTTGTTCACCCTTTCGCGCCGATTTCAGCGAGCTGCTTCCCGCCCCCACCCGCTTCGCATATACTTCTGAACCGTGAACGCAATTCAATTTGGCACCGACGGATGGCGCGGCGTCATCGCCGACGATTTTACGTTTTCCAACCTGCGCAAGGTTGCCTGCGCGATCGCGCGCTATGTGGTCAGGGCGGAAAAACCGAATGCGGGAGTGCTGATCGGCTACGACACGCGCTACGGCTCCGAGCATTTCGCGCGTGCCGCCGCCGAGGCTGTCTCGATGACCGGCATGCCGGTGTGGATCGCGGAAAAGGCGTGCCCTTCGCCCGCGCTTTCCCTGCTGGTGCGGCAGCACGGCGCGGCGGGCGGCATCATGATCACGGCGAGCCACAATCCCTACCGCTGGAATGGCGTGAAATTCAAGGCGAGTTACGGAAGCTCGGCGCTGCCTTCCATCGTCGCGCAAGTGGAAAAAGAACTTGCCACGGTGCTGGCAAATGGCGTGCCGCCGCTGCCGCCGCTGCCCGCGAACATTCATTCGCTCGATATTCTTTCGCCGTACCTGGACACCATTGACAAGCTGGTGGACTGGGAACGGATACGCGCGGCCAATTTCCGATTTGTGGTGGACCCCATGCACGGCGCGGCCCGGGGATTGCTTCGCGAGCTGATGACGCGCCATGGCATCGCCTGCGATGAAATTCGCGGCACGCGCGATCCCCTGTTTGGCGGCGTAAATCCGGAACCCATCGAACCGCACGTCGAAGCCTTGCGCCGCGCCGTCGTTTCCGGCGGCTACCATGCCGGATTGTGCGCCGACGGCGACGGCGACCGCATCGGCGCGATGGACCGCGACGGCACGTTCATCACGCCGCACCAGATTTTTTCGATCCTGTTGTGGCACCTGGCGGGAACGCGTGACATCCCCGGCGACGTGGCGAAAACGTTTTCCTCGACCAAGATGGTTGACAGGATCGCGGAAAAATTCGGGCGTCAGGTTTTCGAGACGCCCATCGGCTTCAAATACATCTGCGAGCTGATGTTGGAGCGCGACATCCTGCTGGGCGGCGAGGAATCCGGCGGAATCGGCACCAAGCTCTATCTGCCCGAGCGCGACGCGACGGTGATGGCGCTGCTGCTGGCCGAAGTGATGGCGTGGCACAAGAAGTCCCTGGGCGAACTGGTGGCACTGCTGCACGCGGAATTCGGCGAGCACCATTACGGGCGCGTGGATCTGGAGCTGAAGCCCGGACAAAAAGAACGCGCCATTTCGCATTTCAGCAATGCCAGGCTGACGAAATTGCTGGAGTGGCGCGTCGCGCACCGCGAAGACCTCGACGGAATCAAGTTGTATCTGGGAAAAATCGGCTGGGTGATGCTGCGCGCTTCGGGCACCGAACCGATGCTGCGCGTTTATTCGGAGACGACGAGCGCGGCAACGACGCGGCGGATCCTCGATGAAACCTGCGCCGTTGTGCGCGGGCTTTAGCACACGATCCCGCCAGGACGGGCTTCCGCCTGTCCGCCGTTCCCATTTCCACTCAACGCAAAACCGGGCTGGCTGATTAGGTTGCGGAAAAATCGATTTGTACACCTTCAGGGGTTAAACCCCCTGAAAAAGCGCAGTTGTTATGCCGTGCCTGAAGGCACGACCCACAAATATTTCCACTTTTCCGCAGCCTGTGAAGCCTGCGCCGCTATTCGGGTGTTTTTTCTGGGGTTTTTTCGGGCGTCTTTTCCGCCGACGATTTCACCACGGCATCGAGAATTCCATTGATGAAGGGCGCGGCCTCCACGGAAGAAAATTTCTTGGCCAGTTCCAGGGCTTCGTTGATCACCACCTTGTGCGGCGTGCCTGCCGTACGCAATTCGGAGATGGCCAGGCGGAGGATGGCGCGGTCGATGGCCGGCATGCGTTCAATGCGCCAGTTCTTGGCGTGTGTGGAGATGATAGGATCGATTTCCCCGGCGCGCGCCGCGGCATTCTCGAAAAGCTGGTTGGCGAATTCGCGCGTGGAGGGCTGAGCGCCCACATTTTTCCAGAAGCCGGCTTCGATGCGCGACGGCTCCTGCTGCCCCATTTCCCATTGGAACAGCATCTGCAGCGCAAACTCCCGGGATTTTTTGCGGAGTGTCATTTAGCGCCGCTTTCCACGAATCGATTTTTTGATGGCGCGCGAAGTTTTCACAGTGCGCAGTTGCCTGGACAGGTTGGCCATTTCCACGGCGGCCCATCCGCAGTCGTATCCCTTGTTGCCGCTTTTCAGGCCGGCGCGGTCAATGGCTTGCTCGATCGTGTCGCAGGTGAGAACGCAAAAAATCACGGGTACGCCGGTATCCAGCTGCGCCAGTTGCACGCCGCGCGCCACCTCGCTGGCCACGTAGTCAAAATGTGCGGTTTCGCCGCGCAGGATGCAGCCGATGGCGATCACGGCGTCGGCGCGTCCGCCCTCGGCGATTTTCTTTGCCGCCAGCGGAATTTCGAACGAACCGGGAACGCGCACCACTTCGATTTTTTCCGCCTCGGCGCCCGCGGATTCGAGCGCGTCGAGCGCCCCCGCCAGGAGCCGCTCGGTAATAAAGCTATTGAAACGGCTGACGACAAGGGAAAAGCGCAGTCCCGCCGCCTTCACTGCCGGTCGAATCTGTTTTGTGTTAAAGGGTTTGGTCATAAAGTCATGAATTCCAGTTCGCGCGCCCGCGCTACTTGCCTCGAAATTGCGCGGGACGCTTTTCCAGAAACGCGCGCGTGCCCTCGCGCATGTCCTCCGTGGCGGCGCACAGGCCGAAGAGCGTCGTTTCCAGGTACAGGCCCTCTTCCTGGGGCATTTCCGCACCCCGCTCGATGACCTCCATGGTGTACTTCACCGAGAGCGGAGCATTTGCGATTATTTTTTTTGCCAGCGCTTCCGCCGCGGGCAATAATTCCGCGGCTTCATAGACGTGATTGACCAGGCCAATGCGGAGCGCCTCCTCCGCCGAAATCATTTCACCGGTCAGGCAAAGTTCGTGCGCGACTCCCTTGCCGCACAAGCGCGTGAGCCGCTGCGATCCGCCGTATCCGGTGATGATGCCGAGTTTCACTTCCGGCTGGCCGAGCCTGGCGGCCTTGCTGGCCAGGCGGATCGTGCATGCCAGAGCCACTTCGCAGCCGCCGCCCAGAGCGAAGCCGTTAATGGCCGCGATGGAGGGCTTTCCCAGCGTCTCCAGCCGGCGCAGGACGCTCTGGCCAAATGCGGCGATTTCTTTTCCGCTGACCGGTGTCTGCACGGCAAGCTCTCCGATGTCCGCGCCGGCGACGAATGATTTTTCTCCCGCGCCGGTCAAAATCAGGGCGCGCACTTCGTCATCGTCGCGCGCGGCGATCAGGACGCTGTTCAGCTCCTCCATCGTTTTCCGGTTCAAAGCGTTCAGCACTTTCGGCCGGTTGAACGTGATGAAGCCGATGCGGTCCCGCTTCTCAAAGAGCAGATTTTCGTAGGTCATCCTAGCGCCTCAATTCTTCGCCATCTCCAGGGAGACGATTTCGTTGCCGCCCCGTCTTCGCGCTTCTTCCAGGCCGGCTTGCGCGCGGTTGATCAGGTCCGTGACGATGTCCTCGCTATCAAACTCGTGCCGCGCAACGGCCTCGGCGACGGCCACGCTGGTGGTCAATTGCGCGCCTTCCCAGGGAGGCCGGAGTTCCCCTGCCGCATTCTTCAATTTTTGGGCCAGCACCTGCGCCCCCGAAAGCGGCGTATCCGGCAGGATGAATGCCAGCGCCCAGGAAGTGTACTTCACTGCGAGGTCGGTTTGCCGAACGATCATTTGCACAGCCTTGCTGAGCTGCTCCATGTAGCGCTCGAACGGCGCCTCGCCCTGCTGGCGCAAATGTTCCGGGCCTCCATCAACCTGCAACAGCGCGAGAGCCAGCGGCACGCCTTGCGTTCGCGCGCGGGTCGATTCGTGCAGCAGGCAATCGATGTAGGAGCTGCGGGTAAGCAACCCGGTCTTTTCGTCGGCCACGGCTAACGTGCGCACCAGCGAACGCAGTCGCGTGTGGTGCACGCAGAGCAGCATCTGGTCGCCAATCGACTGCAGAAAATAGGTTTCGTTGGGTTTCCAGGCATGCGGCGCGGCAAATCCCGCGATCAGCATTCCGGCCGGAGTTTGTGTTTCCGGATCGGTGAGCGGTACCCCCAGAGCGGTTTCCAATCCCATGTCGTTGAGCGTGGACCCGGCGGCAGCATCCAGCGGCAGCCCGCCAAGCGTATCGGGCACGGCGCGTTCGAGCTGGCTGATCAACCGGACGATCTGCCCTCCCGAGGAACCCTCGATTTCGGAAGAGCAGAATTCAGACGCCATTTGCGGCGGCTGCCCCGGCGTTCCCACCACGGCGATGCACCGCGTTGCACGCAGATAGGTGCCCACTCCATTGACGGCAACCGAAAGCATGGCGCGCGGTGACGGTTGGCGAAACACGTTTTGGTTGATTTCAGAAATTTTCGCGAGGTCCCGGAGGGTCTGGGGAGCATAGCCGGCAGGAGGCGCCTCCGGCGTCTCCACCGGAGCCGGTGGATGCTCCGCCTTGGGCTGGTTTGCGCCTTCCTGAGGCCACCAGTGCGCCGCCTCGAACAGGCCCCGCAGCCGTTCGTTGCCTTCCTGTTCGCCGGGAAATAATTCCGTGATCCTTTGCAGCCGTTCGATGGCCTTGGATTGCAGCGAGTACTGCACGAAGATTTCCGCCTGGACCAGCAGATCCTCTAGGGTTTGTTCCGAACGAACGCCCTCGCGATTGGCCCGAGAGGGCTCGCCGCCGCTCCCGTAGGAACTGGGTTGCGGGATGGCCTGCGCCCCATGCGTCGCGGCATTTGTGAGCCGGGCCCGCAGCCGGCTCATGAAAGCTTCGTCGACTTTGCCTTGCAGGGCATCCATGCGCTCCTGGTTACGCGAATCGTAAGGGTCGATGTCCAGAAGCCTTTCCAGCGATTCGCCAGCGCTGGAAAACCGGCCGTTCGCCAAATAAAGGTCAAACAGGAGCACCAATGCGTCGAAATATTTCGTTTCCTGATTCAGTTCGCTGTACATGGCGCTGCGGAATTCTGCCATGCGAATCGAATTCGAATTGGATTGCACGAGCTGGTCCACCGCGGATGCGAATTCGGATTCGCGCCGCGCCGCCAGCATGCTTTTCATGGTCGCCGCGAGGAGATTGGCCGCATTCTCCTGCTGGCCCGCGTGAAGATAGGCGTCGGCAAGCGAAAAATACTTCTCCGCCGACCCGGATCCCTGATTGGTCATGTGTTCGAGCACGGCGCGCGCGGCGTCCAGCTGGCCCGATTGCATCAGGGCATCGGCATAGGTCTCCAGGAATGTGGCGTCCCGTTCGGTTTCGGCAAGCGGCGCCAGCAGCGCCGCGGCGCTTGCCGCTTCGCCGTTGCGGAGCAGACCCTGCGCGTACAGCAAGGCCGCGCTGCGATCACCGGGCACCAGGTCGTGCGCCCGCGAGAAATATTCGAGAGCCTCGGCGTTATTCTCCGTAGTGAGTTGCCCCGCGCGCAAGTAGCCGCGGGCCGCCGCCGGAGCGTTCCCCAGGCGCTCGGCAAGTTCGGCGACGGCAATATGCCGTTCGCGATTCTCGGAATCAAGTTGCGCGACGCGCACGAAACATGACAGCGCCTCCTCTCCCTTGCCGCTGTGCTCGAAGGCAAGCGCTGCGGACATGTATTGCTCGATGGACTCCTCGGAGCGGTTTTGCTTCTGCAGCAGCAGTGCGTATCGAGCGACGCGCTCGGCAGGCTGCTGGTGCGACTTCAAAAAGCGCGTGTAAAGGGCGAGGGCCTTGAGCTCTTCCCGCGGAGCCGTAAATCGGTCAAACAAGATCCCGTAGTAAACGGCCGCTCGGTCGGGCCGGTTCTGCATGGTGTACAGGTCGCCCAGGGACTGAATGGATTCAAGATGGTTGGGAAACGTATTGAGCACAGCCTGATAGGCTTCGATCGCATCGTCCAGGCGGTTCTTCTCGACGTAACGTTTCGCGCGATCCAGCTGTTTGACGATGTCCACGCTCATGCGGGCTCGGAGAGTTTCCTTGGCGTAATTGCTCTTAATTGCGATCGCAACTTGCGGATCGGCATTGTACAGGCCAAAAAATACTATATACCGCCGCGCCTGCGCGTGCCAAACCGATCGCAAGCGGGCTGCTCAATTCGGCAATTGCCGGGAAACCCGGTGGAACGATTCGATTTGGGGATTTAGCAGCGGTGCGCCGCTTGCCGGTCAGGCCAGTTCACAGGGGTGGGGCGTGGAACTGTATCTCCAAACAATAAGTCCGGGTAAAGAGGCGGAATTGCGCATCCAGGAACATGCGGCCCAGTCCTTCCACGTTCTAACCCCGTTTTCCCGGCAACTGAGAAACTGCCCGCGCGGATCAAAAGGCAGCAACCGGCATTCATTTGCAGAATCCACCAAACGGTTTGTGCCAGTCGCTATCCAGATCGTCGCCCAGGGTCTCGTAATCCGGCAGGCTATTACCTGATTGGTACCACACCCGCTGGCGCACTTGAAGTGGCAGCAACGCTGCATTAGTCTCATACTAGTCGGTTATGGAGACTTTGTGCTTTCGAGGATCAACATTCCAGTATCACAAGGCTCAATTTTGCAGGGCTGCTGACCATCAACACGCCTCCATATTTTTTCACCGCTCGCGAACGCAGTCGCGCAAGAGAGGCACATCACTTTCGAAGCCTGAGACTTGCGGCTCTTTCCGCCGTGGCACTGGTTCAGTTTGCTTTGACCCTGAGGCATCTATGAATTCAAAAGAACTTTTTTCGTCCATGAGAGCGCCGTGGGTATCACCATTCATCCGTATCGTCTTCCGCTATGTCCTTTTCGCGAGCCCTTGGGCATCGCACCAAAACGAGCTACCCATATATGAATAAATACTCGGTGGGCATAAAGCTGGGAGCCGCGTTTGGAATCCTCGTCTCGCTGTTGATTGGCGTCGGCTGGCTGGGTCTGAGCCGTATCGGCCGAACGAATGCAGATCTATATCAGCTGAGTCGTAGTGCGGCGAAAGTGGAACTGGCTCAAAGCGCCGAGTACTACGCGAATCTAAATATCCGATTGGCGATGCAGGTGTTGCTTCTCGGCAAAAAAAAAGACATTGATGAATTTGCGTCGCGCCGGGCGGAAAACCGAAATAGAACTGCCGAGATCATGAAAGCCCTCGAGCCGAAGATCGACTCTGAAAAGGAAAAGGAGCTGCTGTCGAGCATCGAAAGCACGAGATCCCCGGCGCGCGTCAGTGTGATTCATGTCGTCGATTTGCTGAATCAGGGCAAGCAGGAAGAAGCGAGACATTATATGGTCAGCGTCTCTCTTCCCCTTCTGGACAACTACCAGAAAGCTTGGGACGCCTTCGTGCAATTTCAGAAAGACCAGATGGAACGGCTCCAGAATCAAAGCGAAGCCAGATACTTACAGACCAGACAGATCGCCGGCCCGCTGATGCTCCTGGCGATTGTCCTAGCCATGGTCATCGCGGGGTATGCCACGCACAGGATCATACACGACAACAACCTGCAGGAAGAAAGCAAGGCGGAGATCTTCAAACTCAACGAACAACTGGAGAGCAAGGTTGCGAAACGCACCGAGGACCTTGCTCTCGCGATCCAGAAACTCCAAAGCGAAATTGTCGTCCGAAGAAAGAAAGAGGAAGATCTGCAGCGAAGCGAAATGGAATTGGCTACCGCGCAGCGAATCGCTCACCTGGGAAGTTTCCAGCAAGACTTCACCAATCTCGATGGTTTTGAAAACAATCCCCTGCATTGGTCCGATGAAGTATTCCGTATCTTCGGTTATGAGCCGGGACAAATTGAGGTAACAAGAGCCAACTTCATGAGAGCCGTCCACCCGGATGACCGGGAAAAGCTGTATCGAACCACTCGGGAAGCGATTCAACGGAAACAGAGCTATGACCACGAGTACCGGATCATTCTTCCCAATGGTGCCGAGCGCACCGTGCATGGACAGTTGCATTTTGTTCGTGATCCGAAAAACGGCGAACTGATTCGAATGGTCGGGACCGTTCAGGACATCACGGAACGCAAAAAGGCAGAAGAAAGATTTTATAAGGCCTTCAACGTGAACCCTGAGCCCATGACCATCGCCACCGCTTCCGAAGGCCGCTTCGTCGATGTTAATGAAAGCTTCCTTCGCGTTACCGGGTATTGCCGCGAAGAGGTCATCGGCCGCACATCCCTGGAGCTGGAGTTTTGGGCGCGGCCCGAAGATCGCAATCGGTTTACCGAGATTCTGCAGAAACACGGTTCCGTTCGCGATTTGGAAATCATTTTTCGCACCAAGTCCGGCAAACTGCGCACGGGCCTGGATTCGGCTGATGTCATCGAACTTTCCGGAGTGAAATGCATTATTGCAATTTTTAAGGACGTGACGGAGAAGAAATCCCTGGAGAAACAGCTTCGGCAATCACAGAAAATGGAAGCCATTGGGCAGTTCTCCGGCGGAATCGCTCATGATTTCAACAATCTGCTGGGCGTAATCATCGGATACAGCGAAGTTCTGGAGGTCGGGCTGGGCCAGGGCTCCGAGCTTCGCAAAAATGCCGAAGAAATCACGAAGGCCGGGCAGCGAGCCGCGTCATTGACGCGACAGATTCTGGCGTTCAGCCGCCAGCAAATGCTCGAACAAAAGGTGTTGAACCTGAACACGGTCGTGACCGAAACGGAAAAGATGCTCCGGCGCATGATTGGCGCAAACATTGAGCTGTCCACGGCACTGGATGCGGAACTGGGGCAGATCAAAGCCGATCAAGGCCAGATGGAACAGGTCATCCTGAATCTGGCCGGGAACGCTCGCGATGCCATGCCAGATGGCGGGAAGCTGATTATTGCGACGGAGAACAAAACACTGGATCAGGAATACGCCCTTGATCATCCACCCACTGTTCCTGGCAATTACATCATGCTGACAGTGACTGACACGGGTATCGGCATGGATGCAAAGACGCAAGCGCATATCTTTGAACCGTTCTTTACCACCAAAGCCGTTGGCAAAGGCACGGGCCTGGGGCTGGCAACCGTTTATGGGGTTGTGAAACAGAGCGGCGGCTACATCTGGGTCAGTAGCGAAATCGGACAAGGCTCAACATTCACTATCTTTTTGCCACGGGTGGATGAAGCCGTTCAATGGAATCGTCAGAGCGACCTTGCGAATGGCTCAGTTCGAGGGTCGGAAACCATTCTGCTGGTGGAAGACGAAGAGTCGCTCCGCGCCTTAACCCGCACCGTGCTTGAGCAGAGCGGCTACACCGTATTGGAAGCCGACTGCGGCAGCCGGGCAATTGAAATCTCCCGCCAGTATCAGGGACATATTCATCTGCTTCTCACCGACATGGTGATGCCCGCAATGAACGGACGTGCAGTGGCCAAAAAATTGATGCCGATACACCCGGAGATGCGTGTCATCTACATGTCAGGCTACGCGGGCTACAATCCCGGCGGGGCCACCAGTTCTGAGGCCATCTTTCTGTGTAAGCCCTTTACCCGGGATGCATTGGTTCGCAAGGTGCATGAAGTATTAAATCTGCAGAAGGAATCAGCGACGCTGTAAACTGCTGGCCAATGCGCGGAAGGCCGCAGTGGGGTTTGTTTTCCGCGCCCTGATTCCCCCGTGTTCACATTTCCCGTATTCAGGGGCGCAACGGCAAACCGCCCGGCCGGTTTAGTGGACCGCCACTTTGCCCTTGCTGTGCGAGGGTTTGCGCATCAGCAGAACCAGCGGCAACATCACCACGAAGAGCAGGGCCAACAGCCAGTAGGTCTGATTGAAGGCGAGCATGGCCGCTTGGCGTTCCACCATGGCGAACACCATCGCGAAGGCCCGATGATTTGCCGTCACCGCATCGTTGCCGCGCGACACAAACATCTGGCGGAGCATTTCCAGAGTATGCTGCGTCTGCGGGCTGCCGGCAGTAATGTTCGCGCCCAACTGATTCGTGTTGGCCTGCTGGTTGCGCGTGACCATGGTCGTCACCGTGGCGATTCCGATGCTTCCGCCCAGGTTGCGCATCAGGTTGAATATACTGGTGGCGTTCCCCATCCCCTCCAAGGAGATGGGATCCATTGTGACCGTCGTCAACGGAACGAACAGAAATGCCAGCGAGACGCCCTGCAGAACCTGCGCCCAGAAAATATTCCAAAAACCGATATCCAGGGTAAGGTCGCCCAAAAGCACCAGGCTGCCCGCGCAGGCTACGATGCCCACCAGCAGCAGCTTGCGCGGATCAAAGCGCGTCATGATCATGCCCACGATGGGCATGGCGATGAACGAGCCCAGCCCCCTGGGGAACATGGCCATGCCCGCCTGCAACGCCGAATAGCGCAGCAGCGTCTGCAGCATGATCGGCAAGATCACCAGGCTGCCGTACAACACCACGCCCATCATGGCCATCAGAAACACGCCCGCGGAGTAAGTCCGGAAACGAAACACGCGCAAGTCCAGCACCGGATGCTGGACATACAGTTCATAGATCACCAGGGTTACCAGGGCAACCATCGCGATGACCGACAGCGCCGTAATCCAATTCGAACTGAACCAATCTGCCTCCTGGCCTTTGTCGAGCACAAGCTGCAGGGAGGCCACGCCGACCGCCAGCATGCCAATGCCCCAGTAATCGATCCGTTGCGACAGGCGCCGGATATACGACGGGTCAAAAATGAAGAGTTGGGTCATCACCAGCGCAGCGATGCCGATCGGCACGTTGATGTAGAAAACCCATCGCCAGCTGTAACTGTCGGTGAGCCATCCGCCAAGCACCGGGCCTAGCATGGGCGCCACCACGATCCCCAGGCCCCAAAACGCCATGGCCTTGCCGCGCTCCCGGGACGGAAAGGACTCCAGCAATACGGCCTGGGAAATCGGCTGCAACGCGCCACCGCAAGCGCCCTGCAGGATACGGAA
Organism: Candidatus Dormiibacterota bacterium; assembly: GCA_035533775.1. Classification (GTDB taxonomy): domain Bacteria; phylum Acidobacteriota; class Terriglobia; order Acidiferrales; family UBA7541; genus Palsa-360. Next base: position 26,695 of record DATLTA010000061.1, on the reverse strand, counting down.
CACGATGAGCAAGGCCAGATTCGGCGCCAGGCCGCACATCAGCGACGCCAGGGTGAAGCCGGTCACGGCCATCATCAATAGCCGCTTGCGTCCGAAAAAACTGGCCAGCCAGCCGGTGATGGGCAAGATGATGGCGTTGGCCACCAGATAAGACGTCAACGCCCAAGTGGCCTCGTCCACGGTCGCCGACATGCTCCCGGCAATGTGCGGCAGCGAAACATTCACCACCGTGGTGTCCAGCACTTCGATAAACGTGCTCAGCATCACCGTGATGGCGATGATCCACGGGTTAATGTGCTTGATTCCGGGAAGGCTCGGATTTTCCATCGTTAACTGTTCAGCCGGCCTACAGCACCGCTATGCGACGATTGCCGGCGCGTCCAATAAATTTTTCGCACGGGAGTTCCGGTCCAGTAGAGCGACCTCAGGGAGAATCGCCGCGAAAGGCCACGCTTCCATTCGCCGGCTACTCCGGGTGCCGGCTTCTCAGGAAGCAGAAAGAATTATTCTACATCCCTCCGGGTTTTGCCAGTTACGTCTTGCCCTGCTGTGCGGGGCGCAAAAATACGAATGTACTGATTGCCGCAAGGGAGAGAAACGCCGCCAGAACGAACACCAGATTGGCGTGCGCCGCCCACAACGCTCCCGCAATCAGCGATGCGGGCAGATAGATCATTCCGGTCACAAAATTGAACAGTCCGATCGCCGTCGCGCGCCTCTGCGGCTCGAGATCCGCGATGAATGCCTTGCTTTGGGCCTCGTCCATCGAATAGAAGACGCCGTAGACAAGGAACAGAAGTATGATCTGCATCTTCGTGGTTGCCAAAGCGAATCCCAGGCTCATGACCAGGTAGATCAGGTAGCTCAATACGACGATATATTCCCTTCCAATCCGGTCGCCCAGCTTGCCGGCCAGTGGCGCGGCGGCCACGAACGAGACATTGAACAACGCGTACAGCAATACGATATTCCTGACCGAAAAACCCACATCAAACGCGCGCAAAAGCAGGAAACCGAAACTGAAATAGGCCAGCGAGAAAATTCCCGCGGCCACAAGATATCGTTTAAACCCGGAACTCAACGTCTTCCAGGCCACGAAGATGCCTTCGCGCTGGCGCTGCACTTGCGGCTGGTCCTTGATCAGCCCAAGCACGAAAATGCTAATCACGGCGGGAACAAACGCCACCCAGAACAATATCCGAAAAGTCGAGGCCGTGTCTCCCAGCCACGAAAGCAGCCCATAGGCAACCAGCGGGCCCAGAATCGCTCCGGCCTTGTCAAACGCCTTGTGCACGCCGAACGAATATCCCCGGATGTCTTTGGCGGCAATCGCCGAAAGCCAGGCGTCACGCGGCGGGCCGCGGAAACTTTTGCCCAGGCGCTCGATGATGCGGAAGAAACTCAGGGCGGCAACGGAGTTCGCAACCAGCAGTATGACTTTTGCAATCGTCGAAAATCCGTATCCGGCAAGCGCGAAAACCTTGCGTTTGCCGGTCTTGTCCGACAACCAGCCGGCCACGTAATCCAGCGACGATGCCGAGAAGTCCGCGAAACCCTCAACCAGGCCCAGCAACGCGCTCGATGCCCCGGCGATGGTCGTGAAGAAGATCGCGAAAACGGAAAAAATCATCTCCGAACTGACGTCCGTGAGAAAGCTCACCAGCCCCAGCTTGAGCACATCCGGATGGACGCCGAACTTTCTGTTCATGGAGGGTCTCGCTCCGCTTCCGCTGCCGCGTCAATATCTTGCCTGTGCTGCCCGGTATATTGCCTGGGCTGAAGATACAACTCTATGCGGTCGGGATTCCCGCTTTCAAATTGAATTGTGCACAATAGGTCTATGCCGTATGGCCCTCCTTGCCCGGCACTGGCCTGGTTCGAATTGCCCTTGGAAATCGCAAGTTCTGGGAATGGCTCGCTGCAGACTTGGCCGGCCCGCTTCCTGACTGCGGCCAGTTGTGGCACACTGAATAGTTCCAGAGGGAATGCGAAATGCGGCGGGGCGGCTGGTTACCGAACCCGCGCCGCCGAAACACTTACAACAGGAGAACTTTCCCCGGCGCGAGAAGCTGAGCGCCGGCAGGCTGACCGATGGACCCACGTTTCGTACGCAATTTTTGCATTATCGCGCACATCGATCACGGCAAGTCCACGCTGGCCGACCGCCTGCTGGAACTCACCGGAGCGCTCAGCCAGCGCGAAATGAGCGCGCAGGTTCTGGACTCGATGGACCTGGAACGCGAGCGCGGCATCACCATCAAGGCCAAGAGCATTCGTCTGCATTACAAGGCCCAGGACGGCAACGAATACCAGCTCAACCTGATCGACACGCCGGGACACGTAGATTTTTCATACGAAGTCTCGCGCGCGCTTTCCGCATGCGAGGGCGCGCTACTGGTGGTGGATGCGAGCCAGGGCGTGGAAGCGCAGACTGTCGCCAACACGTTTCTGGCGGCGCAGCACAATCTCACGATCATTCCCGTCATCAATAAAATCGATCTCCCGGCCGCGCAGCCCGACCAGGTGAAAGAGCAGATCGAGAACGTCCTGGCGATTCCCGCATCCGACGCGCTGCTGATCAGCGCCAAGAGCGGCTTGGGCGTGGAATCGGTGCTGGAAGCCGTGGTGGCGCGCGTTCCTCCGCCCACCGGCACCGCCGACGCGCCGCTGCAGGCGCTCATTTTCGATTCCTGGTTCGATCCATTTCGCGGGGCAGTGGTTCTGGTGCGCGTGATGAACGGCCGGATCACGCGCCACATGAAAATCCGGCTTTGCTTCAACAACGAAATCTACGAAGTGGAGGCGCTCGGCGCGCTCACGCCCAAGCCCGTGGTTCTGGACGAGCTTGTGGCGGGCGATGTCGGCTTTATCATCGCCAACATCAAACGCGTCGCCGACGCGCGCGTGGGCGACACGGTGATCGACCCGGCGCACCCCGCTCCCGCCCTGCCCGGATTTGAAGCGATCAAGCCGATGGTCTTCGCCGGGCTGTTTCCCGTGCTGGCGAGCGACTACGAAAATCTGAGAGACGCCCTCGGAAAACTGCAGCTCAACGATGCCGCGTTTTTTTACGAGCCGGAAAATTCCGTGGCGCTTGGTTTCGGATTTCGCTGCGGATTTCTCGGGCTGCTGCACATGGAAATCGCGCAGGAGCGCCTGGAGCGCGAGTTCGGCATCAACCTGATCACGACCGCGCCGAGCGTGCGCTACCGCATCACCACGACGGCGGGCGTGGTGATGGAAGTTGACAGCCCCACGAAATTTCCGCCGCCCAATGAAATGGCGAAAATCGAGGAGCCGGTGATCACGGCCATGATCATCACGGCCGAGGATTCGGTGGGCGGAATCCTGCAGCTGTGCGAGGAAAAGCGCGGCGTGCAGAAGAATTTCGAGTATCTCTCGCCGCAGCGCGTCATGCTGACCTATGAGCTGCCGCTCAACGAAATCGTGCTGGATTTTTACGACCGGCTGAAAAGTGCGTCGCGCGGCTACGCCTCGCTCGATTATCATCTGGCCGGATATTCGGAAGCCGACCTGGTGAAAATGGACGTGCTGGTAGGCGGCGAAGCGGTGGATGCCCTGGCGCTGGTCTGCCACCGGGACTTTTCCTACGAACGGGGCCGCGAACTGGTATCGCGCCTGCGCAAACTGATTCCGCGGCAGATGTTTGAAGTTCCCATCCAGGCCGCCATCGGCAGCCGCGTGATCGCGCGCGAAACCGTGGCCGCGATCCGCAAGAACGTGCTCGCCAAGTGCTACGGCGGAGACGTTTCGCGCAAACGCAAGCTGCTGGAAAAGCAAAAAGAAGGAAAGAAACGCATGAAGCGCGTTGGCCGCGTGGACATTCCGCAGGAAGCGTTTCTCGCCGTGCTGAAAGTCGCCAGCACGCCCGACGAATAACCTCAAGTAGCACAGGCTTCAGCCTGTGAGCTTTTGCCTTTCGCTTTCGCCTTTCGCTTTCGCCTTTGCCTTTCGCCCCGCCACTCATCCTGCTTTTTAAATCTCTCCGCAAAATTCAAAACCTCACAGGCTGAAGCCTGTGCTACCGAACCTGCGCCATCCAGCTATGGTTTGGGAATCTCACGGCGGCGCACTTCCGCGCCCAAGCGGCCGCGCGCGAGCTGCACGCTGACCTCGGCGCCGATGTCGACCTGGTCGGCGGCGCTCACCACATTTCCCTCCGCGTCCGTGCAGATGGCGTAGCCGCGCTGCAAAACGCGCAGCGGGCTGCGCTCTTCCAGCTGCAGCCGCAGCCGTTCGAGGCGCTGAATCTTTCCGACCAGCAACCGCTCCATGCGCACGCCCATTTCCGAGTTGCGCTGGATCAGCCGCAAACCGAGCGTGCGGATTTGCGCGCGCAGATCGAAAGAGGCGATGCGCGTGCCGGCGACCGTGTAGCGGTGGCGCAGCCGCTCGATGCGGTCCTGCAGCGCAATGGTGAGCCGCGAAACCAGCTCATCGGTCTGCTGCCGGTGGCGGCGCAGCAGTTCCTCCAGGCGCCGGAAACCCATGTGGGTGGTGAGTTCCTTCAGGTGATGACGACACTCGAGCAGCACGTAGCGCATGCGCTGCGAGATTTTGTGCTCGAGTTCCCGCAGGTGCCGCTGAAACTCCTGGCGCGACTTCACCACAATTTCCGCCGCCGCCGACGGCGTGGAGGCGCGCACATCGGCCACAAAATCCGCGATGGTGAAGTCGGTTTCGTGCCCCACGCCGCTCACCACGGGAATCGTGCACGCCGCAATCGCGCGGGCCACGATTTCTTCGTTGAACGACCACAAATCCTCGATGGACCCGCCGCCGCGCGCTAGTAAAATCACGTCCACCGCCTGCTTCCGGTTGAAATATTTCAGGCCCGCGGCAATTTCTTCCGCCGAGCCGTCTCCCTGCACCCGCACCGGGTACACGATCAGGTGCAGATTCGGAAATCGCCGCCTCAGGATGCGAATGATGTCCCGCACGGCCGCGCCCCGGGGCGAAGTGACCACGCCAATCCGCCGCGGCAATAGAGGAAGCGGCTTCTTGCGCGCCTCGTCAAAAAGGCCTTCGGCCTCCAGGCGCTTCTTGAGCTGCTCAAACGCCAGCTGTAGCGCGCCGACTCCGGACGGCTCGATGTGCTCCACATAAATCTGATATTCGCCGCGCGGCTCATACACGCTGATCGATCCGCGCACGATCAGCTTCAAGCCGTCCTCGGGCCGAAATTTCAGACGCATGGCCTGCGACCGGAAACAGACGCACTTCACCTGCGCCTTGGCGTCCTTTAAAGTGAAATACAAATGGCCGGACTGTGCCGGACGAAAATTGGAAACTTCCCCTTCGACCCACAAATTCGAAAATTGCGCGGACAGCACGCCGCTGATCCGCGCCGTCAGTTCCGCGACGCTCCAGATTTTTCGCTCCGGCGCGAGATTCAATTCGAATTGCTTCATCTTTTCAGCCATTGCACCAGCCACAGAACCAGCGTGAGAACCACGCTCAGCAGGATACACGTCACCACGGGAAAATAGAACGATCCATGCTTGCCCTGCACCGCGATGTCGCCCGGCAAGCGTCCGATACGAAAAGGCAAACCTCCCGGCCTCGCGGCCAGCCACACCAGTGCGCCAATCGCCGCCACCGCCGCGCCCGCGAAGATCATCATCCTGCCAAGTTCGCGCATGGGTTCCATCGGCTTCGATTCTACCTAATTTAGAAAGGAAAAGGCCTGTCCGGTCAGGCCGCGCAGTGTCCTGCTCCGCGACATAATAGCGTTGCAGGATTTCCAAGGGAGCCCGGGACATCAGAGCCGGTGTGAAAATTCGGCTCCGGCCCATATCAAGTAGTGCCCATCCGCCGCGGCGGACGGGCATCTGCTTGCATTCAAAATGCCGCCCTGAAGGGTGGCGCTACAAAACCCCCGTTTGGGAACAGGATTTCAGATCGGAACGAGTTTCTTTGGAGCGCCGGAAAAAATCAGAGCAATTCGTAGCCGGCGAAGAAATATCCCAGCTCAAACGCGGCCGTTTCCGGAGCGTCCGAACCGTGCGTGCAATTGTTTCCGATGCTGGTGCCGAGGTCGCGGCGAATGGTGCCCGGCGCGGCTTTGGCGGGATCGGTGGCGCCCATGGTATCGCGCCATTTGAGGATTGCGCCCTCCGCTTCCAGGGCAATCACGACGACTTTGCCGGAACTCATGAATTCGGTCAACTCCGCGAAAAAACCGCGTTCGCGATGCACGGCATAGAAGCCTTCAGCCTCTTTGCGCGTGAGGTGCATGGACTTGATCGCGACAACCTGAAATCCGGCCTTGTGAATGCGGGAAAGAATCTCCCCGGCCAGCCCGCGCCCAACCGCGTCCGGCTTTATGATTGCTAAAGTACGTTCCATCGCCATTTTCCTTTGTCTCCATGAGGTTCCGTAGCACAGGCTTCAGCCTGTGTGCTTTTCAGATTGGCGCAAACCAAAACCGCACAGCTTCAGCCTGTGTAGTTCTCGTCCCGGCTGCACACTAAAACCACACAGGCTGAAGAGTGTGCTATTTAATCGCCGCAGCCAGCGTTGAGCCGATATCGGCCGGGCTCTGGATGGTGAGAATTCCCGCCGCGGCCATGGCCTTGTATTTCTCCGCAGCAGTGCCTGCTCCGCCGCTGATGATCGCTCCCGCGTGGCCCATGCGGCGGCCCGGAGGCGCGGTCTGCCCGGCAATCAATCCCACGACGGGCTTCTTTACGTTTTTCTTGATGTATTCGGCGGCCAGTTCTTCGGCATTGCCGCCGATTTCGCCGATCATGACGATGGCCTGCGTTTCGGGATCTTCGTTGAACAGGCGAATCGCATCGGTGTGCGTCGTGCCGATAATCGGATCGCCGCCAATCCCGATGCAGGTGGACTGGCCGATGCCGAGCAGCGTCAATTGATGCACCGCTTCATAGGTCAGGGTGCCGCTGCGGCTTACCACGCCGATGTTTCCCTGCTTGTGAATCCGCCCCGGCATGATTCCCATCTTGCATTTTCCGGGAGAGATGATTCCGGGACAGTTCGGCCCGATCAACCGCGTTTTGGAATCCTTCAGCACGGCCGCCACGCGGACCATATCCAGCGTGGGGATGCCTTCGGTGATGCAAACGACCAGGGGCATGCCCGCATCGATCGCTTCGAGAATGGCGTCGGCGGCAAACGGCGGCGGAACAAAGATGATGGATGCGTCCGCGCCGGTTTCGCGAATCGCGTCGGAAACGGTGTTGAACACGGGCACGCCCTCGTGCTTGGTGCCTCCCTTGCCCGGCGTCACGCCCGCCACCACTTGCGAGCCGTATTCGATCATCTGCTGCGCGTGAAAGGAGCCTTCGCGACCGGTGAGGCCCTGCACGACGACGCGAGTTTTTTCGTTGACCAGAACGCTCATTGCGCACCCCCGGCCAGCTTCACCACTTTATCGGCTCCATCTTTCATGTCCTTCGCGATTGTGAAGTTGCATCCTGAATTCCGCAAAATTTCCTGCCCTTTTTCCACGTTGGTTCCTTCCATTCGAATCACCACAGGCAACTTGAGGCTCAATTCCTTTGCCGCGGCGACGACGCCGTTGGCGAGCACGTCGCACCGCAGGATTCCGCCAAAAATATTGATAAACACGCCCTTCACGCTCTTATCGCTGATCAGAATCTTGAACGCGTTTTTGACCTGCTCGGCCGAAGCCCCTCCGCCGACATCCAGAAAGTTGGCAGGCGAGCCGCCGGAAAGCTTGATGATGTCCATCGTGCTCATGGCCAGGCCCGCTCCATTCACCATGCAACCGACATTGCCGTCGAGCTTGATGTAATTCAGCTTGTAGTTTGACGCTTCCACTTCCAGCGGGTCTTCCTCGTTCAAATCGCGCAAATCCATCAGTTCCTTGTGGCGGAAGAGCGCGTTGTCGTCAAACGTCATCTTGGCGTCGAGCGCAACCAGTTTGCCATCGCCGGTAACGATCAAGGGATTGATTTCCGCCAGCGATGCGTCGGTTTCGAGGAACGTGCGGTAAAGCCCCTGCAGGAACGGTCCCGCGGCCTTCGCGGCGTCGCCGGAAAGTCCCAGCCCGAACGCCAGCTTGCGCGCGTGGTAAGGTTGCAGGCCGGTCGCCGGAAGAATTTTCTCGCGCAGGATCAATTCCGGCTTTGTGTGCGCCACTTCCTCGATTTCCATTCCGCCCGCCGTGCTTGCCATGATCACCGGAGCGGCGACGGCGCGGTCCACCAGGATGCTGAGGTACAGCTCGCGCTTGATGTCGAGCCCTTCCTCGATCAGCAAACGCTGCACAATGCGCCCGGCAGGGCCGGTCTGCGGGGTCACCAGCTTCATGCCCAGCATCGCCTTGGCCAGCTCAGCCGCTTCCGCGGGCGATTTCGCCAGCTTTACGCCGCCCGCCTTGCCACGGCCTCCGGCGTGGATTTGCGCTTTCACGACCACAATTTTCGTTCCAAGCCGTTCTGCTACGGCTCGCGCCTGGTCCGGGGTGGTAACCATCTCGCCCCGTGGCGTGGGCACGCCAAACTTTCTAAAAATTTCCTTTGCCTGATATTCATGGATCTTCATCGTCCGTCCATCAGTGCTAGAATTTACGTACAATCGAAACTATAGAGTCTATAGGGAACACGCGAACCGAGCAAGCAAAAGGAACGAAATGGGCTTATCCCAGGTACCGATTGAAAACAGGAATTTCAAGCGCACTCGGCCGATAGCGGCCGAGTGCCGGTGCGCGAGGCGCGCCCGCCGATGATGCCACCGCTCATCCGGAAGCTGGAAACGGGCAGCGATCTTTCGCGCCAGGAAGCGGAAAGCGCGATGGAGGAAATCCTATCCGGCCGCGCAACGGAAGATTTGATCGTCGCGCTGCTGGCCGCGCTGAGGACCAAGGGCGAAACGGTCGAGGAACTGGTTGGCTTCGCCCGCGCCATGCGGCGCCGCGCTACGCCGATTTTTTCGGACCAAACGCGCCCAGAGCAACCCCTGGTGGATACCTGCGGCACCGGCGGCGATGCCTCAGGAACGTTCAACATCTCGACCGCTGCGGCGTTCGTGGCGGCAGGAGCGGGCGTGCTCATCGCCAAGCACGGCAACCGCTCCATTTCATCGAAGTGCGGCTCGGCGGATGTCCTGGAAGCGCTGGGCATTTCGCTGGACGTTTCCCCCGAGCGAATCGCCGAGGCCATCCGCGAAATTGGCATCGGATTTCTCTTCGCGCCGGCCATGCACGCGGCCATGCGCCACGCCATGCCCGCGCGGCGCCGCCTGGGGCGCACCGCGTTCAACTTGCTCGGCCCTCTCACCAATCCCGCCGGGGCGCGCACGCAGGTTGTGGGCGTGTATTCGGAAAAAGTGGTCGAAAAAATCGCGCTGGTGCTCGGTGAACTCGGCGCCGACCATGCGTTCGTCGTGCATGGCTTTGGAGGCCTGGACGAAATTTCCCTGGCCGGAGAAACAACTGTGGGCGAGGTGCGCGACGGCATTGTGCGGGTTTATGAAATCACACCGGAAGATTTCGGCCTGGAACGCGCGCCCCTGGAAGCAATCGCCGGCGGCGATGCCGCGCAGAACGCGGAAATCATCCGCGCGATTCTTTCCGGCGAAAAAGGCCCGCGCCGCGATATCGTCGTCGCCAACGCCGCCGCCGCAATCGTGGTGTCCGGCCGCGCCGCCGATTTTCTGGAGGGCGCGCTCACGGCCGCCCAATCCATCGATTCCGGCGAAGCCCGCAAGAAACTCGACGCGCTGATCGCTTTCACGCCGAGGGCCTAGCAACCAGGCAGCCGCTAAGATTGCAGGCGCGACGGGTAGCGCCCGCCTTCAGGCGGGCATTTTCGATTCAACTAAATGCTCACCTGAAGGTGAGCGCTACAAATCCATGACTGCTTGACCCGCCGCACAATCCATCGAATAATTGCGGCCTCTTGCGCTTTTACGAAAGATAAATCGTGCCCAGCTTCTCCCACAGCAAACTCGCGTCGTATCAGCAGTGCCCGCAAAAATATAAATTTCGATACATCGACGAAATTCCACCGCCCGTACGCAGCATCGAGCTGCACCTGGGCGATTCGGTACACCGTGCGCTGGAAAAGCTGTACGCCGGCGCCATGCACGGCGAGGCCATGTCTCGCGACGATCTGCTGGCGTTTTATCAGCAGAAATGGGAGGAAGGCTACACGCCCGAGCTGCGAATCGTAAAGTCATGGAAAACCCCCGAATCTTACCTGGAATTGGGGCGGAAAATGCTGATGGATTACCACTGGAGTTTTCACCCGTTCACGCAAACCACCACGCTCGAACTGGAAGAAAAATTCCTGTTTCCGCTTTCTGAGGAACATGACATTCGAGGAATCATCGACCGGCTGTCAAAAAACAAAGACGGCACGCTGGAAATTCACGACTACAAGACATCGGGCCGATTGCCCAACGCCGAGCAGGTCGGCAACGACCGGCAGCTCGCCTTGTACGAAATCGCCATCCGGCATCGCTGGCCCGACACGGGGAAAATTTCACTGATCTGGCACTACCTGGCCTTCGACAAGGAAATCAGGATCACCAAGACGCACAAGCAACTGGAAACGGTCAAACAGATTACGCTGGGCCTCATACAAAAGATCGAGCAGGCGATTGCCTTCCCCACGAATGTCACCCCCCTGTGCGGCTGGTGCGAGTACAAAGAAATTTGCCCCGCCATGAAGAAGCGCTAGCCCGAAAGTCCCTGAACCACGTCACGCGTGTTATCGCACCCCCAGTAGCACAGGCTTCAGCCTGTGGCACTTGCAATATGGTGAAGAATTAAACCCGGCAGGCTGAAAGCTGTCGCACACATGGCGTGGCTAAAAATCAAAACCGGACAGGCTGAAGCCTGTCCTACTTTAATGCGAGAAAATTTCGGAGCAGCTGCATGCCCACGTCGGTGAGGACCGATTCCGGGTGGAATTGCACGCCTTCGACCAGCAGCTTACGGTGGCGCAGGCCCATGATGATGCCATCGGTTCTCGCGGAAATTTCCAGGTCGGCGGGAAACGATTTTTCCTCCACGATCAGCGAGTGATAGCGCGTGGCGACAAAATCCTGCGGCAGGCCCTTGAAAATCGTCCTGTTGTCGTGGTGGATGCGGCTGGTCTTGCCATGCATGATTTCCGGGGCGCGGATAATCTTGCCTCCGAACGCGTAGCCGATCGCCTGATGTCCCAGGCACACGCCCAGGATGGGAATTTCCCCTGCAAAGCGCCGGATCACGTCCACGCAAATTCCGGAGTCTTCCGGAGTGCCGGGCCCGGGCGAGATGACAATGCGTTGCGGTTTTTTTTCGGCTATCTGGTCGAGCGTGATCTGGTCATTGCGAATCACTTCCAGTTTTTCGCCCAACTGGCCGAGGAACTGCGCCAGGTTATAGGTGAACGAATCGTAGTTGTCGAGAAGTAGAATCATCGATTGCGGCCCGTGTCCGTCTTTCCCGCGTCAGCCGCATACACATGGCCGCTGGCGGAAACACCAAACGGCAAGTATAAGGCGGGCCGGCGCACAGGACAAATCAACCAAATCAATTGAATCAATCGGCGAATCAATCGGCTTGCGCCCGCATCGTGCCGGGGTCCGGATCTTCCTCATCCTGACTGCACTTTAGACGCGTATCGGAAACGTAATCGTCGAGCTTGCCCTGATCGCGCAACCGGACCAGATGATCCACGTAAGGCCAGCGCGCGGAAGGTTCCTGGCTAAGGATGGCCTGATAAGCCTTCAGCGCGGCCTGCAGCCCGGCCAGCGCCACGACTTGCTCGTCCTTGGCCCTGTCGGGGTGCTCGATCATGAACGCCGTGCTCGAAATGGTCATCTGCCACGTAATATCTGTCGCGTAGCCGTGAGGCGTGTCGGGAAGTTTCCCGAAATACTCGCCACACACATATACCGTGATGTCCGGAATCCGTGTAATCCACTGGATCACCCAGGCACGCTTTTCGCTGGCGTCCTTGGCCAGCGGATCCTCTTCCAGACTATGCGCGATTTTTACGGCCCGGGCGCGTTCTTCAGGGGTCGAGGGTCCACGATCCTGCGCGCGCGCCGTTCGAACGAAAACCATGCCCAGCAAAAGAATAGCAACGGCGACGGCGCGAATGGTGTGCCCCTTCATGACGTGCTCCCTGCAAGCGCCTGCAAAGCAGCAGGCCCCAATGCCCTGAACTCCAATATTACACGAATTTCACGGGCAGAGAGTTCGTGCCGGCTGGCGCTAGCGCCCTGATTTGGCCGCCGCCCGTGTGGCTGAATTTCCTATCTGGTTTTCCGGCGCCCGGTTTTCGAATGGCCGCCCGGCGCGGGATCCTGGCCGCGGTGCGCGATTTCCAAGGCGGTAAGCAGCGCGCGCGCCTTGTTCACCGTCTCCGCATATTCCGTTTCAGGTACCGAATCCGCCACCAGCCCCGCTCCGGCCTGCACGTACGCCACGCCCTTCTTCACGACCATGGTGCGAATGGCGATGCAGGAATCGAGGTTCCCTGAAAAATCCAGGTACAGGATCGCTCCCCCATAGATGCCCCGGCGCGTGGGCTCCAACTCATCAATGATTTCCATGGCGCGAACTTTCGGCGCGCCCGACAGCGTGCCACCGGGAAAGCAAGCGGCCAGCGCGTCAAAACAGTCCACATCCTCGCGCAATCGCCCGCGCAAACTCGAAACCAGATGCATCACGTGCGAGTAGCGCTCCACAAACATCAGCTTGTCCACGCGGACCGACCCGTACTCCGAAACGCGCCCCAAATCGTTGCGTCCCAGATCGACGAGCATGATGTGTTCGGCGCGTTCCTTGGGATCGGCGGCCAGCTCGGTTTCCAGGGCCACATCTTCCTTCTCGTCCGCACCGCGCGGGCGCGTGCCGGCGATGGGCCGGTAGAGCGCTTCGCGGCCCTGCACCTTGACCAGCATTTCCGGCGAGCTGCCGACAACCGCCAGATCGTTGAGCTTCAGAAAATACATGTACGGCGAAGGGTTCACGACGCGCAGTGCGCGGTAAATCTCAAACGGGTCGGCGCTGGTCTTCGCGGCAAAACGCTGGCTGATGGCTACCTGAAAAATATCGCCCGCACGGATGTACTCCTTGGATTTGCGCACCGCATCGAGGAATTTCGCGCGCGTAAAATTGGAAGTGACCTGAAGCGGCCGGGACCTGCGCTTTTTGGGATGTTCGGCTGCCACGGGCTCGTCCAGGCGGCGGCGCGTGGCGCGAATCTCGCGCACGGCCCGGGAGTATTTTGACCGCAGGCTGCCCTCGCCGTCGGTGAACACGTTGCGCACGATCCACACCCTGTGGCGGACGTGGTCGAACACCACCAGCCCGAGAAAAAACATCATCACGGCATCGTCCATGCCCACGTCGTCGCGCGCGGTGTCCGGAATGCGCTCGACCAGCCGCACCATGTCGTAGGCGAAATAGCCGATGGCTCCGGCCACCAGCGGCGGCAGGCCCGGCACGCGCACGGGGCGATACCTCTCGACGCGGTTGCGCAGGTAATCGACCGGATTGGTCTGCACCCACGACGTGCGGCTCTCGCTTTCCAGCACGCACGCCCCGTTGACGTAGCGGAATACCTCGCTGGGGTTCGCGCCCACGAACGTGTAGCGAGCGATTTTTTCGCCTCCCTCCACGCTTTCCAGCAGGCAGGCGTACCGCGCGTCGTGCGCCAGGCGCGCGTAGGCGGAAACCGGCGTAATCGTATCGGCCGTAAAGGTGTCGTACACGGGCACGAGATTGCCTTTTTGCGCCAGTTTGCAGAACGTTTTGAAGTCAGGTTGAATCATCTTTTGTTTTGTCCAGTTCTGTCCAGGCCGCTTGCCGCGGCCTTTCTCACCGATCTCTCACCGATCCCCTCCGAATTGCCGCCGCCTTCAGGATTTTTCATCCCGCGCCAGAGCCTCTGTAATCACACGCCGCATGGCTGCTTCCGGAGCGCGCTCGCCGGTCCATATTTCGTATTGCGCGAACCCTTGCGCGAGAAACATTTCGATTCCGGAAATCGCCGCAATGCCCTTGCCGCGCGCGCGCCGCAGCAACTGCGTCTCCCGCGGACGATACACCATGTCCATGACCATACGGCAGTTGAGTTCAGCGCTGGCCAGCGGCGAACCGCCGTGCGGATACATGCCGACCGGAGTGCAATTCACAATCGCGTCGAAATATTCCCGGCGCAATTCTTCGCGCGCCACCACCTGCGCTCCCGCAGCCTTGGCCAACGCCCGGGCGCGTTCGGGCCGCCGGGAAGAAATGCACACGATCGAACCCGCCTGCGCTAGCGCGAATGCCGCCGCTCGCGCCGCACCCCCCGCCCCCAATAAAAGCACGCGGCTGCCCGCGAGGCGCATGCGGCGCTCCAGACTGCGCAGAACCCCGACGTAATCTGTATTGTACCCGTACAAACGGCCTCCGCCACGAACCACGACGGTATTTACGGCGCCGATACGCGCCGCCAGGGGATCGCAATCGTCCAGATGGCCGAGAATTTTTTCCTTGTGGGGTATCGTGATCGCAAAGCCCGCTACGCCGAATGGCCCAACGGCGCCCAGGAAATCACGCAGATCCGGCGCCAGAAACGGCACGAAGACAGCGTCGAACTTGCGCGCGCGAAAGGCGGTATTGTGCAGCAGCGGCGATAGCGAATGCCCGATGGGGTTGCCGATCACTCCGAAAACGCGTGTGCGCCGCGAAATCCGCCCGGCGCGGTAAAGATCCACCATGGCGTCCAGGGAAAGCTGCCCCGGCGCGGTGGACTGTTGCACGGCAGCATATGCCAGAGCGCTGCCCGCCCGTAACGAGAGGACGCGGCCCGCGAGCCCGATTTCGCCCATGGGGATCGCGACGACGTCGCCCTTGCCGCGCGCAAGTTCGCAGATGCGAACGCTGTCCGAGACAGAATGGCATTGCGCCGCGATCTTTGCCGCATTTCCGCCGGCGCGCCGGAGCTGCCGGGCGATGCCCGCCAGATTTTTCGGCGTTTTGCGAAAATCGTGGTGGGAGATCATCACGCGCGCGGGAGCCAGTGCGCGCCTCAGGTCCGCAGCCGCGATTTTTTCCGCCGTCTCGATTTCGACGTCGCACCAGCCGCAGCCCGCAGCAACCGCCTGTGCCAGGATCTCGACCTGCTCTTTGCCGCTGCCCCGGAACAACCCTCCTCCCCGCCGGCCACGGCAGGTGGCGATGAGCACGGCGCGCGGACGCGTGCGGCCTAGCCACACCAGAAAGACAGCGCGTTCCTTCGCGCTGCGCAGATAATCGAGGCGCAGCTCCAGCGTTCTGGTCTTCCGGAGCCCCATCCGAACCTGGGATTCCATTGCGCGCGCCGTTTCGGCGGCAATCACCCCGCAAACGCGATCTTTACCAAACCGCTCGGGCAAACCACGCCTCCACCTAAAAACCTAAAGCTAAGGCTTCTACCATGCGGGTAACAAGTGTGTAAAGCCTCCCCGCAGGTTTTCTTGACGGTCCTGGGGGTGAGTGCTAGCTTCATGTAGCAGTCCACAACAGCGCTGGGATACGTTTCGAACCATAAGCAAGGAGCTGTCTCCATGGATAAAAATATTGGGTATCGCATTCTATCATTGGGACTTAAAGTCGGCCTGGGTATCGCGCTGTGCGTCGGCGCAGCCAGGGCGCAGGACGTCCCCCAGGGCCTGTCCCAATCGGATATCTATTGCTCGGGTTTAGTGACCAACCAGGCCGTCCCAACGGATACCTACATCATCTCGGGCGAGAACTCAGACTATAAGAATACTTTCATTCCTGGAGACTACGTCTACATCAACCGGGGCGGAAGCCAAGGCGTCAAGGTCGGCGATTTATTTCAGGTCATGCGGCCGGTACACGATGCCGCAAAATCGCAGTGGTTCAAGTATCAGCATCAGCTGTACCGGGCCATGGGCACCACCTACGCGGATATAGGCGAGCTGCAGGTCGTGCACGTCCAGGACAAGACTGCCACCGCGGAATTGAAAATGTCCTGCGATCTGATGCAGCGGGGCGACATCGTTCGCCCGTTTGTGACCCGGCCCATCCCAAGCTTCCACAACACGAAGCTGGATATCTTCGCGGCCCCTTCGGGAAAGAAAACGGGGATGGTTGTGACCACGAAGAATTTTGGCATGGCCTCCGGCACCGGAAGAATCGTGTACGTAAACCTGGGCAGCGCGCAAGGAGTGAAGGAAGGCGACTACTTCCGCGTGTTCCGCTATCAGGGGTCTCACAACAGTACGCTCTACCAGCCTCGCGGAACCGCGTACAAAGCGTATGGATTTGGGAGCACGCCCATCGCATACCAGTGGGACCAGCTGCCGCGACAGATACTGGGCGAGGGGATTGTACTCCGCACCAGTCCTAATGCTTCCACCGTGCTGCTGACAACCGTGCGCGACGCGGTTTTTGTCGGCGATTACGTCGAACTCGAGTAACCGCGGGAAAAATTTCTTCACGCAATCCGCAGTGAAGACGCCAGGCCCTGCTTCGCATCGCGAAGCAGGGCCTGTTTTTTGTTCCGCGCGCGGTTGTGCGGCGACACAATCCGGGCGGCGCAGCCGTCATTTCACGGATTGGGAATCGTTCGGAATCGCGTCTCGGAAAACACTTCCGCGGTAAATCCCAGCACTTGAGTCTCCGGATCGCGCCAGGCATCCCGCGGCAGACCGGCTTTCGCGCACGTTTCCTCCAACAATTGCCGGCCCGACCACCGGCGTTCGGCGGCAACCTGCGGAAGCAATATTCCCCTGTACGATTCCCGAATCACCATCAGGCCATGCCGGCCGGGCACCACAGCTTCGGCCGCGATGGGCTCGATCGCAGACAATACGGAGAGTTCAATGTCCAGAGCCGCAAGCTCCTCGGCGCCGACCGGAAAAAAGAGGGAATCGTACAAGGCCGCATTGATGGCGGAACGCGCAACCACGTCCGCCAGCGCACCCGGATTCTCCACTTGCCCCACACAGCCCCGCAACCTGCCGGAGTTGTAGAGCGTTACGAAAGCGCCCCGGGAAACACCAAGAGTTGCCGGATAGGGAGGGAGTTCGAGGATGCGGGCTTGGAGAACCGCTCCGGAAATTGCTCGCCGGGCAATCTGAACCAGCGCGGCCCAATCGTCACTGGATAGTGGGGACATCGTGCGGGTTCTTGCGCGGTTCGAGAATTCGCATGTGGCCGCGCTGCTTCACGCTGTCGTCAACACGGCCCCAGAACTTCTGAAAATACTGGAATGCGGAAACCACCGCGCTTCCCACCACCAGCCACAATAGCACCACGCACAACGGACGAATGATCGCGTGCTTGGCCCCAAGCATCACCGCGCAAACCGCGATCACTTGCAGAACCATTTTTGTTTTTCCCAGCGCCGAGGCGGGAATCGTGAATCCCTCCGCGGACGCGATATTGCGCAGCCCGAGAACCACAATCTCGCGGCCAATGATAATCACCACCATCCCCCCGGGTACCAGGTGCATTTCGACCAGGGAAATGAATGCCGCGGAAATCAGAAGTTTATCGGCAATGGGATCGAGCAAAATCCCCAGCGTGGTAACTTCGCTGCGCCGCCTGGCGTAGAAGCCATCCGCCCAATCCGTGGCCGCCGCCGCAAGCAGGATCAGCACACCCCACTCCGCAAAATTTATGTGCACGCCAAAAAACACAACATTGGGTTCGCGGGTCAAAAGGACAACGACCAGCACTGGAATAAAGAAGATGCGTAAAATCGTAAGGCTATTTGGCAGGTTCATGACGCACCCGGCGGGCTCCCTGGATCTTATTCCAATTACCCGCCCAGTAGCGAGGCGTTCTTCACTATAGTCGCACCAATGCGGGCAGTCAACGGTTGGTAGAAATGATTGCTAAAAATGACTTTGCTGGGGCCCATCGCGGCTGCCCCCCGGCTGGCTGCTCGACAGCACGGACGTGTACTGATCGTGAACATAGACCCGCAAGGCTGTGCAAATCAGGACTTTACAGTCGAAGGCCCAGCGGAATCTGCAATTGCTGTGAAATACAGCAAGAAGACCCTCAATCCATTGAATATACGGGTTTTACATTCATGCGAGGAAGTGCGGAGCAGTCAGATTGCAGCAAATCCCTTGTAAAACGATGTTTCTGCATGAACCAATTTCCACAACCTTTTCCACAGCTTGGGTCCGCTTTAGGGCACCTCTCCGCGATTCAAGCAATCGCAGGCTCCGGATAGATTTTGAGGCGGCGCGCCACCGATTCGGGCAGATCCGCCTCCATCGAAAGGATGGAATCCTGCACCTCCGAGTGCAGCACGCGGCCGAAGGCATGCACCAGGGCAATCTCCCGTCCACTCGCCAGCGGAAGATGGAAACGCAAGTGCAAGATCGGATCGACAGGCATGGCCGCATCGATTCGGGAAAGAAGCTCTGGCAAGCCGGCGCCCGTCAACGCTGAAACGCAGATCGCGGAACGATGTCCATTCTGTGCCGCGGCTTGCTCGGCAGTAAGCCGGTCGATTTTGTTGAGCACATGCAAACGCGGCCGGTCGGAGACACCCAAATCTTTCAGGATTTTTTCAACTTCGGCGTCCTGCTCGGCGTAATTCGGATTCGAGATATCCGAGACCAGGAGAATCACCGCCGACTCCTGCACCTCCTCGAGCGTGGCGCGAAACGCGGCGATCAGTCCGGGAGGCAGGTCGCGAATGAATCCGACCGTATCGGAGAGCAGCACGCGGCGATTCGACGGCAGCCGCACGACGCGCACGGTCGGATCGAGCGTGGCAAACATTTTCGAGGAGACCAGCACGCCGGAGCGGCTCAGCGCGTTGAACAGCGTCGATTTCCCGGCGTTCGTGTAGCCGACCAGGGCGACGGTGCCGAGCGGCACGGCCTGGCGCGTCTGCCGCCGCAGCGAACGCTGCTTGCGGATGGCTTCAATGGCGCGGGAAATTTTAGCCACACGCTCGCGAATGCGCCGGCGGTCGGTTTCGAGTTTTTGTTCGCCGGGGCCGCGCGTGCCGATGCCGCCGGCCTGCCGTGAAAGTTCCCTGGCGCTTCCGGCCAGACGCGGCAGCATGTAGTTCAGCTGCGCCAGCTCCACTTGCAACTGCCCTTCCCGGCTGCGCGCATGCCGCGCGAAAATATCCAGAATCAGCTGCGTGCGGTCGATCACGCGGCATTCGGCGCCGCGCTCCAGGTTGCGCAGTTGCGTGGGCGAAAGGTTGCAGTCAAAAACAATCAGCGAAGCCTTGTGCAGGTCCGCCTCGATTTTAACTTCCTCGATCTTGCCGCGCCCGATCACGGTGGCGGAATCGATTTTGTCGCGCATCTGGAAAATGCTTCCCGCAACGTAAGCGCCCGCGCTGCGCGCCAGTTCCGCAAGTTCCAGCAGAGACTCGCGCTCGGCTTCGCCGGCGTCAATTCCGGGCACGTGCGATGCCCGCTTCAGTCCCACGCCTACCAGGAACACGCGCTCGTGATTTTCCGTCGGTCGTGTCGTTTTCATTTTTGGACCGTTTTCATTTTTGAAAAACGATTGGAAACAAATTCAGGGATGAAGATTGCGCGAAGGGACTTAATTTCACGATGTAATTATACACCCGATGGAAACCGGGACCTAGGTTGAGGCTCCGGCCTGCAACTTCCCCGCCACAAACTGCTCGGCAGCGGCGGCAATAGCGGGATCGTCTCCAAAACCCGGCAGCCAGTGCACCAGGGGCTCCTTGCGGAACCAGGTGATCTGGCGCTTGGCATAGCGGCGCGTGGCCTGCGATATCGCCTTCGTGGCGGCGGCCAGAGTGACCGTGCCTTCCAGGTGCGCGCGCAATTCGCTGTAGCCGATGAAATTGAAAGGCTTCGTATTCTGCTCCACCCCGCCGCGAATCAGGCCGTTCACCTCATTGAGCCAGCCGCGCCGGATCATCGTGTGCACGCGCTGCCCGATGCGGTCGTACAGCGCGGCGCGCGGCGGCTGCAAACCGATTTTGATCGGGTGGTAGCCTTCCAGGGGCGTGCGCCCCGCCTGGTGGATTTCGCTGAGCGAACGCCCGGTAAGCAGGCAGACTTCAATGGCGCGAATCAACTTGGGGCGGTCGCGGGAGCCGATCCGCAACGCGGCCTCGCGGTCGAGACGCTGCAGGACGCGGTGCAAATACTGCAGGCTGTGCGCATCGGCGCACGATTCCAGCCGCGCGCGCAATTCCTCCGAACGTGCCGGGGCATCGGCAAGGCCTTCGAGCAGCGCCCGCAGGTACAGTCCGGTCCCCACGGTTAGAATGGGAAGCCTCGCGCGCCGGCGCAGGTCTTCGAGTACGGCCACCGCGCGCACGCGATATTCCCCCGCCGTAAATGCAAACGCGGGGTCTACCAGATCGATCAAGTGATGCGGAATGCCTCCGCGCTCTTCCAGGGTGGGCTTGGCCGTGCCGATATCGAAACCGCGATAGACCTGCGTCGAATCGCACGCCAGAACTTCGCCGCCAAACTTCCGGGCCAGCCGCACACCCAGCGAAGTCTTTCCCGAAGCCGTCGGCCCCACGATGGCTACCAGGGGAACAGGTCCCGGCCCGGGTTTACGGGAATCGTCGGCGGGAGTGGGTATCGGGTGTGGGGCGGTGCTCATCGCAGGAATTTCCAGTAGCGTATCACGAGATACATCAGACACAACAATGCCAGCAAAAGAATTCCCGACACTTGTGTGCGGTTTGGCTTCACTGTGCGCTTAAAGGCATATTATACAGGAAGATGAACCTGAGCTCGATATAAGGACCGCTGAACGCGGAGGGCAACGGTTCAAACGGGGTGGAAGCCCGGATCGAGGAAACCGCCGCGCGGTCCAGCGGGTCTTTTCCAGAGCTGCCGACCATGGCAGGGTCGGGATTCGGCACCACGCCGTTGCGCATGATACGAAACTGCAAGGTAACCCTGCCCCGATCGCCCAGGCGCGCCGATTCCGGCATCACGGCGTACCAGTTCCTTTTCACGCTGGCCAGCACGCGGGCAATATAGTTGGTAAAGTCCACTCCCTCGGTAGGCGTGAGCATTTGCACGGCTCCGCCGAGATAGCCCTGCCCTCCACCGCCGGCCATGCCTCCTCCGCCCGATGGGGCAGGCCCTCCGAATTGAGCGCCCGCCGTTCCGCCATCCTTCAGCGCCTGCTGAATGGATTGCTGCAAGGCTTTCCCCGGCGACATGCGGGGCAATACCAGGCTATTCGAAGCGGTGTCCGGCGGCGTCTTCGGGGGCTCGATCGGGCTTTCCTGCAGTGGCTGCCGCGCATGGGGCTGCGGCATGGGCGAGACGGGTTCGGGCACCTTGGCCACGGAATTGTTCTGCGCGGGGTGTTGCGGCACGATTGGGTTAGGCGCAGGCTGCACTTCGCGCGGCGGGGCAAGCTGCCGCAGCAGCCGCGGGTCGATGCGCAACTGCGGACTCCTGGGCTGCGGCGTCTGGGGAGTCTTCGGAATGTTTCGAACGTCATTCGGCAAATAGAGGTCCGTGATGTTTTGCCGGTCGATTTCCGGCTGCTTCGGCTGCGGAAACACTCTGGGGCCAAATAAAATCAAGGCGATCAAAGCAAAGTGAAAGGCGACGGAGGCGATGCGCGCCGCCGATTTCCAGGCCGAAGTGCGCTCTTCGCTCGGCCGGCTCATCAAATTGACTTCGCCGGTGGTGAGGACATCCGGATCGATCAGGCCGGGCAAATCCTGGATGGCGGTGATGTGCCTGGGCTCGATTTTGAACACGCCGGCATCCTTGGGCACGGCCACGCGCGAATCCAGGATGGTTAGAGGCACATAGTCCGGGGTCTTGCTGGTGGCATCCAGCGGGGTATTCGGCATGTTGTCCCGCGGAACGACAACCGGAGTGCCAAGCACTTCCAGCTTGAAATACGAGGGTATCGAGGACCGGGCATCCAGTTCAAACTGCGGCAGATCCTGCGGAACGAGCGTGCGCTCGTCGAGTTCGGAACTCAACCGGCGGGGCGGCGCGTCCGAAGCAGACGCGACCGGCCGGGCATTTTTTGGAACCAGAATCCGAGGAATCATCGATTTGTCTGTGGGGCAGCGAAAGCACCCAGTTGGACGCGCCGCCCGTGCTCCAGGATGCCTGCCATTACCTGATCGGCCAATTCCAGCGCCCGGCGGCCCGCCGCGCCATCCACCAGGGGCGCGCGGCGCGTCTGGACCGATTCCAGGAAAGCCTTCAATTCGGACTGCAGGGGCTCTACACGTTCCGCCGGGAGCGTCGCAAAGTCGAATTTCGGCTGCGGGCCAGGCTCGACAACCCGCACGCGGAGCGCGTCCTGGCGCGTAAAATCCACGGAAATATATTCATGCTGCTGAAAGAAACGCAGTTTGCGCACCCGCTCGGTCGAAACGCGGCTCGCGGTGATATTGGCGACCGCACCGGTGGCAAAATCCAGGCGCGCGTGCGCAATGTCCACTTTGTCGGTAAGGACCGGAATGCCGATGGCCTTGATGTCCACGACGGGCGCGTTGACCAGCGCCAGCAGGATGTCCAGATCATGAATCATCACGTCGTAAACGACGTCAATGTCCAGGCTGCGCGGCGTGAAAACACCGAGGCGATGAACCTCGAAATAGAGCGGCCGGTTCAGCACCGGCATTACGGCGACGATCGCGGGATTGAATCGCTCCAGATGTCCAACCTGAAGAATGCGTCCGTTTTGGGCGGCCGCGGAAAGCAGCGCATCGGCTTCGGCGAGCGATGCGGCCATCGGTTTTTCAACCAGGACATCGATGCCAAGTTCCAGCAGGCGGCAGCCGACGCGGGAGTGCGCCGCCGTCGGCACGACCACGCTGGCGGCGTCCACGCGGCCGGCAAGCGATTCGATGTCTGCAATGGGTTCGGCGGAAAATTCAGCCGCCAATTTGGCGGCGCGGGAGGGGTCCGCATCCACGATGCCGACCAGTTCGGCGCCGGGAAGTTCGCGGTAAACGCGGGCGTGGTTGCGCCCGAAGTCCCCCGCTCCCACAACGGCGACGCGGACTTTATCCATGGTGGGCTCCAGGCAGAGCCCCTACCCGTTCATCTGGCTGATAGACAGAACTCACTGCTTCCTCTGTTTCGCCGGCTGTCCCGCAGGTTGTTCTGCGACCCCGATGGCTTCCAGCGGAAATGCTTCAATGGCGATGCCCGCGGCGTCGGCGGTTGCGATGACGCGCGCGCGGTCAAACAGCAGCGTGCGCCCCGCGTCTATACCCAGCGCGGACACGCGACACCTCTGCATCACTTCGACGGTCTTAAGACCCACCACGGGTACATCAAATCGCATGTCCTGGCGGGGCTTGCTGGCTTTTACTACGACCAGTGAGCCGCCCGCGGCAATGCGCGCGGCGCGCTCGATCGTTTCGTCGGTTCCTTCCATGGCCTCAACGGCCACGCAGGCGCGGTCCCGAATCACCACGGTCTGCCCAAGATCGAGCCCGGCAATCTGCCGGGCGATTTGCCGACCGTAGGCGATGTCCGCCGCTTCGCGCGCATCCGGGGCGCGTCCGGTGAGCACTCCCGGCGCGGGAATCAGGGGTTTCAGAAAAGTGGTCGAGTCCACAAGCTGTATGCCTTCCGATTCCAGGACATGCGCAACCGCCCCGATCAGCGAGTCGGTATTTTTCAGCGGCAGCGAGAGCAGAAGCTTCGCCAGTTTCCAGTCCGGGCGAATCGAGCTGAAGATTTTATTGTGCTTCACCTGCCCGGCCATCACCGCGCATGTCACGCCCTCCTGGTGCAGCAATTCCAGCGTGCGCGACAACTCCCCCAGGCTGACCCAGTGCAGTCGCGGCGCGACTTTTTCCAGCTCCGGCGAAGCCTCTTCCCGGATCGCGATCACGGCCATGTCGATGCCCAGATCGCACGCCGCGTCCAGCACCAGAAACGGGAATTGCCCGTTGCCGGCAATCAGGCCCCAGCGGACGGAAGGATCCGTAACGGATGAAGGCGGAGTAGGCATGGAAGAATTCACTTGTGGAGGCCGCGCTGCGCCGACTCGATAAACTCCACCAGTTCGCGCACGTCCGCCGATCCGTTCAGTTGCGCGCGGATCTGCTCCACGGCCTGCGACGTATTGAGCTTGGAACGCAGCAGCAGGCGGAAGGCGCGCTCGATGGTTTCCAGGCGCTCGCGATCAAATCCCCGGCGCTCCAATCCAACCGTATTCACGCCGTAACAATGCGTTTCGCGTTCGGTGACCACGCGCGAAAACGGCGGCACATCCTGAGTGATCACCGTGCACGCCCCGATATAAGATAGGCGGCCAACGCGGCAGAATTGATGCACGGGACTGAACGCGCCCACGCTGGCGTAATCGTCCACGGACACGTGGCCGGCAAGCGTCGCGCCGTTGGCGAAGACGGTGTGGCTGCCGACAACGCAATCGTGAGCCACGTGGGAATAGGCCATGAACAGATTGTGGTTGCCAATGCGCGTGACGCCGCCGCCATGGCTGGTCCCCCGGCTCACCGTGCAGAACTCGCGAAAATGGTTTTCGTCGCCGACAATCAGTTCCGTGCGCTCGCCGCTGAATTTCAGGTCCTGCGGATCGCCGCCCACCGAACAAAACGAATCGAACCTGTTCCTGCCGCCGATTCGCGATGGCCCGCGGACCACGGCATGAGGCTCCAGCACGCAACCATCGCCCAGTTCGACATCATCGCCGACCACGGCGAACGCGCCGATTCGGACGCCGCTGCCCACGCGCGCTGCAGCGGAGACGAGCGCGCGGGGATCGATTTCATTCATTGCGGACACCCACGGTGGCGCCGGCCTTGACGTCACCGGATGCCTCGCCGGGAGCCGGTGCTGCATCGCGGTCCACCAGCATGCACTTCAGCGTCGCTTCGGCGGCGACTTCCCCATTGACCGTCGCAACGCCATGCAGTTTGCAGAACGTGGTGCGCCACTTGAGCACCGTCACTTCCATGCGCAACTGGTCTCCCGGCACGACAGGGCGCCGGAAACGCGCCTCATCCACGGCCGCAAAGTATAAAAGCTTCTTGTCCCGATCCGGGATTTCCAGCAATAACAGGAGCCCACCGGTCTGCGCCATGCCTTCGATGATCAGCACGCCCGGCATGACCGGCTTTCCCGGAAAATGCCCCTGAAAATAGCTCTCATTGATGGAAACGCTTTTCACGCCGACAATGCGCTTCAGCCGTTCGATTTCGAGAATGGTATCCACCATCAGGAAGGGATAGCGGTGGGGCAGGATTTTCTGGATACCAACGCTGTCGAGAATCATCTCATCGCCTCAATTTTCTCCGCGGGTTGGACTTACAGCCTATGCACATGAATTATAAGCGAAACGCGGCATCCCGCAAACGCATTGCCTGACAGGAGCGGGATTGTTAGCATAACGGCGCGATGAAAGCCCCATTCCCGACGCCGCAGGCCCTTGCCGTGCTGAAATCCCGGGAGAGCGCGATGGCGCGCCTTCTGGGCCGCTTTGTGCGCGCCGAATCGCCCAGCTTCGATAAATCCGCGGTGGACCGGTTCGGCCGGATCGTCGCCGCCGAGTGGAACAGGCGCGGCGCGGCAGTCACGATACTGCGGCAGCGCCTGCGAGGCGACCACATTCGCGCGGAATGGCATCCGCGCGGCACCCGCGCGAAAGGCCAGATTCTGGTTCTGGGACATCTGGATACTGTATATGAAATGGGAACCCTGGCACGCATGCCATTCCGGGTATCACGCGGCAGGGCCTGGGGCCCCGGCACGTTCGACATGAAGGGCGGCCTGGTGATTGCCCTCTACGCCGTGGATGCGCTGGCCGCAGCGCGGTGTTTGCCGGAAAACCGCATAGTCTTCCTGTGGACCAGCGACGAGGAGATTGGCAGTCAAACCTCTCGCGCCCTGATTGAGCGAGAAGCCAGGCGCAGCGACGCCGTGATTGTCCTGGAACCCGCGGCCGGGCTCGATGGCCGGGTAAAAACCAGCCGCAAGGGCGTGGGAGAGTTCGAACTGGCCGCCACGGGGCGCGCGGCCCACGCGGGCCTCAACCCTGAGGATGGCATCAACGCAATTGAAGAAATTGCTCGCCAGATTGCCCGCGTCTCGCGCTGGAATCAGCCGCGCCGCGGAATCACGGTGAATGCGGGCGTGATCGAAGGCGGCACGCGCACCAACGTAATCCCCGAACATGCGCGAGTGACGTTGGATGTGCGTGCGACACGTCCGGCGGATATGCGGACACTCGAACGGAGATTTCGCGCGCTGCGCCCGATCCTGCGCGGCGCACATCTGAAAATCCACGGGGGATTCAACCGCCCTCCCATGGAGCGAAGTACGAGCGCCGCGCTTTACGCAAAAGCCCGCGCCCTGGCGAAGGAAATGGGCAGGACACTGGGCGAAGCGCGCGTGGGCGGAGGTTCGGACGGAAATTTCACCGCCGCGCTGGGAGTTCCAACACTCGATGGCCTGGGCGCCGTTGGCGAAGGCGCGCACAGCACGAACGAGAATGTCATCATCCACAAGCTGGCGGAACGCGCCGCGCTGCTGGCCGGCTTGCTGGCGACGCTCGGGAAATCCGCAAGCCCAACTCCCTGACGAACGGCCTGGATGGTTCTCCATGCCGTCTAGAGGTAAGCCTTCCGCAAATACTCCACGGTGAATTGAGTCAACTCGGCGTAGGAATCATTCAGGACGGCGTGAACCGCGTCTTGCGGAGCGTCGCCTGCGGCAAGACGGTCCAGGATGCGGGTCAAATCATCGATTCCAT
>DATLTA010000060.1:0-4945 GCA_035533775.1 Candidatus Dormiibacterota bacterium | reverse complement strand
AGCGCCAGCGCGGCGAATACCGGGAAGCATCGCTTGAGAATCCAGTTCACGTTCGGGCGGCCCTCGCTCATACGCGCACGATCATGACTTCTGTGGATTTGATCAGCGCCGCCGCCGTCTGCCCCTTTTCCAACCGCATTTCGCGCGCGGCATCCGCCGTGATGATCGAGGAGATGCGCTGCCCGCCGATCGAAATCTTTACCTGGGCCAGCAATCCGCCGTAGCGCACTTCGACGATGCGGCCAACCAGCTGATTGCGCCCGCTGATGCGTCGAAAGCTGCGCCGCCCGGCCAGCACGTCCTTATCCCGTGTGCGCGGCAGAAACCGCTCGATTTCAGAGGCGGGAATGCGGTGATGCCCTCCCGCGGTCTGGGTGCTGCGGAGTTTTTTCTTGTAGATCCACTGTTTGAGCGTGGGGTAGCTGATTCCCAGGGCCCGCGCAGCATCGCGGGGGTTGAGCAATTCGTCGGAACGCATCGGCGCCTCCAGAAAATACATTTATGCTTGTATTGAATGAATATGTCAATACGGATTTATACGAATCGTGTCCGAACCGGACGAGCGGCCGGAGCGAATTGCCGGAACGAACTGACGGAAAAAGTCGCCCGGCGCAACCCGGCAGCGCTGTTTTTTCCTGTACCCGGCGAAGGACGAACCGCGGGGAGTGAGGGTTGCAAAGGCAAGAAAGGCAGGCGGAACAGGTTGCGGGAAAATCGATTTGTACGCCTTCAGGGGCTAAAACCGCTGAAAAAACACAGTTGTTATGTCGTGCCTGAAGGCACGACCCACAATTATCCCCACTTTTTCCGCAGCATGGGAAACCTATCCTGCTCCTGCGCACAGGCCGGGGATTTCTTTCCCTATGGGCTAAACGCGGGCGGCGGCTTCCTGCTCGAACGCGTGATACGAGGAACGCACCAGAGGGCCGGACTCGACGTGCGAGAAACCCATTTGCTCGCCCAGCGTCTTGTACTCGGCAAATTCACCGGGAGGAACGAACCGCACGACGGGAAGATGCTCGCGCGTAGGCTGCATGTATTGCCCCAGCGTCAGTATGTTGGTGCCTTGCGCGGCCAGATCCTGCATCGCCGCCAGCACTTCCTCGCGCGTTTCGCCCAGGCCCAGCATCAATCCCGTTTTCGTGGGCATCGACGGCGCCAGCAATTTCGCGCGGCGCAGAAGCTCGAGCGACCGGCCATAGATCGCTCCCTTCCGCACTTGCCGGTAAAGTCGCGGAACCGTTTCCGTGTTGTGGTTCAGCACGTCGGGGCGCGCGGCGATCACGGTTTCCAGCGCCCGCCAGTCGCCGCGAAAATCCGGAATCAGAATTTCGACTTTGCAGCTTGGAACGCGGCTGCGAATTTCCGCGATCGTGCGGGCAAAAATCGCCGCGCCGCCATCGGGCTGATCATCGCGGTTCACCGAAGTGACCACGGCGTAGCGCAGGCCCATGCGCTCCACCGCCTCGGCCACGCGCTCCGGCTCCTGCTCGTCCGGCGGCGCGGCGGGTTTTCCCGAAGGCACCGCGCAAAAGCCGCAGGCGCGCGTGCAGATGTTGCCCAGAATCATGAACGTCGCCGTGCGGTGCTCCCAGCATTCGCCCATGTTCGGGCAGCGCGCGCTCTCGCACACCGTGTTGAGCCCGAGCGTGCGCATGATGCGCTTCAATTCCTGATAATTTGGCCCGTTGAAAAATTTGACGCGCAGCCACTCCGGCCGAGGATGCCCGGCCGGGTCCATGGAAGTTCCGCCCGTCGGAACCGCGGCGGAATTTGCAATGATATGAAATGGAGTTCCCATGTTCGCAGCCCCAGCGAACTATTCTAAGCGCAGCACCGGCGCTATACAAGCCATTGCCGGGAAAGGCCGCCTGTGTTTCGCACTGCCCTGGGGAGCGACCGGCCGGAAATTATGGGAAATTGGGGAAGCCAAGGATTGATGCACTTCTACCACAGGAAATGTATCGTTTTGTGTCTATTTGACCACACACCAATCGCAGATATTCTGCATCTAACTGATTTGTTTGGATTAATTGGATTAACCGACGGCCAGCAAGATGCTACCATATGGACATTCCATGACCTATCAGACAACGATTGTGAGGCCGGTTGGCACGAATGGCGTAGGCCTGCACACGGCCGTGAAGTCCCATTTGCGCCTGCTTCCCGCCCCCGCCGATACGGGGATCGTATTTCGGCGCGTGGATCTGGACAATTTTGAAATTGAAGCGCACGTGCGCAACGTGGCGCGCGTCAGCTACGCCACAAGCCTGATGAAAAAGGGCGTGCTTCTGTCCACGACCGAGCACCTGCTGGCAGCGCTGTATTCCTGCGGCGTGGATAACGTCTATGTCGAGTTGGATGCGCTGGAACTGCCCATCCTGGACGGTTCATCCCAGCCGTTCATCGAGATGCTCGCACAGGCCGGCATTCGCCGGTTGAGGAAGCGGCGGCGCTACCTGAAAGTATTGAAGCCGCTGGAATTTACCGATGGCGGGCGACGGATCGGGATTTACCCGGCGGACGATTTTCATGTGCGCTGCTACGTGGAGTACGCAAACCCGGCAGTAGGAGCGCAGGAAGTCGAGTTGCGCGTGGGGCGCGAATCGTTCAGCCAGATGCTGGCGTCGGCAAGGACATTTGGCTTTGTGCGTGATTTCGAAGGGCTGCGCCGCATGGGGCTGATTCGCGGGGGATCTCTTGAAAACGCCATCGTGCTGAACGAAAACGGCGTCATGAACGGGCCTTTGCGTTTTCCGGACGAATTCGGGCGGCACAAAGCGCTGGACCTGATTGGGGATCTGGCGCTGGTGGGACACCCGCTGCTGGCGCGCGTCGAAGCCTATAAGGCGGGTCACGCATTGCACACGCAACTGGTTACGCGCCTGCTGGCCGACCCGACGCTTTGGGCCGAGACGTTCGACGATGCCCCTGCGCAACCACAGCCTCTTCCCGTGCGGGCCACGGCTCCCGCCGGGAATTAGCGAGGCATTTTGCCGCCTGCCTGGCGGTCCTCATTATCTATACGTATTCGATTCGCGTCGCGCGGGGTTCCCCTGGATTGTCAAACCCCCCGCGGACAGCCGACAATAGCGGCATGGCAAATCCCGACTTCGCAATTGTGATTCTGGCGGCTGGAAAGGGCACGCGGCTGAAGTCCGCGCGGGCCAAGGTATTGCACCGCGCGGGCGGGCGATCGCTGATCGAGCACGTTGTGCGCGCCTGCCAGCCGCTCAAGACCCGCGAAATCATTGCGGTCGTGGGGCATCAAGCCGAAGACGTTACCGCCGGGGTCGCGCCGCTCGGCGTGAAGACGGCGTTGCAACAGCCGCAGCGCGGCACCGGGCACGCCCTGCTGGTGGCGCGGCGCGCCATCCCTTCTCGCGCTAAGTTCGTGGTCCTGCTGCCGGGCGATGCGCCGTTGATTCGCACGGAAACGCTTGCGGCGCTGATTTCCGCGCACCGGCAGGCGGGCGCCGCCGCAACGATTCTGTCCGCGGAAATTGAAAACCCTGCGGGTTATGGCCGCATCGTGCGCAGCGCGAGCGGCGCGGTGTCCGCCATCGTCGAGGATGCCGCGCTCTCGGGCGAACAGCGCGCAATTCGCGAAATCAATTCCAGCATTTACTGTTTCACGCTCGAAAAATTGTGGCCCTGCCTGGCATCGCTTAAGCCACAGAACGTCCACAAAGAGCTTTACCTGACCGACGCCGTGGCCGCGCTGCGGCAAAAGGGCGAGAACGTGCAAGCGGTGCTCGCCGCCGACACCGACGAAGTCCTGGGATGCAACACGCGCGCCGATCTGGCCGCGGTGGATTCGGTGTTTCGCAGGCGCAAGCGCGCCGCCATCATGGACGCCGGCGTGACGATTGAATTGCCGGAAACGGTGCTGATCGATCCGGATGTCGTGATCGGCGCGGACACCTGCATCGAACCCTGCGTGCAGCTGCTCGGCAAAACGCGCATTGGCACAAGCTGCACGATTCGCACGGGCAGCGTGCTCGCCGACGCCGTGCTCGAAGACAACGTGCTCGTCAAGCCGCACACGATGGTGCTGGCCAGCCATCTCTCCCGCGGGACCCAGGTCGGACCGTTCGCGCATCTTCGCGAAGGCACGCGCCTCGAGGAAAATGCGCGCGTGGGAAATTTCGTCGAAGTAAAAAAGAGCGTTCTCGGCGAAGGCGTGAAGTCCATGCACCTCACCTACCTGGGGGACGCGCGCGTCGGCGCGGGCACCAACATCGGCGCGGGCACGATCACGTGCAATTACGATGGCGTGCACAAAAATCCCACCACGATCGGCAAGCGCGTTTTCATCGGCAGCGATACGGCCCTGGTCGCTCCGGTGCGCGTGGGCGATGGCGCGTATATCGGGGCAGGCTCGGTCATCACGAAGAACGTGCCGCCCGATGCGCTGGGTCTCGCGCGCGGCCAGCAGGTGAACAAGCTCGGATGGGCCGCAGCGCGGCGCCGCGAAATGGCGGCTGCGGGAAAGCCCGCCCGCAAAAAATCGAAGCACCCGGGGAAAAAGCGCAAACCCGCGCGCAAGCGCTAGCCCCTGAACCGTGGAGCATGCACCATCTGCGGGCATTTATGAGATAGCTTGGCTCTGTTGATATCCTCTTCCGTACTTGCATTTCCGCTTCCCCAGCGGAGCCGAAGGTGTAGCTGCTACCTTTCGATGCGATGGTTTTTCCCACAAACGGACGGAAAAATCCCCGCTCCTAAAGACGCGGGCTACAACTCATTCCGCAACGGCAATGAGGATATCAACAGAGCCAGATAGCTTCTAAATAGATGGCGCCACTTTCTCCGCCACTGCGAATGTTTGACAAGGGATAAGGCATGCAGTATACGTCTCCCATTGATTGTTCATTGATCCTCGGCCTTGGCTGAGCGCCCAACCCAATTTGAGCTATTTTCAATCGTGTCTGGAAATGAGCAG
>DATLTA010000059.1:0-5177 GCA_035533775.1 Candidatus Dormiibacterota bacterium | reverse complement strand
TGAATTTTAAATACTGATTCGTTTCCGAAAGCCGGCGAACGACGAATTGCAAGGAGATCAAGATGAACAATATGAGGAAAGTGGTGCTGGGCCTGGCGACGGTTGCCGTGTTGTTTCCGTTCAGCGCGCTGACTGGGGCGCAACAGGAGCTTCAACCCATCAAAGTGACCCGGGTCAGGGACAATGTCTATTGGGCGCGGGGCGGCGCGGGTTCCAATGACGGCATCATCGTGGGCACTACCGGCGTCATTGTCGTAGACACGAAAACCACGACCGAATCGGAGAAGGAAGTGATCGCCGACATCGCCAAAATCACGCCCAAAGCGGTGAATACGGCCATTGTTACGCATAGCGACCGCGACCACGTCAACGGGCTCGCCGCATTCCCCGATGGATTAACCATCATCGCGCAGCAAAACTGCAAGAAGGAGATGGGAGATTCGGTGAACACCGCCAACCCGGCTCCCCAGGATCGCCTCCCCACGAAGACGTTCGATAAAATCGATAACCTGACCATCGATGGCGTCCATATTCGCCTGTACCACTGGGCTCCGGGGCACACCAGCGGCGACACTGTGGTATACCTGCCCGACGAAAAAATCGTCTTCGGCGGCGACCTGCTGGTCACCAACCACCCCGAACCGAGCATTCACCTGCCCAAGCATGGCTCGGCGGCGGGATGGATCGAAAATGCCAAAGGCATGCTCGCCCTGAACGCCGATACGTACCTGACCGGGCACGGGGACAGGATGACCAAGGCCGACGTGCGGAAAAAGCTCGACCAGATTGAGGGCAAGTACAACAAGATCAAGGCCATGGTCGCGCAAGGCAAATCACTGGACCAGATCAAGGCTTCGTTCGGCGAGCCTGCCGTTGAGCCGCCGAACCCGAATGGCGCACCGCCCCAGCCGACCATGACCGAAGTGATTTATAGGGAAGTTTCTCACAAGCATACTTAGCCGCGGCTGGCGGGCCCGCCAAAACCTGTTGAATTCACGGAATTAGAGTGTGGCATTTGCGGGCTCGTTTTGTTATAAGCAGAAGGTCGGGTTCGGCCCTGGAACTTACCGCCTGCACAGGGTCGAGCATGGGCCTCATGGAGATTAGAACATGAGCTGCAAGGGTACTTCCAAAGGTGCGAACCGCGCACGAGCGTCCATCATTGAGCGGGAACCTGCTCAACTTTCATTCTTTGATTTTTGTGATCCTTCCGCACTGATACACTCATTCAGATTACCGATGCAGAGAAATATTCCAGTGGCTGGCAATGCATTTGAGGTTCGCCACACCCGCTAGATTGACGATTTACAAGTGGGGGGAACCAAGGGCCTGTTTCTACAAAGTCTGAAGGAGCAAGGAGGACGCTGATGGCAACCGCAGTGACTCACTATACTGCCTATAAGGCGCGGCCTTTCACACGCGAAGAGCGCGGCAACACCACCATCCTTTTTGGCGGCCTGACTTGGAAGCATGAGCGGCTGGTTCAGGGCGTCTTCAACAATTTAAGCTATAAAGCGAAACCCCTGCCCAACATCACGCGCGCAGACCTGGATGCCGGCAAGGAACTGATCGACGTGGGCGCGTGCTGCCCCACGATCTTCACTACCGGCAGCCTGGTGAATTTCCTGAAGACCGAAGTGGCCACCCAGGGCAAGCAGAAGACGCTGGATGATTACGTCTTTCTGACCGCGGGCGCCTGCGGGCCTTGCCGGTTCGGCCAGTACCACGAGTCTTATGAGATGGCCCTGGACGGCATGGGGCTGAAGGATTTCCGGCTCTTCCTGCTGGCGCAGGACGAACTGGACCAGTCGCCGGAAAAGGGCGGCGGTCTGGAAATCAACATGCCCCTCAGCCTGGGCATCGTCTGGGCCATCCTGTGCGGAGACATCCTCACGGAGATGGAGTACCTGACGCGGCCCTACGAAGTAAATCCCGGGCAAACCGACAAGGTATTGCAGGAAAGCGCGGATTATCTGTTTGAAGTCTTCCAGAAGCGTCCCCTGCGCAGCAATAAGTGGAGCCTGCTGGCCTGGCACTTCATTTCCGGCTATTTTGCGAACGCCTTGCGCGTGGTGAGGAAAAAGTTCGACGCGATCGAAGTCGACCGTTTGCAGGTGAAGCCGAAGATCAAGATTACCGGAGAATTCTGGCTGCAGACGCACGAAGGCGACGGCAACTACAACATCAAGCACTGGCTCGAACAGGAAGGTTCCGAAGTCATGCCGCCACCGGTGGCGGTGTGGCTGGGTTATCTGCTGCATACGCCGATCTGGCGGCTGGAAAAGAAAGCCGTGATAGACCGGAAAGTGCGCATGAAAATCGCCATGATCCGCGGGATGGAAAAGCTCTACGAGGGAACCTACAACCGCTTCCGGAGGGCGCTGGGCAATGTGCCTCACGAATTGCCCAGTCAGGAAGAACTCAAGACGCTGGCCTCCCCGTTCTTTCACTACGAACTGCGCGGCGGCGAAGGGCACATGCTCGTGGGCAAGGCGCTGCACGCGCATCTGCACAAGCAGGCCAACATGACCTGCGAACTTTCCCCCTACTCCTGCATGCCGAACACGATGTCGCAAGGCGCGATGGCCAACGTGCAGGGGCGATATCCCGACCTGCTATACGCGCCCATCGAGATCAAGGGCGACGCCGAAGTGCACGCCCTTTCCCGCTGCCAGATGATCCTGACCGAAGCCAAAAAGCGCGCGCAGTCCGAATTTGTGGAAGCGATGGCGCGAACCGGCCTGACCACGGAAAAAATCCGGCAAATCGAGGAAAAGCGTCCCCAGGTAAAGAAAGCGACCTATCGCGTTCCGCATCTTGGCTACGCTTCCACTGCAGCCAATTACGTGATGCACCTTGCGGAACGAAAGGCCGCGGGCATATAGGCCGGGCAGGCCATTTCACCCGGCGGCTGAATCGGGTTTCGACCGCCGCAAAACTTTTTTCGTAACGGCGAGAGGTTTTTTCCAATGTCTGACGGGAATTTCGTTCAAATCGCCCCGTTGCTGCGCGATCCGGGCGTCGTGGAAATCAAAACGCCGCAGAAGCTACGGCCTGACGCGAACGGTGCAAAAATCTGCGGCATCGACGTGGGCAGCACCACCTGCAAATACGTTCTCGCGTCCCCGTCAGGCGAAATCATTTCCCAGGCCTACGAGCGGCACAACACCAAGCAGGCCGAAAAAGTCCTGCAATTCCTGGCGCGGCTAGAGGGCCAGCACGGCTTGACGCCGGGGCTGGACCGCGTTTTCTTCACAGGATCCGGAGCGGGGCTGATCGCTCCGCTGGCGGGGGCAAAAGTCATTCAGGAAGTGGTCGCGGTGGCGGCCAGCGTCGAGCGGTTGCACCCGGCCGTGCGTTTCGTCAGCGAAATCGGCGGAGAAGATATGAAGACGATCTTCTTCAACGGAAACGCAAAAACAAAAAGCAAGCAGGTGCTGATGCAAAGCGCCTGCTCGGGCGGCACCGGAACGTTCATCGAGAAGACCGCGCGCAAGCTGCAGATCCCGCCCGAACAGCTTTCCGAAATGCGTTACACCGGGCACACGCTCCACAAGATCAGCAGCAAGTGCGGCATTTTTGCCGAAGCCGACGCCAACACGCTGCTCAAGGCCGGAGTGACCGTCGAGGAAATCATCGCTTCCCTGTTCGAGGCCGTCGTGTTTCAGAATCTTGCCACGCTGACGCGCGGCAATACGCCGTCGCCCGAAGTGCTGCTGCTGGGCGGGCCAAACCTGTTTTTCAAGGGGCTGCAGGAAGCCTGGAGGCTGCACCTCACGCGCATCTGGAAGGAAAGAAAAATTCAGATGCCGGACGGGAGGGAGCCGGAATCCTTCATCAATGTGCCGCAGGATGCCCTGTATTACGCGGCGCTGGGCTGCATCGAAGTGGCGATGGGCGAGCCCGCGACCGTCGGCGTGTACCAAGGCGTGAAAAAGCTGCACTGGTGGATTGAGGAAGGCCAGTACGAAGAGAAAAAGAAGCGGGGCCGCGGCGGGCTGTGCGAGAGCGAAGACAATTTGAGGTCGTTCATCGATCTTTATTCGAAAATGGACGCGACCGCGCCCGGTAACAGCGTCTCCAACGCGATGCATGCCGCGACGCCGGGGAAAAAACTGGATCGCGTTGCCATTGGCTGCGACTTCGGATCGACCACGGCGAAAGCCGTCTGCCTTTCGCCGGACCGGGAATTGCTCTTCTCCTGCTACGCGCTGAGCAAAGGAAATCCCATCGAGGATGCGCGCAGCCTGTTCCGCCAACTTCGCGAAGCCATTGGCGATGGCGAAATTTTGAGCCTGGGAATCACGGGCTACGGGAAGGATCTGCTGAAGGGCATCCTGGGTGCCGATTGCGGCGTGGTGGAAACCATCGCCCACGCGTCGGCGGGGCTGCACTTTTTCCCCGATGCCGACTGCATCTGCGACGTGGGCGGCGTGGACGTCAAGATCATGATCCTGAAAAACGGCGCAGTGAGCGACTTCCGCCTGAACTCGCAATGCTCTTCGGGAAACGGCGCTTTCCTGCAGGGCGTCGCCGAGCGATTCGGCATACCGCTCAGCGAAATCGCCGAGGGAGCGTTTCGCGCACAGGCCATGCCGCAGCTTTCCATGGGGTGTGGCGTCTTCCTGCAAAGCGACATCGTGAATCAGCAGCGCAAGGGCTGGCAGGCGGAGGAAATTCTCGCCGGCCTGTGCTCAATCCTGCCGCTGAACGTGTGGATTTACGCGGGCGGATTGAACAACCTTTCCCAGGTGGGCAAAAAATATATTCTGCAGGGCGGCACACACAAGAATCTCGCCGTAGTGAAAACGCAGGTGGACTTCATCCGGTCCAAGGTTCCCGACGCGGAAGTGGTGGTGCATCCGTATTCGGGAGAGGCAGGAGCGATCGGCGCGG
Source organism: Candidatus Dormiibacterota bacterium (assembly GCA_035533775.1). Taxonomy (GTDB): domain Bacteria; phylum Acidobacteriota; class Terriglobia; order Acidiferrales; family UBA7541; genus Palsa-360. The sequence continues at coordinate 281 of DATLTA010000059.1, read as the reverse complement.
CCATGGTATCGCTGGACTGGTGGGAAAAGGGCGGGCAAAGTACATTTCGCGGCTTCGACGTGATCGAAAAGCTGACGTACACGACGACCACGTCGAAGGAAACCGTGTGCCACTGGTGTCCGGTGAATTGCCAGCGCAGCTTTATCGACGTAGAGTTGCCCGGAGGCGCAGGCCGCGAGTGGAGCAAGGTTCCCATATCCCTGGGATGGGAACGCGTGATCGTGAATAACTCCTGCCCGAAGGGGCTGGTCGAAGATTTGAACGAGATGAAGGTGATCAAG
>DATLTA010000058.1:0-3416 GCA_035533775.1 Candidatus Dormiibacterota bacterium | reverse complement strand
ATGCGCATCGTCGCCCGAACTGTAATTCACGATATGGCTGCCCAGAACCATCGAATTCGGGATCGAGATGTCCACATTTTTAATGGTTCGGACGCGGGTCACCAGCAACGTTTTTTCGATGACATCGCCTATGGTTTCGCCGATCTTCACCCGGTCACCCAGCTGGAACGCCCGAGTATAGGTGAGGACCGTGCCCGCCACGACGTTGGAAACCGCCGAGGAGGAGCCGAGCGACAGCAAAAGCCCGAAAAATATGGACACGCCCTGAAACGCGGGCGACTTCGACCCCGGCAGATAAGGAAAGACGATGACCAGGGTGAACGCGCAGATCAGAAATCGGGCGATCTTGTACGTGGGGCGCGCCCAATCGCGATAAAAGCCGGGAATCGTGATGCTTTCCTTTTCGACGGCTTCAAACAGGAAGCGCACGGCCTTGGTCACGTAATAGGCGACCAGCAAGATCACCGCGATGAAAAACAAGTTGGGAACGAAAGATAAAAACGCCTCGCTCACCCTGTTCAAGGGATAAGTGACATATCCCATCAGAATATTCGTGTAGCCCTGCGTCCACGGAAATAAACTGAACGTCACGGAGATATACAAATACAACGCAACCAAGACCAGGGCGGCACGCAGCAGCCTGCTCAACAAAAGCAGCAGTGCGGTTATTCGCGCGGCAGGGAGCAGTTCGAGTTTCTGGATTCGGATGGAGCGAATGTACTTTCCATGCCAGCTTTTAATGCCGCGGTTCAATGCCTTGAAAGCCATACTGAATAATTTCAGTAGGCCGAGAAGGACGCCCGTAGCCAGCAGAGCCCACAGGGCCGCAATCACCAATGTTTTCAGGCTGTACTGCTTGCGAAGCGCTTCTGCGGCGACGCGAATGCGCTGCGCGTAGTCGGCTGCCAGTTCCGTCCGGCTTCGTTTGGCCGCCTGCGCATCCTTTTCGGTGATCGTCATGATCACCTGGGTGCCATCCGCGATGGCCGTCGTCGATTCCTCGTCGTAGGTGCGGATTGCAGCGATTCTCGATTGCGGCAGTCGCGACAGGTTTTCGATTCTGGCTTCGATGGCTGTGGCGCGGGCATCGGCCGTGAACGCAAAATAGCCCTCCTGAATGACGAAGAGCGTCTTGCCGTTCACGATCACGGGACTTCCGCTCACCGGCGCCGCAGTCGGCGCGGGCGCCGCGGGCGGGGCAGTTGCCGGAGGGGTTGCTTCCTTTTGCTGGCCGCTGGCAGGGGCTGCCAAAACGAATCCTGAAACCATGAGCCCAAACACTGCAATCCACCGGCAGCGAGCGACGGCACATTTCGGGCTCGACATGAATTCCTCCCAACCAGTTTCTCTCAACCCTGTCTGCCACTTCCATATCCGCATATTGTTCTGGCAAAGCACATGACACGGATCATGGCTGCTTGAGTCTCTCTCGAATTAGCGCCAAATACAAATCGTCCGGCGCTGTCCAGCCAGACACGAAACACAAAACGAAATCCCGATGGAAAGCCCGGCGCGCAACCGCCGCAGGACCCGCATTCGAACAGGCTGGTTCTCGCCCTTCGACGGCGATCTCTAGGCCCTTCGAGTTTCCCGGCGGGGAGATGGAAATGGACGGCCCGCACTTGCGGGCGTCGCGTTGGTCCTCGCCGTTTCGAAGAATTGCACCAGTCCGCAGCTGGAACAGGAAAAGGGCTGCACGACAATTCCGAATCTCAGCGGTGTAATCTGCTGTGAAAGTTTTCCAAGCACCCTGCTGGGGTGGAACAGCACAACCGGAGTTTTGTACTTGCGCATGGCAATCGCGCAGTTTGGACATTTTGCGATTTTTCGACGCATATACCCTCTCCCCCCTCCACTGCATATGGGACGCTTCTATGCTTCTATCATAAGTCCTGCTATGGATCCTGCTATGGCGATAGCGGCATGGCGCGGCTTTTGATTTTTCTCTACAACCCCAGGCGGGATAGTTCGGCGATCAATTCCTCGGCGGAGGTGAAATGGAAGGCGTTGATCCCGAGGCGGGCCGCGGCGGCGGCGTTTTCGTGGATATCGTCGATGAACATGGCCTCTTCGGGCAGCGCGTTCAATTCACGCAGGACGCGGTGGAAGATGGCAGGGGAAGGCTTGCTCGCCCCGGCGCGGCAGGAATACACGCGCGCGGGAAAATGCCGGACAAACGGAAAGGTCGCTTCGAAATGCGCCACGTGAATGGGGTCCGTATTCGAAAGCAAGGCCAGGCGGCACTTCGCGGCCAGGCGCTCAAAGAGTTGCTCCGGCAATATCGTGTCCGGATCGAGGACGCTGTTCCAGATGGCGCAGAATTCCTCAAAGGTGTGTGAAAACTGAAATTTCCCGGCCAGGTGGGCATGCCATTCGCGCGGCGCCATTCGGCCTTCCTGCCAGTCGGGCCACCGCGAGTCGGATTCCAGTTCGCGCAAGAGCTGCAAATTTGACAATTCTTTGCGCTGGCCAAGCATTGCAACCGAACGCGACATTTCGACGCGAATAATCACGCGCCCAATGTCAAAAATGACGGCGCGGGGTGCTTGTTCGATGGGGAGGCCGAGAAAGGGCACGGCTAGTCACGCTCGAAAGGGGCTGGTTGTGGGGCTGCAGGAGGTCTGGGAGCGCCCGAATACCGGGAGCGCAGCAAACTGATCGCTGGAGGCAGCAGCGAGAGAAGAATCACAACCGCAATCACATAATGAATGTTTTCGCTGATATTGGGGATCTTCCGGCCCAGAAAAAAACCGCCCAGAAGCGTGCTTCCGACCCACAAGATTCCCCCCGCGATGTCAAAAATCAAGTAGCGCCCGTAGGGCATCAAGGCCGCGCCTGCTACCGGCGGACAGAACGTCCGCACAATGGGAACGAACCGCGCCAGGATCACGGTCTTGCCGCCGTATTTTTCGTAGAAGTGATGCGCGCGGTCCAGATGTCGCCGTCGAAACAGCAGGGAATCCTTGCGTCGATACAGGGCCTGTCCCGCTTTCCGCCCGATCCAATACCCGACCTGGTCTCCGACAATCGCGCACAGGGGAACCACCAGAAGCAACTCGGCCAGATGCAACTGGCCGGAGGCCGCGAAAATTCCCGCCGTGATCAGCAGGGAATCGCCCGGCAGAAAAAATCCCACGAAGAAACCCGTCTCGACGAAAACGATCACGCAAACCAGAAGCGTGCCGCCCCACTCAATCAGGCCCTTGACGTTAAATAGAAAATGAATGACGTGCTCAAGCGATCCGATCATGAACTCCTGTCACCGAGGCTGGCCGGTTCCTCCGGGGAAGGCGCGCACGCCCCCTGGTTATACGGTAACAGAAAACGTGCGAGTCCTCACAGCAGAGTTCCCACATCAGGGTCAACCTGACAATGAGCATTTGAAACAGACCATGCGCGCTGCTACTGCCAGCGTG
>DATLTA010000057.1:0-72045 GCA_035533775.1 Candidatus Dormiibacterota bacterium | reverse complement strand
CCCACCAGAACGCCCTGCATGCTCTTCAATGACATGGCCTTGGCGATGTTCGGCGTGACGTCCTGAATCATAACTCCCAGGTACGCGCGATTGACTTTGCCGTGTTCCAGGATTTGAGTCATCACCGCCCGGGCCAGGTTGATGGGAATGGCGAATCCGATGCCCTCATTGCCGCCCGATCCGTGCGAAAGGATGGCGGTATTGATGCCGATCAGTTCGCCGCGGTCATTCACAAGCGCGCCGCCGGAATTTCCCGGATTGATGGGAGCGTCGGTCTGGATGAAATCTTCGTAATCCTCAATGCCCAGGTTTCCGCGATTCATGGCGCTGACAATTCCCATGGTCACGGTTTGTCCCACGCCAAACGGGTCGCCAATGGCCAGCGCGTAATCGCCGACCTGCACCTTGCTGGAGTCACCGACCGTGATGGGAGGAAAATCGCTTCCTTCCACCTTTAACACGGCGATGTCCGTCTTGGGATCCGTGCCTACGACTTTGGCCTTCAATTGGCGCTTATCCGAAAAAGTGACGAGCACGTCGGTGGCGCCTTCCACCACATGATTGTTGGTCAGGATATACCCGTCGGGGCTGACGATCACGCCCGATCCCAAGCTGCTTTCGCGCTCATCGCGCGGCTTCGGCGCCATGTTCTCGGACCCCGGGCCGGAAAACTGCTGTCCGAAAAACTGTTGAAAGAAGGGTGGCATCTCATCCGGGCTCATGGAGGACGAGTGGACCACCTTGGACGACGAGATATTCACGACGGATGGAAGCACAGCCCTCACAACGGGCGCAAATCCGGTTTTACTGGGCCCTTCATTCGGGTTGGCCAGTTTCAGCGACGCGTGCAAGCCGGAGAAAGTCGCCTTCTGGCTGGCGCGAGCTATGCCCAGCCCCGCCATTCCCACCAAAAGAATCATGGCGACAGCTATTACCTGCGGTCGCTTCCAAAAGTTGCGCGAATTCATAGTTTCTCCTTCATGCGATTCGATCCTGCAGATTCTGTAGAGCTGGTTTGTTGCCTGTATCGTTCGTCATTCATTTTAGACGGATTTGCATGCGGTAGGTTAGCGGAACCTGATTTGGCGCCCGATGCTCTTAGGTTAGCCGACCATAAGTCTTCGCTGAGCCTTCACATGGCTCGGCCAGCGGCGGCTCCCGAGGCCCAGGCCCATTGAAAGTTGAATCCGCCCAGATGCCCCGTTACATCTACGACTTCACCGATGAAAAACAGTCCGGGAACGCCGCGCGCTTCCATCGTTTTGCTCGATAATTCGCCGGTATCCACGCCGCCCGCGGTAACCTCCGCTTTTTCAAAACCCTCCGTGCCCGCTGGTTCCAGTACCCAGGCGTGGATTTGATTTTCCAGAAGGGCGAGCGCCTCGTTCGTCCATGCCTGCGGCGCGTGCAAATCCAGCCAGCGCGTGGCGAAGCGCTTTGGAAGTATGGATTGCAGCGCGACACGCGCGGCCGACATCGTGCGCGCCTTGGCCTCGCGAATCGCGGCGGTAACTTCACATCCCGGCGCCAGATCGATTTGGATCGGTCCATTCTCCTGCCAATACGAAGAAATTTGCAGGATGGCCGGCCCGCTCAACCCGCGGTGCGTGATCAGCATTTTTTCTCGGAAATGGTGGCTACTCGCGGTGGCGATCACGTCCGCCGACACACCGGCCAGATCGCAATATTCCGTGCGTTCCTTTTCCCCCAGAACCAGCGGCACCAGTGCGGGTTTCGCAGGCTGGATTTTTAAGCCGAATTGCCGCGCCAGGTCGTACCCCAGCGGCGTTGCACCCAGCTTGGGAATCGATAGCCCGCCCGTGGCGACGACCAGCGCCGGGGCGTGGAATTCGTCCGCCTCGGTGCGGATGACATAGCGGTCGGTGCGCCGCACTTCCTGGATGTTACAACCCAAAATGATTTGCACTCCCGTTTCCCGGCATTCGATTTCCAGCATTTTGACGATGTCGTGGGCGGAGTGGTCGCAGAAAAGCTGGCCCAGCGTCTTCTCGTGATACGGGATGCGATGTTTCTCAACCAGGGCGATGAAGTCCGGGGGCGTGTACCGGGCCAGGGCCGATTTCGCAAAGTGCGGGTTGGCCGAAAGGAAATGCTCGGGCCCGCAATTCAGATTGGTGAAATTGCAGCGTCCGCCGCCGGAGATCAGAATTTTCTTCCCGGCGCGTTCAGCTCGTTCCAGGACGGCGACGCGGCGCCCGCGTTTACCGGCTTCTATGGCGCACTGGAGTCCGGCGGCGCCGGCGCCCAGTATGATGGCATCGAAATCGTGTATCATCTTCGCTGAACATCCCTGAGCTTCGCTGCAGAATTTTGCCGCACCGTTACGGGCGCACTCATTTTACTTTGCCGCGAAAGATTATTGCATTCCCCGGGGCACAATGCCCGCCCGGCTGTGCATTGCCATCGCCGCGGGCAGGGGAGTATCTGCATCGCAAGCATTTGCTATTGCGGCCATCAAATTTGTGGATTGGACTTTCCAGCAAGCGCTTGCCACAGTGCATGTGGCCCTGATGGAAATGTGTTTGCCGAGTGAGACGCTGTTTTGGGATGCGATTTTTTTTACGTTCGATAGGCGGGCCCCGGTGATCTCGACCCAGTCCATGCGATATCTGATCCAGACTTGCTTGAGGATTCTGGCAGTGGGCCAATCCACAACAGCAGTGGATTTACGCGAATCGAAATTCTGCATGACCTAAGGCTTAAGATAAGAGGAGATTGATGGCGCCACCGATTACCGGACCGCAGTGGAACGATGAAGATACTTCCCCGGTTTTGCAGACCGCTTTTCCGCAGAATGCCAGCCATGCCCTGACACTGGATGAAATCGCGCATCTCGCCGCGGAGGGAGGCAAGCCCGCGGAAACGCTCATGAACGTGGTGGCGCTGATCGCCAGGCGTTTCAAGACGGATGTCTGCTCCGCATATCTTTTGGAACCGGATCGCGCCAACCTGATCCTGACCGCGACGCTCGGTTTGCGCCCGCAGTGTGTGGGCACGCTGCGCATGGCCCTGCACGAAGGCCTTGCGGGCCTGGTTGCCGAACAAGTGCAGCCGGTGGCCGTTGAGCAGGTCAAAAACCATCCGCGCTTCAAATATTTCAGCGAATCGGGCGAAGAAGCGTACCAGTCGTTCCTCGGCGTTCCCTTCATTGACGGCGGAGTATTGCAGGGCGTCCTGGTGGTACAGACGATTGAGGCGCGCGCGTTCACGGCCGGCGAAATCAAAATGCTGGCGGAGACGGCCGCGCAGCTTGCCCCCGTGGTCAGCGAGGCGCGCACGCTGGATCGTTTTGTGGCGCCGATCCAGGAGCGGCTCTGGTCGCTGGCGCGAAATCTGTGGTGGAGCTGGGACAACGAATCGGCGAGTGTGTTCCGCGATCTCGATCCGTTGCGCTGGAAGCAGTTCAATCACAATCCCATCGCCCTGCTCAGCGAAATTCCGCTGTCTGGAATCGAGCGACGCGCGCGCGAGCTTGGCTTGCATGGCCGGATCAACTACGCCTACCGCCGCCAGCGGGAATATCGCGCGGCGGACAGGACCTGGGGCGCGCGGCACGCCGGAATTTTGCGGCCGCGCCCGGTGGCCTATTTTTCCGCCGAATTCGGCCTGCATGAATCCATCCCCATATACTCCGGCGGCCTGGGTGTTCTCGCGGGAGATCACATCAAGAGCGCGTCCGATTTGGGGATTCCGCTGATCGGAATCGGACTGTTCTACGGCCAGGGCTATTTCCGTCAACGCTTGGATCAAGTCGGCTGGCAGCAGGAGGAATATCTGCAGACCGACGTCAGCCGGATGCCGATGGAGCCGGCCATCGGAAAGAAGGGTGAACCCGTCAGCATCCAGATCGAAACGCGAAGCGGATTGATTCGCGCCAAGGTCTGGCGCGTGAAGGTGGGACGCATCGCGCTGCTCCTGCTCGATTCCAATGTCGAGGGAAACGCGCCCGAGGATCGGGAACTCACTTCGCGCCTGTACGGAGGCGATGGCCGCGTGCGCATTCGCCAGGAATTGCTGCTCGGCGTGGGAGGTTTCCGCGCGCTGAAAGCGATGGGCATTACTCCGAGCGTTTTGCATCTCAATGAGGGGCACAGCGGATTCGCCGTGCTCGAAGCGATACGCAGCCGCATGGAAGAAGAGGGCCTGAACTTCGACCAGGCCGTTCCGCGCGTTTCTCGCGAGGTCGTGTTTACCACGCACACGCCGGTTCCCGCGGGCCATGACCGGTTCGGCGCGGATCTGATCGAAGAACACCTGGGGCCCTTGCGGGATTCGCTGGGCCTTTCCCATGACAGGCTCATGTCGTTCGGGCGCGAGAATCCCTTCAACAGCGATGAGGCGTTCTGCATGACGGTTCTCGGACTGAAACTCTCGCAGCGCGCCAACGCGGTGTCGGCTCTTCACGGGGAAGTCTCCCGCGCAATGTGGACTTCGCTGTATCCGGGCAGATCGGAAGAAGCTGTGCCGATCCGGCACATCACTAACGGCGTCCATGTTCCCACGTGGCTTGCGCCGCAGATGTTCCGCCTGTATGACCGCCACCTGGGACCCCGCTGGCACGAGCAGAGCGGCGAACCGCACATCTGGGAAGGAATCGAGAACGTCGACGATGGGGAACTCTGGGAAACGCATCTAGGCCTGAAAGCGCGGCTGCTGGAATTTGTGCGCCTCCGCGCCGTCGAGCAGGCCGGACGCCGCGGGGAATCGCCCAAGACTCTGCAAAGCCTGGACAAAGTTTTAAGTCCTGACGCGCTGACCATTGGATTTGCCCGGCGCTTTGCCACCTACAAGAGAGCCAATCTGATCCTGAGAGACATCGAGATGCTGGCCTCGATGGTGAACGATCCCAAACGCCCGCTGCAATTCGTTTTCGCCGGGAAAGCCCACCCTCACGACGAGCCAGGCAAGCGTGTGTTGCAGCAGATTGCGGAACTCATGCGGGACCCGCAGTTCGCCAATAAATTCGTCTTCGTGGAAGACTACGACATCAACGTGGGCCGTCATTTCGTGCAAGGCGTCGACGTGTGGCTGAATAATCCCCGGCGCCCGCTCGAAGCCTCCGGCACCAGCGGCCAGAAAGTCGTTTTGAATGGCGGCTTGAACCTTTCCGTTCTGGACGGCTGGTGGGCCGAAGCCTATGACGGCTTAAACGGTTTCGCTATCGGAACCGGCCGGACGCACACCAACATGGACGTTCACGATACGCGCGATGGCGAGGATCTGTACCGCGTACTTCGCGAGGAAGTGATTCCGCTCTTCTACCACCGGGATCACGATGGCTTGCCGCGCGGCTGGATCAAGCGCATGAAGCGCACCATTCGCACGCTCGGCTGGAGGTTCAATGCCGACCGCATGGTTATGGACTACACGCGGAAATGCTACATCCCGGCCGCTGGCGGCACGTCCAGCGATATGCGCGCTCCGGTCTAAGTGGAATTTCCGGCTCGTTGCCGTTGCAGAATCAGCTGTAGCCCGCCTCTTCAGACGCGGGGGTTTTTCCGTCCGTTTGTGCGAAAAACCCTCGCATCGAAACAGGGGAGCTACAACTTTGGCTCCGCCGGGGAAGCTGAAATGCACGCATGGAAGAGGATGTCAACACAGCCAAGCCATCTCATAAATGGGCTTCGTGGGTCGCGGCTTCAACCGCGACATTAAAATCGCAAGAAAAGCTGGGTTTTATAGCCCTGAATCTTGGAGCATGCACCATCTGCGGGCATTTATGAGATAGCTTCTACCTCATCCCCCCTGTGACCTCCATCACGCCGGAATGTACTCCGCATCACATCGCTATCTGCTGCCGGGCGTTAATCTAATGGTAGTTGGAGAGGATGGTGAAAGGAGGGCGTCATGGTTACCCAGGACATTCTGTTCATGGCGTTGCTCATTCTCAGCCTTCTATTTTTCACGCACTGGGGAGGTATGCGCCACATGCGGCATTGAGCCGCAATCGTATATTCCCGGTCCAACGGAAATACTTTGGCCGATGAAAACTCACTGTGATGTGCTGCGGTGCAGGTTCCGTTGCAGGCTGCAGCGGTGAGGTAAAATGCTGCTTCGCAAACGGTTTGTCGCAGCCGCACGGTTGTGTGTGGACGCGTTCCTCGGCAATTCAGCGCATCTGCAACCAGTCATCCGGGGTTCGTGAGGAGGCGAAGAATGAGGATGCATGTAGGCTTGCGGCTTCTGATCAGCTTGGCGGTAGGTTCCTTCTTGTTTCCCATGGGAATCGCCGCGGCTCAGAGCAAACCCGTTTCCTTGAAAGAGTACGAGCGCCTGATCTACTCCGTGAAAGGGCCGGATCTTTACCGCGCCCACTGCGCAGCCTGCCACGGGCTTGACGGCAAAGGTGGCGGAACGGTTGCGCCGGCGTTGAAGGCCCAAGTCCCCGATTTGACCCTCCTGGCAAAAAAGAACAGGGGAAAATTTCCGGCCGAGCGCGTGCGGAAAATTATTTCCGGCGACGAACCTTCGCTGGTGACGCATGGCTCCCGCGAAATGCCCGTCTGGGGGCCGATTTTCCACCAGATTGAGAATGACCGGGATTTCGGCAACGTGCGCATGCAAAACCTGATCCGCTATCTGGAAACGATCCAGCAGAAATAGCCGCTGCAGGCATCCGTTTATCTCCCGGCGAACTGTGTCGATGTTTATCTTCTGGTATTGCACGGTGTTGCGCGTTTTCCTGCATTTTGTTCTTTGATTTATAATTAAAAGATGGAACGGAAGATCTTCTGGACTACATGGACGTTATTGGGATTGCTGGCGGATGTTGCGTTGCCGTTCTGGTGGAGCGTGGGAGCGACGATTCCGTTGGGCGCTTTGAGCTGGTGGGTGGCATACCGCAGCGGCTGGTTTTAGCGCGGATTTCGTGCGGCGCCTGCAGGTTGGATTCTGGGATTGCACGCTGATGGCCCGCGCGTTTTGCTCCTTTCCCTCCTTCACGTTAAACTGGTTCCGGGAGAAAACCGAGTCATTTGCCTCCGATCATCACTGCACAGGGACTTTCCAAACGATACGGCGCCGAACCGCTCTTTCAGGATATTTCATTCACCGTTTCCGAGGGCGAGCGCATCGGCCTGATTGGACCGAACGGGTCTGGCAAATCGACATTGCTGGAAATTCTGTACGGCCGCGTGCTCCCGGATGCCGGGGACGTCGCGATTCGCAAGCGCACGCGAATGAGCTGCGTCACCCAGAATTCGGAATTTGCTCCCGGGGCGACGATCCGGTCCGTGATCGAGGCGGCCATGGGCCGCGCGGGAGTTCCGGAGAAGGAGCGGGCGTCGCGCATGGCCCCGCCGCTGGGGCGCGCCGGTTTTACCGAACTCGATACGCCCACTGCGACGCTTTCGGGCGGCTGGCGCAAGCGCCTCGCGATTGTCGAAGGCCTGGTTCAGTCGCCGGATGTTCTGCTGTTGGACGAGCCGACCAACCATTTGGATCTTGCCGGGATCAACTGGCTGGAAGGGGTGCTGCAAAATGCCCCGTTTGCCTGCGTCGTGGTCAGCCACGACCGCTATTTCCTGGAAAACGTCGCCACCGCCGTGGTGGAGTTGGCGCGCATGTATGAGAATGGTTTTCTGCGCGTCGGCGGAAACTACAGCGCCTTCCTGGAGGCCAAAGAGGAGTATCTGCACGCGCAGCGCAAGCGGCAGGAATCGCTCGAGAACCGCGTGCACACGGAAATCGAATGGCTGCGCCGCGGCCCCAAGGCTAGGACGACCAAGTCGAAGGCGCGCATCGATACGGCGCACGAAATGATCGGCGAGTTGGCGGACCTGAACGCCAGGACGCGCACCTCCGCCGCGAAAATCGATTTTTCCGCGACTGACCGCCAGACCAAGCGCCTGATCGCCATGGAAGATTTGACCTACGCGATCGGCGATCGCACGCTGTTCGACGGCATAAACTTTGCCGTGACTTCGGGCATGCGCGTGGGATTGGTGGGCCCGAACGGAAGCGGCAAAACGACGCTGCTGCGCCTGCTGCGCGGCGACATCCAGCCCACGCGCGGAGAGATTCGCAAGGCCGATTCGCTGCGCATCGTCTACTTTGACCAGAATCGCGAGCTGGATCCCGACGTCAGCCTGCGCCGCGCCCTTGCTCCGGACAGCGATTCGGTCATTTATCAGGATCGCGTGATTCATGTCGCTTCCTGGGCGTCAAAATTTCTCTTCGATCCCGAGCATCTCAGCCAGCCCGTCGGCAAACTTTCCGGCGGGGAGCGCGCTCGCGTCCTGATCGCGCAGCTCATGCTGCAACCTGCCGACGTGCTGCTGCTGGATGAGCCCACCAACGATCTGGACATTCCCACGCTGGAAATTCTGGAGGAAAGCCTGCTCGAATTTCGAGGCGCGCTAGTGCTGGTGACGCATGACCGCTACATGCTGGATCGTGTCTCCACCATTGTGCTCGGTCTCGATGGCCTGGGCGGCGCCGAACGCTTTGCCGATTACTCGCAGTGGGATGTCTGGCAGCGCTCGCGGCAGAAGGGCACCGCCAACTTTTCAAGCGGAACGCGCCGCGCCCCTGCGCCGGGAGAAGCCCGCCCGGCCGCATCCAAAAAGAAGCTTACCTACGTCGAGTCTCGCGACCTCGAAAACATCGAGGAACGCATCGCCGAGGCGGACGCGCAACTCGAAGCCAAACGCCTCGCCCTGGAAGATCCCGCCGTCACCGGCGATCCTCAGCTTCTCAAGGATGCCTGCGTCGCAATGGAAGAGGCGCAGGACGCTTTGGATCGCCTCTACGCCCGCTGGGCCGAGCTGGAAAAAAAGAAGGGCGGCCTCTGACAGCCTGATTTTGCCTCCAACGGTCCCGGCCTTCGCCGGCGCGCATTTCCGACAGATCATCCCAACTATCAGCAAATCAAGAGCATCGTGCCGCCGTCTTCCCGGCCGCGTTAATTCAGAATGGAGAAGGGTCGGGCGTGCCGTGATGCGTTCCGATCCTGTGCGCTGCCTTGCGGCCAGCCGCGGGCAAAAAAAATCGCCCGCTCCGCTCGAAAAATGGCGAGAGGCGGGCGCCAAAATCAGTTATAGCCTGGAGAGCCCGGCAACGGGCGCTCCAGGAGTCTGTAATATTTTGCCAGTAGCCGGATTATCCCGGAACTTCTTGATCCAATTGCTTGAGCAGGCGCTCGATCAGGTCCTGTCGAGCCAGGAGCATGTGACGGAAATCCTTCGCCTCAGTACGCGCGACTTCCATTTGAAGGTCCTTAAAGTGGTCGTGCAGAAATTCCTTAAGCGTGCGTGCGTCTGTCTCGGTCAGATTCAGCTGCATTTGGGGGCCTCCGTGCTGGATTCTACCACGCGGCATTAGCCGGAATGCGTCATTTTCCCCCATGAGCGATTTTCAGAAATCGGGCCGGGTCCCTGAAATTTTGACCTGTGCATGAGGTGTCCATGAGTTGTGCATGGCGTGTAAATGGTCTGTGAACCGTTGCTGGACAAGACCTGCCGGAAAATCCCGCGACTGCCCCGCTCCGTGCCTGCTCCCGCTTGCGCTGCAGTACAACCAGCAGCAATGCAGGGTCTTTTGACAATCCGGATCGTTGAGGATTTACCTTTCCGACGCGGAAAGCCGGTTGTTACTGGCGGCCAGGGCTGGGAAGGCCTAATCTTGATAGTGAGTTTTCTCGACTATCCGAGATCGACATGGCCACTGACTACATCGTCCGGCTCAAATGCCCTTACGGGGACCAGGAACAGCTGTTGGTGCTGGAGAACCGGAATGAGACTCTGGACCAGATCCTGGGAACCTCCTGGGATTTTGAGTGCACCGTGCATGGCGTTCAACGGGAAATGCCCCTGGAAGCAAAGCGCAAGAGCTTGCCGGCCAGCCCGAATCCCCCGCGGAAGAAAGCGAAGGAATCGGATCGGCCCGCGCCGCAGCAGCGCTCCAGCAAGCGGATTTCTCTCCATGTGCCTGTATGGGTCTCCAGCTCTTCCAGGGGTGAAAACATTTTTCATGAAGAAACCACCGCTTTGTTGGTGAATAACAACGGCGGGCTGCTGACTTTGAGCACGCCGCTGGCATTGGGCGACACCGTGATGGTTGCCAACAAGCGCACGCACCAGGAACAGGAGTGCCGCGTTGCCTATCTGGGGACGGTTGTGCAGGGGAAGTTGCAAGTAGGGGTCGCCTTCAAACATCCAGCCCCTCATTTCTGGGGACTCACCCGCAGGGAATTCAGAATTCTCAAGCAGATTCGGGTCACGGTCCGGGGCGAGGACCGCAACGGCAACAAGTTCGTTCAAAGCGTGTATGCGGTTGACGTCAGCCGGCATGGTGCGCGTGTGCAGGATATCGGACATTTGACGTCGCCAGGCGACACGATCCAGCTGAAACGCCGCTGGCAATCCGCCCTTTTCCGCGTGATGTGGGTCGGAGAGATGGGTACGCCGCAGTCCGGCCAGGTCGGCATTCTTGCTTTGGACCCGAAAAAAAATATCTGGGGAATCACTTTCCCCTGATTTTTCTACTCCCCCCCTCCCCCAATGTGCGCAAAAGCGCGCGCATTGCGCCTCGGCTCAAGAAACCTGGTAGGAACGGAATCTTTGACAGTCCTTGCGGAGAAATGGAGCGGGCGATGGGAATCGAACCCACGTCTAAAGCTTGGGAAGCTTCTATTCTGCCATTGAACTACGCCCGCACAGATTTAACGCTATCAAACCCGCCGAAGTCTTGCAAGAATTCAATGGCCGCGATTTCGTGCTAGAGTGGCGCGTTAGGTTCGTGGAACAGCCGCTGTTGCCCGTTCGCTTTTTGCGTTTACCCGTGGACGAGCTCTTTCCGGCGTTGCGGGTGCGCGGGAATCACGGGCGGGTGCTGGTCATCACGTGGAGGGCAGCTTGGCGTTTCGAGACTTGCGCGAATTCATCAAGAAGCTGGAAAAAGAGGGCGAACTGCGGCGCATCACCGCCGAAATCGATCCGGTCCTCGAAATCACGGAAATCACCGATCGCGTGACCCGCGCCGGAGGCCCGGCGCTTCTATTCGAGCGGCCCAAGGGCTCGCGCGTGCCCCTGCTCATCAATATGCTGGGCAGCGAGCGGCGCATGAACCTGGCGCTGGAGGTTTCCGACGTGGACGAAGTGGGAGCGCGCATCCGCGGCTTTCTCGACATGCAATCGCCGCAGGGGCTGCTCGACAAAATCAAAATGCTGCCGAAGCTTGCCGAGCTTGGGTCGTTTTTCCCGAAGTCGGTGAAGACGGGGCCGTGCAAGGAAGTCATCCAGCGCGAAAATTTCTCCCTGCTTGAGTTTCCGATCCTGCAGTGCTGGCCGAAGGACGCGGGGCGGTTCATCACCTGGCCGCTCGTCTTCACGCGCAATCCGGAAACCGGGAAACGCAACGTCGGCGTGTATCGCATGCAGGTGTATGACGAGCGCACCACCGGCATGCACTGGCAAACGCAAAAGCATGGCGCCGAGCATTTTCGCCGCGCTCGCGCCGCCAATCCCGACGGGCGCATTGACGTGGCCGTCGCCATCGGTTCCGACCCCATGACGTGCCTGTCCGGCATTTTGCCGATTCCTCCGGACCTCGACGAAATGATGTTTGCCGGCTTTCTGCGCCGCGACCCTGTGGAAATGGTCCGCTGCGAAACCTCCGACCTGGAAGTGCCCGCCAACTCCGAAATCGTGCTGGAAGGGTATGTGGACCTGAAGGAAATGCGCACGGAAGGCCCTTTCGGCGATCACACGGGCTTTTATTCGCTGGAAGGGGAGTTTCCCGTTTTTCACGTGACCTGCGTGACCCACCGCCGCGATCCCATCTACCTGACGACGATCGTCGGCCCGCCGCCGCAGGAGGACTTTTTCATGGGGCACGCGGTCGAACGCGTTTTTCTCCCGGTCATGAAAATGCAGTATCCGGAGATTGTGGACGTTGCCATGCCGGCCGAGGGCGTCTTCCATAACCTGATGATTGTGTCGATCCGCAAGTCTTATCCGGGCCACGCGCGCAAAATCATGCATGCCATCTGGTCGCTGGGGCAGGCCATGTTCACGAAGGTTGTTGTCGTCGTCGACCACGACGTGAACGTGCAGAACTTCAGCGAAGTCACGTGGAAATCGCTTTGCGCCATCGATCCGCAAAGGGACGTCGAGTTTGCCATGGGCCCGGCGGATACGCTGGACCACGCTTCGCGCATCCAGGACTACGGCTCTAAAATGGGGATTGACGCGACGCGCAAGTGGGAGAGTGAGGGATTCCGGCGCCCGTGGCCGGACGAAATTGTGATGGACGCGGAGACCAAGCAACGCATCGACGCAATGTGGCATACGCTGGGGCTCAAGGGATAACAGGAATTTCCCGAAAAATGTGTCCTTGAAGCAGACACTAGTAATAGTAGTACTAGGAGTACTTGAACCATATTTATAGTGTTTTTTGCCCTTAACCTGCCCGCTCGTTCAGCCCCCTAACCAGTATTCCTCAGAGCAACTTGCGAATCCGATTGCTTGACACTCAGGGGCCTGGATGCCAAATTCGCTGTGCGCGGTATGTGTTCACAGTTATCAGGTGTAGCGAAGTGGGCTTTTCCGCACCAAATTCCGGGCCGTAGAGGGTTCGCTGGCGTAATCAGGTTGGTTGAAGCGCAGGAATGTCGCCGCAGACGCGACAGTTAAAACGGGCCACGAAGATAGAGACAGAATGATCCTGCAGCCAGGAAGTGGCAGCGAGTCCTAGAGGGGTTTCGACATGTTCGGTGGCGGAAAACAAAAGTCTCTGGTGGGCTTGGACATCGGTTCGAACTCCATCAAAGCCGTCGAGTTGAAGGGCACCAAACACGGCTTCGAGCTGGTCAGCTTCGGCTTGGAACCGCTGGCTCAGGATACCGTCGTCGACGGAGCCATTATGGACGCTCCGCTGGTTGCCAACGCCATCAGTAACATCTTCGAGACACAAAAGATAAAGACGAAGGACGTGGCGACCGCGGTTTCCGGGCACTCGGTGATCGTCAAGCGGGTCACGCTTCCCATGATGACCGAAGATGAGTTGTACGACCGCATCCAGGAAGAGGCCAGCCAACACATTCCATTCGACATCGCGGACGTCAATCTGGACCATCAACTGCTCGAGTCCGTGGATTCGCAATTGGACGTTCTGCTGGTGGCCGTGAAGAAAGACAAGATCTTAAATCACACCAACGTGCTGGCGCAGGCGGGAAAAAATTCGATGGTCGTGGATATTGACGCCTTTGCGCTGCAAAACTGCTATGAAGTCAATTACGATCCTGACCTGAGCCAGACGATCGCCCTGCTCAATATCGGCGCCAGCGTCATGAACATCAACATCGTGCGCGGCGGCATTCCGCTGTTTACGCGCGACGTTTCCGTCGGAGGCAATCAGTATACCGACGCCCTGCAAAAGGAACTCGACCTGAGCTTTGATGACGCGGAACGATTGAAGAAGGGCGAGAACATTGCCGGCGTCGCCGAGGAACACCGCGGAACGATTCTGCGTTCGGTAACCGATATTTTGGTTCTGGAAATCCAGAAGACGTTTGACTTTTTCCGGGCCACCGCGACGGGCGAGAGCATTCAAAAAATCGTTGTAGCCGGCGGCAGCGCTCGCGTTCCCGGCCTGATGGATATTCTTCGCGAAGAATTCGGAGTTCCTGTCGAGGAAATGTATCCGTTTCGCAAAATCGTGATCAATCCCGCGCGGCACAATGAAGATCAGATTCGTGAGCTTGCCCCGCGCCTAGCGATCGCCGTAGGTCTGGCGCTCAGGAGTTTTGACGAACCATGATCCGCATCAACCTGCTGGGAAGAACACGGCCCAAAGCGACGCGCACCTCCGTGCCGATGGAGGCGAGCCTGCAATATGTGCTTCTCGCGGTCGCTCTCCTTGTGAGCATGGGAACCCTCTATGGCCACTATTTGCTGATGGATCGCGAAAATACGCGCGTCCTTGCGCACATCCAGAAACAGATGGGGGAGAAGGCTCGCCTGGAACAGCTGAAAGTGCAGGTGGAAAACTTTGAGAAGCAAAAGGGCGTTCTGCAGCAGCGCATTGCCGTGATCGAGCAGTTGCAGCGCAATCGCACCGGTGGCCAGGAATTTATGGACGCCATTGCCAATACGGTGGACCGCACGGACACTCTTTGGCTGACTTCGGTTGCCCGGAAAGGCGATGACTTAACCATCATCGGATCGGCAGGCTCGATCAACGCCGTCGCCAACTACATTACGCAGCTGAAGCGATCGGGCTATTTCCAGCAAGTGGAAATCAAGGAATCCCACCAGGACACAACCGACAAAGCCGTGCAGATCTTCGATTTTACATTGACGGCAAAATTCGGCCTGCCGGGTAATGCGCAGGCGACCGCCAGCGCGCCTGGTGCCGGCGCGCCCGCGGCCCGCAAGCCGGGAAAGATTTAGGGGGATCGATGGCGATTTCGATTCGCGAATATCCATGGTATCTCCAGGCGCTAATCTTCTTTGCGCTCCTGCTGGTCATTATCGGGGCTGGTGAATATGTGCCCATGTCTCCGGTGGCCTCCCTGCGCAACACGCTGGACGCGAATCACAATAAGGATTCGGATTTGA
Organism: Candidatus Dormiibacterota bacterium; assembly: GCA_035533775.1. GTDB lineage: Bacteria > Acidobacteriota > Terriglobia > Acidiferrales > UBA7541 > Palsa-360. The sequence continues at coordinate 57,466 of DATLTA010000057.1, read as the reverse complement.
ATCGCCAGGTGGCCGAGTTGCAGGTGTATGAGCGGCGCAATGCGGAATTCAAGCTTCAGATGGCGGCGCTGCAAAAGCAGCTGGATACCCTTAAGACGATCGTGCCTGAGGATAAGGAAGTGGACGAATTCATGCGCCTGCTGCAGGGTGCGGCCTCGGCCTCGGGCGTGCAAATTCGCAGCCTGACTGCGAAACCCGTAGTGCCCAAGGACTATCACTACGAACTGCCATTTGAGGTCGCTGTCGATGGGCCCTATTTCAACATCGACAATTTCTTTTCCAGGCTTAGCCGGCTCTCCCGGATCATCAATGTGGGAGATCTGAGTTTCAGCGGTCTAAGCGCTACGAAGAATTCACAATATCCGTTGCGCCCGGGTACCACGGTAACTGGCCAGTGCCTGATTACCACGTTTTTCAGCAAGCCAGGGGATTCCGCACCATCCCCGGCTGCAAAGAATCAACCCGCCCGTCGTTAGGCGGAATTGAGCCGACTGACTATGCGACTCGCAAAGCTTTCGCGAACACTATTGTTGCTGGCGTTGCCGGCGTTCCTGGCACCCTGCGCGTTTGCGCAGGAACATTCGAACGTACAACCCAATGCTGTGCGCAATCGATTGATGGGGCAGGCCACCGCCAAATCGCAAACGGGAACAGCCAGGTCCGCAAGGTCCCGTGCCGAAAAGCCGGCCGGGGTAAAAGCAGCCGCGAGACGCCGTGATCCGTTCGAAACGCTGCTCAACAAGGCTGGAACGGGCGGCGGGCCTCCGCGAAATCTGCCTCCCGGCAAGGCGGGACTCATCGTGGCCACTCTGAGAATCAACGGAATTGTGGACGATTCGCACGGAATGATCGCAATCGTTTCCAACCCGCAGAATCGTGTTTATTTTTTGAAGGATGGCGACAAGTTGTATGACGGGACGGTTGAAAAAATCTCACTTGATTCCATATCGTTCCACGAGTTTGGCAAGGACGCATTTGGAAAACCGATAGAACGACAGGTGACCAAGCGGCTTTACCCAAGTCCAGGAGAACAGCAATGAAGATCAAATGGCCGGCCTTCGGGTTCGGTTGCCTACTGCTGGCGAGCGCCGCGGTGGCGGCTCTGCCTGCATGCGCGCAATTGGCTGCAGAGGCCAGCGCGAGCACGGCTGCGCAAAAACCCTCAATTTCCACAGTCCAAGTGGCCCACACCGGGCAACAGACGACGGTGCGCATCGACGGGACCGGGGCGCTTCACTACCGGACTTCACATCTGAACTCGCCGCCTCGCCTGGTCCTGGATTTCTCGGATACGCGCCTGGCCGCAGCGCACCACCGTGTGCCCAGCGAATATGCGCCGGTGCTGCAGGTCCGCATGGGAAAACCAAATGCCGAAAAATCCCGTGTGGTCATCGATCTGGCGAAATTCGTTCCCTATAAGATTCAGCAGGAAGGCTCCAGCATAACGGTTTCCTTCACTGCGCCGGCCGCCCAGGCAACTCCGGCTTCTTTCCGCGCGATCCGAAAACCCGCCCCGGAAAAAACGGCGACGCTGAACGTTCCGAAAATGCCGCTGCCGACCTGGCTGACAGGCAAGGACATGGGGTTTGCGAGTCCCGCGAATGTTCCCGCCGCTCCTGCGGCAGAGCCTGTTCCGCAGGCAGCGCCGCAGTTGGCGTCCTATGACGGGAAAAAGTATACAGGCGCCCCGATTTCGGTGAACCTGAAAGACGTTGACCTGAAGGACTTTTTCCGGCTGATTCATGAAATCAGCGGGTTGAACGTGGTTTTGGATCCCGCGGTGCACGGTACGGTCACACTGGTTCTCGATCAGGTGCCCTGGGATCAGGCGTTGGACATTGTGTTGCGCAACAACGGGCTGACCAAGGAAATCGATGGCAACGTCCTGCGGATTGCGACGCAGGCGACCTTGAAGAGCGAAGCAGACCAGCGCCGCGAGCTCTTGAAGGCACAATCCGATGCCATCGAGCCGGTGACGGTCACGCGCGTTCTCAGCTACGCGCAGGCTAATTCCATGGTGGGCACCCTCAAGACGTTTCTGTCGCCCCGCGGCACTATTTATGCCGACGCTCGCTCGAACACCCTGATCATTCGCGACATTCCATCTTCCATACCCAAGATCGATGATTTGCTGCGGCAGTTGGACCGCAAGTCCAAGCAGGTGGAAATCGACGCCCGCGTGGTACAGGCCTCGCGCTCCTTTGCGCGGGAAATCGGCACGCAACTCGCCTATTCCTTCGGAGCCGGGAACAATACATTCGGCGGAAATACCTCAGTGGGAACCAGCCCGGTCATTCGAACGGTAATTCCGCCATTTTCCTCCCCGGCGTACGTCGTCGGCTCGGGGGCACAATCTCCGGGAACCGCGGTAGGCGTGCAAATGCCTTTGGCGACCAACCTTGCCGCGACGGCTGCCACCAGCGGGCTGACGTACATCTTCAGCAGCCCTAACTTTGCTCTCGACTTCATGCTCAGCCTCATGGAAAGCCGTGGCGTGGGCAAGGTCTTGTCCGAACCGAAGGGCATAACCCAAAACAACGAGAAGCTGACCGTGAAGCAGGGTACGAAGATACCGATTCAGACCAGCATCAACAACACGATCGCCGTGCAGTATGTGGACGCCGTGCTGAAGCTGGAAGTGACGCCGCAGATTACGGCGGCGGGCACTGTTTTCCTGGACATCACGGTTGAAAACACGCAAATCGACCAGGGCATCGCCCGCATTCAAGGGATGCCGGCACTGGATACCCAGTCCACCCAGACCAAAGTGCTGGTCAATGATGGCGGCACAGTGGCAATTGGCGGGGTGGTTGTGAACAACCAGACCACCAGTGTTGACCAGGTTCCTCTGCTGGGAAGCATGCCGTTGATTGGAAACCTGTTCAAACACACTTCGATCAGCGTATCGACCCAGGAACTGTTGTTTTTCGTGACGCCTCGAATTTTACCGGGATAAGTCACGCGCGTTTGATCGCCGGGTCATTCGGGAGGAGGCTTCGGTCTCCTCCCTTCTTTTTATGCACATGCCTGCCACAAAGAGAATCAAGACGCTGCGCGCCGCTCTCGCCGCGCTGGGAGTCGACGCGCTGCTGGAGACGCACCCGCCCAATGTTTATTACCTGAGCGGGTTTTCGGGAGACTCCGGCGCGCTGCTGGTGGAATCCTCCTCGGCGACCTTGTTTACCGATGGGCGGTTCACCATTCAGGCGAAACAGGAAGCCCCCGGATTCCGTGTGCGCATCCATCGAGGCTCGCTTCTGGAGGCCGTCGCCGAACATTTGAAAAAGAAGGCGCGGCCCCGAGTTGCTGTCGCCCCTTCGCGGCTCACGCTGTCAGGTTGGAAGGCGCTCAGGAAGTTCGCGGGAAAGAACATCCGGTGGATGGGGATAGACGGAATCGTGGACGATCTCCGCGCCGTCAAGGACCCTTTTGAGATTGACCGGATTCGAGACGCCGCGCGCCTTGGCTCCGAGGTCATGCAGGAAGCCATTGGATTGATCCGGCCCGGCGTCACAGAAATCGACATCGCAGCGGAAATTGGCTACCGGATGCGCCGAAAGGGCGCTTCCGGGGAGTCGTTCGAGGCGATTGTAGCTTCCGGGCCGAGGTCTGCGTTGCCCCATGCGGGGCCCACCGAGCGTCGAATCGGGAAAAACGAGTTGGTCGTGCTGGACCTGGGTGCTATACTGCGCCACTACTGTAGCGATCTTACACGTACCGTTTATGTTGGCCGGGCGCCTCTGAGGGTCCGCCGCTGGTACCAAGCAGTTCTGGAAGCGCAGAGCGCGGCACGCGATGCGCTCAAATCTGGAGTAGCGGCTGGTGCAGTGGACGCGGCAGCCCGCAACGTGCTCCAACATAAAGGGTTGGGTCGCTATTTTGTCCACAGCACGGGCCATGGGATCGGCTTGGAAATTCATGAGGATCCCCGGATCGCTCGTGGCCAAAAAAGGAAGTTGGAGGCCGGTAACGTGGTGACTTTGGAACCAGGGGTATACATGGAAGGCGTTGGGGGAATTCGTCTCGAAGACGATGCCCTGGTGACGCCCCGCGGATGTGAAATTCTGACCACTGTTCCTCGGGAATTCCTCGAACTCTAATTATGAAGGGATCTAAAAAACAATCGCAAGCCGCCGACGTTGCTGTGCCCGGGATAGATCTCGGGCAGCTGGAGCGTTTGCTGTCGTTCATGTCCGAGCATGGCCTTGAGGAGTTCGAATACGCTCATGGGGACCTGCGCATCCGGCTGAAAAAGGCCGTTACGCCATCCAGCGCGCCGAAAGGCATGGCGCTGCCGGTCGCGTCCTCGCCAGCCGTTCCCAAGGTACTGGCGGAAACTCCGGCCCCGGCCGAGGAAGCAACTCCGTCCGCCGGGCCCGAACCGGCCTCGCCGGCAACCCCTGCGGCCGAAGAGCAGCACGTCATCAAGTCGCCCATCGTCGGCACCTACTATGCGGGCGCAAGCCCTGAATCCGGGCCTTATGTCCGTGTTGGTGACGTGGTCGAGGCCGGGCAGACCGTATGTATTATCGAAGCCATGAAGTTGATGAACGAAATTGAAGCGGACGTCAGCGGGGAAGTCGTGCGAATCTTAGTCGAAAACGGTCAGCCGGTGGAGTATGGCGAACCGCTGATTGCGCTGCGACCCGCGGGAAAAAAGAAATAGTCGGCAAGTTTTCGTTTTCACCGGCCTGAAATGTTTCGAAAAATCCTAATTGCCAATCGCGGTGAAATCGCCCTGCGCGTGATCGATGCGTGCAAGGAACTCGGCATAGCCACGGTGGCGGTGTACTCCGAGGCGGACAGGAACGCCCTGCATGTCCGCTTTGCCGACGAGGCCGTATGCATCGGGCCGCCGCGCTCGAGCGAAAGCTATCTGAACATCCCCCAGGTGATCAGCGCCGCGGAAATCACCAATGTGGACGCCATTCATCCCGGCTACGGCTTTCTTTCCGAAAATGCGAACTTCGCGGAAGTATGCGAGGCCTCCCATATCAATTTTATCGGCCCCTCGCCCGATTTACTCCGCATGATGGGGGAAAAGGACCAGGCGCGCCGCGAGATGTCGGCGGCAGGCGTACCCGTCGTGCCCGGTTCGCAGGGAATTGTGCCAGATGAGGCCGCCGCGCTGGTCGAAGCCGCCCGCATCAAATATCCGGTAATCGTAAAGGCTTCGGCGGGAGGCGGCGGCAGAGGCATGCGCGTGGTCCGCAGTGAGGATGAGCTTGCCCCGGCCTTCGTGACGGCGCGCAACGAAGCGCAGCAGGCCTTCGGCGTGCCCGACGTCTATATCGAAAAGTTCATCGAGCGGCCCCGCCACATCGAATTTCAGGTGTTGGGAGACAAGCACGGGCGCGTCATGCACCTGGGCGAGCGTGAATGCAGCATCCAGCGCCGCCACCAGAAGCTTGTGGAGGAATCGCCGTCTCCGGCAGTCGACCCCAAACAGCGCGCCGAACTGGGTGCGCGCGTTGTGGAGGCCTTGCAACAAATTGGCTACAGCAGCGCGGGGACCGTGGAGTTCCTGATGGATGAAGACGGCTCGATTTACTTCATTGAAATGAATGCCCGCATCCAGGTCGAGCACCCGGTCACGGAACTGGTCACCGGCGTGGACCTGATCAAATCGCAGATACGTCTTGCCGCCGGAGAGAAACTGGAAGATGTGGTCGGCCAGCCGGTTTCCCGCGGGCATGCCATCGAATGCCGCATCAACGCCGAAGATCCGGAAACCTTCGTGCCTTCGCCGGGACGCATTACCGTGTTTCGAACGCCCGGCGGCCCCGGAATCCGCGTGGATACGGCGGCGCACGCCGACGGAGTCATCCCGCCGTATTACGATTCGCTGGTGGCTAAGCTGCTTGCCTATGGCGACACGCGCGGCGAATCCATCGCGCGGATGCGGCGCGCGCTGGAGATGTTCGTGATCGAAGGGATTAAGACCTCCATCCCCCTGCAGCGAAAAATCATGGCCGATCCGGATTTTGCCGCGGGCCGCCTGGATACCCACTTCCTTGACCGATTCGCCACACGTTCGGCTGGATAAATCCACATGAAACTTGTGTTCCCTCGCCTCTATGCCATAATCGATTCCACTTTGTTGACCGGATCGGAGCTGGTTTTGGCCGAAACGCTGGCAGGATCAGGGGTCGAACTGGTTCAATACCGCAATAAGACGGCTTCTTCCCGCGAAAATTTCGAAATTTCCCGGCAACTTTCCGCAATCCTCGGCGCGCGCGGCGTGCGATTTATCGTGAATGACCGGCCGGATATCGCGCTGCTCGCGGGCGCCGGCGGCGTGCACGTGGGGCAGGAAGATTTAGGCGTGGAAGAATCGCGCGCCGTTTGCGGCGGGGCCATTGCCGGTCGCAACCTCAAGAATGATTTTTGGGTGGGCGTATCCACGCACACGCTCGAACAGGTGGCGGCGGCGAACCTTACCTCCGCGGACTACATCGCGTTTGGCCCGGTTTTTCCCACGACAACCAAGAAAAATCCGGATGCCGTTGTGGGGACGGAACTTTTGCGGCGCGCGCGTCAATTGACGGCAAAACCGCTGGTGGCCATCGGCGGCATCACGCTGGAGCGCGCGGCCCAGGTTTATCGCGCCGGCGCCGATTCGCTGGCCGTGGTGCGCGACCTGATCGCCGCCCCGGACCCGGGCGCGCGCGCGCGTGCATTCATCGAAGTGGCAGCCTCCGCGGCATCTCGCAGTGCGGGATAAGGAAGTGGCCGAATGTCCGAGTTGGAATCCGCGTTCCCGGCGCTGAAACCTGACGATCGTGAGCCCACCGGCTTCGTCCGCGGGCTGGGCCTGTTCGATTCGACCATGATCGTGGTCGGGTCGATGATCGGCTCGGGCATATTCATCGTCTCCGCCGACATTTCACGCAACACCGGGTCGAGCGGGGGATTGCTGGCCGCGTGGGTGATCACCGGCCTGATGACGGTTGCGGCGGCGCTTTCCTACGGCGAACTGGCGGCAATGATGCCGAAGGCGGGCGGTCAATACGTCTACCTGCGCGAGGCCTATTCGCCGCTCTGGGGTTTTCTGTACGGGTGGACGCTGTTTCTGGTGATTCAGACCGGAACCATTGCCGCGGTGGCCGTGGGTTTCGCGCGTTTTCTCGGCGTGGTGTGGCCGGCGATTTCTCCGAATCGCTGGGTCGTGCCGCCCATCGCATTGTCGACAAACTATGCCCTCAGCCTTTCGGTGCAGCAACTGATCGCGCTCCTGCTGATCGTTTTTCTTACCCTCATCAATACGCGCGGATTGAAACTCGGGAAATGGATTCAAAACATCTTTACCTCGGCAAAGACGCTGGGGCTGGCGGCGTTGATTCTGGCGGGAGTGTTTTTCGGCCGGAACGCCGCGGCGATTCACGCGAATTTCAGCAGCCTGTGGGCGACGCACGATCCGCAGACGATTCATCCGGGCGCGGAGTGGATGAAATCTTTCATCCCGTCGGTGACGGCGGCCTCGGGATTCTTCGGCCTACTGATCGCCTTCGGCGTTTCGCAGGTGGGATCGCTGTTTTCCGCCGATGCCTGGAACAACATCACGTTTACTGCCGGCGAAGTGAAAAATCCGAAGCGGGACATCCCCATTTCCCTTGCCGTGGGCACCGCCATCGTGATCTTTCTCTACTTCCTGGCGAATGTAGGCTACCTGTCGACGCTCACGCTGCACCAGATCCAGGTGGCCCCGGATGACCGCGTGGCCACCGCGACACTGGCCGCGATTTTCGGGAACGGCGGCGCGACGCTGATGGCCGTGGCGATCATGGTGTCGACGTTTGGTTGCGCCAACGGCCTGATTCTTGCCGGCGCGCGCGTCTACTACGCGATGGCGCACGACGGAGTGTTTTTTCGCGGCGTTGGCAAACTCAACGCGGAACATGTGCCGTCGCGGGGTTTGCTGCTGCAGGGGGTCTGGGCGGGAATCCTGGTTCTGCTTCGGACGCGCCTGGTGGACCCGGCCACGGGCGCGGTGAGCTACGGAAACCTTTACAGTGTCCTGCTCGACTACGTGATCTTTGCCGCGCTGATGTTTTACGTGCTGACGATCGGCGGAATTTTTGTGTTGCGGCGAAAACGTCCCGACGCCGCGCGCCCCTACCGCGCCTGGGGATATCCCCTGGTGCCGATTCTTTACATCGTTACCGCATGCATCATCATGCTGATCCTGATTTTGTACCAGACGCAGGATACCTGGCCCGGCCTGCTGATCGTGCTGCTGGGCGTGCCGGTATATTGGGTGTGGTCGTGGAAATCCCGAGCGCGCGCAATTCGGTAAAGCGCGAAGCAGAAAAAAGTGAAGGGATGAGGAAGGGAAGTATTAAAAATAGGCGAGGTCGGGTAATCTGATTGGCACCGAACTAGAAAAGGTGGCCATGGCAAGCCAATTGTTCCAGACGAAATCGCACGAAGCCCTGCTGGAAGAACTGCGCGACAACAATCGCCTGCACCGCGTGCTCGGCCCGGTGCAGCTGTCCAGCCTGGGCGTGGGTGCGATCATCGGCACGGGCATCTTCGTCCTGACCGGAGTTGCTGCGCACGATCTTACCGGTCCCGCGCTCATGCTGTCGTTCGTGGCCTCCGGGCTGACCTGCGTTTTCGCGGCGCTGTGTTATGCGGAGTTCGCTTCCATGGTGCCCGTGGCGGGGTCCGCCTATACCTACGCGTATGCGACGCTGGGCGAGCTGCTTGCCTGGATCATCGGTTGGGATCTCACCCTGGAGTACGCGGTCGCCTCGGCCACGGTTGCGCATGGCTGGTCTCATTATTTTCAGGATTTTCTGTCTTATTTCCATATTGCATTGCCGTTCGTCTTCACCAACGCCCCTTTTGATTTCAATCCGGCATCGGGCCGGCTCACGTTGACCGGAACGTGGTTTGACTTGCCGGCAATCGTGATTACCGTTTTGGTGACCATTGTCCTGGTGAAGGGGATTCGCGAAAGCGCCAGCCTGAATGCCGGGATCGTCATGCTGAAGCTCACCATTGTCTTCTTCGTGATTGGTGTGGGCGCGTTTTACGTGCATACGGCCAACTGGCATCCGTTCGCTCCGTTTGGACTGAGCGGTTTGAGCTTCTTCGGCCATGTTGTGATGGGAAAAACCGGGCCGACCGGCGCGCCGGTGGGCATGCTGGCGGGCGCAGCCATCGTTTTCTTTGCGTATATCGGGTTCGATTCGATCTCCACGCACGCCGAGGAGGCCCGCAACCCTTCGCGGGATGTGCCCATCGGAATTTTGACCTCGCTGGTGTTGTGCACAGTCCTCTACATTGCCGTGTCCGCCGTGCTCACCGGCATGGTTCCTTACAGCAAGATCAACATTGACGCTCCGGTTTCCGACGCCTTCCGCCAGGTGGGTTTGCCGTGGGCCCAACTGCTGGTTTCCATTGGAGCCGTGGCGGGAATTACCTCGGTGCTGCTGGTGATGATGCTGAGCCAGCCCAGAATCTTTCTGGCCATGGCGCGCGACGGCTTGCTGCCCACCGGATTCTTTGCCGCCGTACACGAGCGCTACCGCACTCCCTGGAAGGCGACGATCCTGACGGGCGCTTTCGTGGCCACCATGGGGGCGTTTCTGCCGCTGCGCATCCTGGCGGAACTGGTCAATATCGGCACATTGCTGGCTTTCGTGATTGTTTGCGCGGCGGTGTTGATCATGCGGCGCACGCATCCCAACGTGCATCGTCCGTTTCGCGCGCCACTCGGTTCGTTTGTGCCCGTCATGGGGATTTTGTGCTGCCTGGTCCTGATGTTTTCCCTGCCCGTGGAAAACTGGTTGCGTCTTTTCGTCTGGCTGGCGATTGGCCTGGTGATCTATTTCGGTTACGGCGTGCGCCATAGCCGGTTACGCATTCAGAATCGTGAAGCAGACGCCGCAGCCATTTCGGACCGGAAGTAAGACCGGGCGGGCGGGAAGATTGCAAACCTTTTCTATTTCCATTGCCGGGTGTCGAAAAATGAGGCTTCCGGGGATGGCTCCCCGAATGGCTCGCGGCTCTCAAGACCTTTGCGTGACGTGCCGAGGGCTGCTACGCTCAAAGGCGCGGCATGAGGCATTTTCCTCATTTTCGCGTGCTGTCCATGGATCTTTGTGATCCACAGGCTCGCCCTGCATGCGCTATTTCCGGCGGTGAGCTTGGCAGGATCGCCGTGAAATGGTTTTCGTGAAGGCATGGGCCCGCAATCTACAACTCGACTTCGATCCTTCTGGAAGGGCATGAAGCTCGCCGATTGGGCAGCCCTTGCGGTTCTGGTTCTTTACGCAGTCCTGTGGGGAATGCGGGTGTTGTTTGTGAACACGCCTGAAAGCGGGTTCCTTCTATTCCTCGTGATTTGCGCGTTGGGTTATTTGGTGGTCCGCGGGTGGGTGTGGGCCCGGGACCGTCTTCTCTGGCGTCTTCGCAACCGCTTGATCGCCGCCTATCTGTTTATCGCCGTCGTGCCTGTGCTGCTTCTGCTGACCATGGCAGGGCTGGCTGCGTACTTGCTCTATTGGCAGCTCGGATCGTACGTCATTTACAACGAGGTCGAAGCGCGCATGGTGCGCCTGGCCGAGGTTACCGGGACGCTGGCGACCTCGGAGGCGGTGGAAACCACCTCGGGACGCGCTGCCGCAGCTCTGGCGCTGCCGGTGGACGAGGGGACCTACATCAAGAATGCCAGGGGGGACCTGCCTGGCTTAAAGGTGGAATCCGGCAAGGGAGGGGATTTACTGCAGAGAAGCACTTCGCGCTATGGGCGCCGGTTTCGAGGGCTCGTCTTCAGCAATGGGGCCCTGGTTCTGCGGGCCGTCGTCGCCCGTGACACTCCGTCAGGACGCGTACTGATTTCGGCGACCGCTCCGGTCACGCCGGCGCTGCTGAGTACGCTTGCGACTGACCTTGGGCCCATCGAGTTCGACGTGCTGCGGCGGCAAATCGGCCCCGCGAACGGTACGGACACCGTGGTGATCAACCGGCAGGCCTACACTCGCGTGCAAGAAATCCAGGCGCCGGACCGGGCCGTTCCCCCGGCCGTCAACCTGTTTGATAAATTGATCTCGGGCATCGTAAGCCTGGACGTATTGGATATGGACCATAAGTCCGGGCTGGAGAATCCGACCCGCGTGTTCGTATCGTTCAGCACCCGGCCGTCGGTGCTGAACCGGAGGTTGTTCAGCCCACTGGGAGAACTGGGCGGGGTGGCTGCGACGGCGCTGCTGGTGGTTGGCGCGGTGTTCCTGCTGATTGAATTTGGATCGCTGGTGACGGGAATTATCATGACGCGGACGATCACAACGGCGGTCGACGACCTGTATCGTGCAACGCAACACGTGCAGGCGGGCGACCTGACGTTCCGCGTCCGTGTGCCGCATTATGACCAGCTCGCCGCGCTGGGCGAGTCGTTCAACTCGATGACGCATTCGGTGTCCCTGCTGATTGAAGAGCAGCGCCAGCGGCACAGGCTGGAAAACGAGCTTTCGATCGCGCTCGAAGTGCAACAGCAGCTTTTTCCCCATGCCATGCCGAAATTGCCGGGCCTGGAGGTGGAAGCCATCTGCCGCCCGGCAAGGACGGTCAGCGGCGACTATTACGATTTCATTCGCATATCGCCCACGTGCCTGGCCATCGTCCTCGCCGACATCAGCGGAAAGGGAATTTCCGCCGCGCTGCTGATGGCCAATGTGCAGGCGACCTTGCGCAGCGAGGTCCTCCGCTATCGCAACGGCAAGCCCGGAAGCGCGCACGAGCAGATCAATACCGCAGAGATCATCTCTCACCTGAACCGGCATCTGTTCCGGAACAGCACTGAAGAACGTTACGCCACGCTCTTCCTGGGCGTGTACGATACCCAAACGCGCAAGCTGAGCTACACGAACGGAGGGCATCTACCCCCGCTGTATATCAGCGGCAGCCACACCGAGCGCCTGGAAACCGGCGGCATGGTGGTCGGGTTGTTCAACGATGTTCCATTCGAACAAGGCGTGCTGGAAATTGAGCAGGGCAGCCTGCTGATCGCCTATAGCGACGGCTTGATCGAGCCGGAGAACGTCTACGGCGAAGAATTCGGCACACAGCGTCTGACCGATCTGGCGATCCGGAACAAGGACACTTCCCCGCGCGTGATTGCCGAGGCGTTGATGCGCGCTGCGGAGGAATGGTCCAGCACATCCGAGCAGGCCGACGATATGACCGTAATTGTCTCGCGTTTTTCCGCACCACCAACGGAGCCACGCGCATGAAAGTCCTCACGGCAGCGCAAATGCGCGAGGCGGACCGTATCACCTCCCAGCGATACGGCATTCCCAGCCTGCAGCTGATGGAAAATGCGGGCGCGGCGATTGCCGAATTCCTGCGCCAAACATTTCCCGGGCTACAGCAGCGCAAAATCGTGGTGCTGAGCGGCAAAGGGAACAATGGCGGCGACGGCATCGTGGTTGCCAGGCTGCTGAAGGACTCCGGGTGCGCGCCGGAAGTTTTTCTGTTTGCCGATCCGGGCGCGGTCCAGGGCGATGCCGCGGCGAACCTGAAACGCTGGCAGCAAGGTCTTGGAAAATTGCGTGTGGCGACAAGCCTGCCCGAGTGGGAATCCGCGCGAGGCATCCTCGATGGCGCGGATCTAATCGTGGATGCCCTGCTGGGGACCGGCCTGCATGGCCCTGTGAAGGGTTTGCTCGCCTCGGTCATCAACGACGTGAATGCCGCGCGGGCCGGTGGTGGCGGTCGCACTGCGGTGGTTGCGGTGGATATGCCGTCCGGGCTGGCCTCGGACGCGCAGGATTTTGCAGGGCCAGTGGTCGCCGCCGATTTCACTGTGACCCTGACCGCCCCCAAGCTAGGGCAATTGGTTTTGCCCCGATCGTCGAGTTGCGGCGCGCTCGTAGTCCGCAGTATCGGAACGCCCCCGGACCTGCTGGAATCCGATCCCCAACTGAAAATCCATTGGATTGAGCCGGGGGAATTTCGCGCCTTGCCCCTGTCGCGCGCCGCGGATGCCAATAAGGGGAATTACGGCCATGCGTTGATCGTGGCCGGTTCGCTGGGAAAATCCGGTGCGGCGGTGCTTGCGGCTCGAGGCGCGCTGCGCTCCGGCGCGGGCCTGGTTACGGTCGCGACGCCGCAAGCCGTGCAGCCTGTGGTTGCGGCGGGCATGCCGGAAATGATGAGCATTCCCCTGGCCTGCACCGAGGCTGGCACGGTGAGCTTTCGTGATTTTGAAAATGGCCGCTTCACGGAAACGGCGCGAGGAAAATCCGTCATCGCCATGGGGCCGGGACTTTCCACGCAAAGCGAAACGCAAGAATTTATTCGCGCGTTGGTTTCCCAGGCGGACCTTCCCATCGTTCTGGATGCCGATGGCCTGAACGCCTATACCGGAATGGCCGATCGCCTCAACCAGCGCCACGCCCCGGCGATGGCGCTCACCCCGCACCCGGGTGAAATGGCGCGACTGCTCGGCGTGACGGCCAAGGACGTGCAAGCGCGGCGGCTCGAAGTCGCCCTCGATGCGGCGGGGCGCTGGCGCGCGCATGTGGTCCTCAAGGGGTTCCATACGATTCTCGCGACGACTTCCGGGCACGCCTACATCAACACGACGGGAAATGCCGGGATGGCCACGGGCGGAACAGGTGACGTGCTCACCGGCATTCTTGCCGGCCTGACGGCGCAATTTGGCGTCGAGGACTGGCCGCGCGTTCTGTCCTTTGGAATTTATTTGCATGGCCTGGCGGGGGATATCGCCGCATCGCGTGTGGGTCAGGCGTCGCTGATTGCTTCGGACCTGGTCGAATCGATACCGGAAGCCTTTATGCGCGTCCTGGCGGAGTGGGAACATGGCCGCTGAGGAAATCGTCACGCGCTCCAGCGAGGAAACCATCGCCAAGGGCCGGGAGATCGCTGAAAAGCTTCGTGCGCCGGTCCTGGTCCTGCTCAGCGGGGACCTGGGCAGCGGAAAGACCACTCTGTCCAAGGGAATCATCAGCGGTTTGGGCGCCGCCAGGGAAGAAGAGGTCACCAGCCCCACGTTTACTCTGGTCCACGTATTTCATAATCACTGCAAGGTTTACCACGTTGACCTTTACCGCGTGGAAAATTTTCAGGACCTGGAATCTCTTGGCCTGGAGGACGCCCTGGGCGAAAACGCGATTGTGATTATCGAGTGGTCGGAGCGGTTCACGTTCCGCACGGACTGGCCTCGCGTGGAGATTCGCCTGGAGCATGCGGGGGGCGATGCCCGGCGCATCGCGATCTCGGGTCTGAGTCTGGAGGATGCAGGGAAGTGAGCGGCCGCGAGATATACGGGGCAACCAGGACGACGGAACTGTAAAAGTCTCTTCTTCCCGCAGATAAAATGTCGGATCTGCTGTTAACGGGTAGGGTTCCCCACCTTGTTCGCATATAGCCTTCTTGCTAACCTGAATTATTGCCGCGGACAGCAGTCCGCCGCGACCGTTTATGGCTGAGCGCATATTCATGCCCTCCGCGGGGAGTCCTGCGCGAGTGAATCTGAAGACTTATACGGCCGAGCTCCCTTTGGGGACGCTGACCGTTGGTGTGGATAACATTCATCACGATGTTTTTCTCAGCCCCAAATTTGTGGAATCCAGCGGGGCTTACCTGCTCGAATTTATCCGCCAGAGCGCGAACCTCCCGTTTCTCCCGCAAGCCGACCGCACGCAAATCGACCGCCGCAAGAACCAGCGCCGCGAATCCGACCGCCGAGCGGCGCGTTCGCCGGAGGCTACTTCTTGGAAGCGCTATCTTTCCGACTTGTTGCATGCCGGGCTGCAGCAAGCCAAATACGAACAGAATATCGAGATCGACCTGCTGCTTCGTGTTTCCCTGCTGAAATATCTGACGCAGGAGATCAGCACGCAATTCGCGAACCTCATGCTGGAGGCCAAGGAATGGATCCGCAGCCGCGGCCAGCACTTTGACCAGACCGAGCAGGCGCACGTCATCAAATCGCGCCTGGCCGAATTGCAGGCCGATCGCCGGAATCTGTTTCGCCAGGCGGGCCAGCACGTGTTTCAGGCGATCCAGGAGATTGAGGAAAACGGTCTGGGAAGGTCCCGCAGGGCGCTGTTTGGCGATGAGGTTGCCGCGGCGTACGACATCCTGAATAACCGGCTGATTTTTGTCGAGGGCGGCAAGGACGATGTGCTGTTTCTCGAGCACTACGTCCTGCTGGGGAATTATGTGCGCGACCAGGACCGCATGGAGACCTTCGACGCGCTGCTGCTCGACTTTCTGAGGGAGTTGGTCCTGGCGGGCAGCCAGGGCAGCGATATCAGCGGGGCCGGGCGGGCGCATCAGGCACTGATGGACGCCGCGATGGCGGGCCGCGCGGAAATCACGCGCCTCGAAGAGGAACACACCACGCTTGCGCGGAAGCTGGATCGCAGCGATGGATTGATGGGGCGCGTGGGATTCGGCGCCGATCCGGCGGAGCTGCGCGCCGCGATTTCCGGCGTCGAGAAACGCCTGCGCTCCGAACGGCAAAAGTTGGAGGACATTGGCCCGCACATCGAGGCGGCACGCGGCAAAGCCGATTATCTTGCCAAGCAGTATCAGGAACACCTCGGAGACTATCTGAATCAGCCGGAAAACGCGCGCCGCCTGTTTGATGCGGGCCTGCCGGGCGAGGACCACGCCAGCTCGTTGGAATTGCGGGCACGCCTGCTCGAGGAATTTGTCGCGCGGCTCGAACAGCGCGACTTGCTTCCTCATGTCCTGGCCAGCTACCAGTTGCGGAACGTCTGCCACGATTATTGTCCGCCGATCCACTTGCAGCAGCTGAAAAAGGCCCTGGTATCGCGCGAGGAATACAAGCGCGTGGAAGATATCCTGAAGCAGTTTCCCGCGCGGCAGTATTCTATGCAGCGCATTGACGACCTGGCCAAGAAAATCCGCAGGACGCCCCGGGAAGAGGTTTGCGCCGTGGCCATTCGTTTTGCCGAGGACTTCATGCGGCTCCGGCGCGACACCTGCAATTATGAACGCCTGATAGCCGCGATGGAGCGCGTCAATCTGGTCCGCAATGAACGGACCCGCGAACTTTCCGACATGAACCGCAGTCTTTACGAATTTCTGCTGCCCACCGAGGCGCGGCCGGTGGAGGATCGCGTGCTTTCCCACACGATCATCAAGGCCGACGTGCGCGGATCGACCAAAATCACCCAGGATCTGCTGGCGCGCGGCCTCAACCCCGCATCCCTTTTCAGCTTGAATTTCTACGAGCCGGTGAAGCGCATCCTGGAGCGTTACGGCGCCGCGAAAGTCTTTATCGAGGGCGATGCGCTGGTCCTGGCGATTTTTGAGACCGAATCCAACCGCGCGCAGCAGCGCGCCGTCTCCAAGGCCTGCGCGCTCTCCCGTCAAATTCTGGCGGTTTCCTCCGCATACAACGAGCGGCCCGAATGCAGCGAGTTGCCCCGTCTGGAACTGGGCGTGGGCATTGCTTTTCAGGGCTCTGCGCCGACCTATTGGATGGATACCGATTCGCGCATCATGATTTCGCGCGCCCTGAATCTCTCCGATCGCCTCTCCAGCTGCTCCAAGGCCGCCAAGCGCCTGCTTTCGCAGAACACCTCACTGTTCCGCCTCTTCATTTTCCAGACCATGATGGAGGGAGTGGCCGAGGATGAAGCCGACGAATTCCTGATCCGCTTCAACCTGAACGGCGTGGAAGTGAACGAAGAAGGTTTTCAGAAGCTGCGGGAGGAAATCGCGCTGACCCCGGTGGATGCCGATTGCGTCATGCCCTGGGGCAGGGAGAAAGTCACGTTCTTTGCCGGAGAGACGCCGGTGGGAGAGGGCACCGAGCCCATTCTCATCCGCCGGGGTTACGTCCGCCAACTGCTGCCCGACGGAAAGATCGGCGCCGCGGGCGCTCGCGCCTATTACGAAGTCTGCACCAGCGCAAAATTGTTCGAACTCGTCGATTCCCTCACCGCCACTGCCGCCGGATCCGCTTCCGCGCGACGCGGATAATTCCGTCGGCCCTCCTTGCGCTCCTTTTTTGCGTCCCTTACGTGCGGTTCTTCTTGCCTCCAGCTTTGACTTCCGGTTCCAGTCTCGCGTTCGCGTAAGAATCGCCGTTTACAAATGAAAAGGGCCGGCCCATTTTCCGGGCCGGCCCTTTTCCGTTTACTGGTGGTTGGTAAGTTTACGGTTCGACGATGTTAATTTTTGCCGGGCTGGTATTGCTGCTGCCAGCGTCGAAGAACCAGAGACGAGTTCCGTCGGTGATGGCGACCGTGCCGGAGCCGACATTGCCAAACCCGGGCAAGGGGCTGTTGGTAATAGTCAGGGCCGGGGGCGTGCCGCCGCCGGCAAGATCTCCCTCGCCCAAGCCGCCCGTGTTGCTATTGAATGCATAGCCGGTTACGTTGCCGCTGGTGTCGACCTTGGCGACTCCGGTCTCATTCGAGACAGTGCTGTCGCCGGGATTGACGGTGCCGAAGATGTGATTTCCTGCCAGGGCGCTCACGCTCACGTTCGAGTTCGCCCCTGCTTCGATTTGACCAAAAGTGGCACTGTTATCGGTTCCGACGACGAAGCCCGTAAACGGCTCCGTATTGGATTGAGGCGTGGCCAGGTACAGGACCGGCGGGTTTTTGCCTCCGGATACCGTCACGCGTCCCGAAGCAGCCACCGAATAAGTGCCGCTAGGATTGTTGACGCTGGGGGCCGATCCCGATTGATACTCTTCCAGCGTGCTGGTGCCGTCGATCGTGCCGCTCGCCAATTTTAGCACGCCGAGTTCTACATCCGCGCAGGGGCCGCTGTTGTTGCAGCTCGGGTTGCCCACGGAGCTGCCATAGGTTTGGATGATGTAATTCCCGGAAAGCGACGTGTTCGAGAACGACGTGCCCGTAACGATGGCCCGCCCGCTCGTGATGCCGCTTTCGAGATATGGATCCATGCTCACGAGGAACATCTCGTTGGCGTTCACTATGTACATGGCTGTTTGGCTTTCAGTGATGCTACCGGCCGGGGTTGAGGTGAGCACACCGCGTCCCGTCTCAGCGCTGATGCTGCCGATGCTGGCGCTGACGAAACTCTGATTGCTTTGGACTGTTCCATCATCGTCATAGTCGTACGTGGACGAGGTGATTGCTCCCGTCGCGGTGTTCACGGTCATCCTGCCACCGAATGCGATGTGTCCGTACGTGCCTTCCCACCCGCTCATGCCAAAAGCATAGTTTGAATGCAGGTTGGTGGTGGTGCCGCCGGTGAATGCGGAGGCGTCCTGGGGCAGCATGAGTCCCGAGCCGCGAATGCCGGCGCCGGTGCTAGTCGTATCCGTCCAGCGAATGATGCGGCCGCGGACGGCGCTGCTACCGGTCACGCTGAGGGCGAAACGCATCGAAACGGTGCCTCCGCCGGAAACGGCCAGGTCCATGCACCCGATGTAACCCGAGCTATTTGTGGGATCGAGGCCGACCTTGTAACTGCTGCCGGTGGTTAGCAGAGTGCTGGAAGAAGCGGAAGTGGAGTTGCCGCCAAAGTTTGAGTCGATATCTCCGGTCACGCCGCTGCCTCCGGTGACGTCATTGAATGATCCCGTGCCGCTCGCGTCGATGCTGAAGGCTGTGGCCGCAGGATACCCCGGGTCGACTCCTTGCCAGCCCTGCAGCATAGCCACCCAGCGGCCGCTCAGGACGCTTTCATGGCCCGATGGAGCGCCGGAGCACAGGTCGGTCACGACGGTTAATGTGGCAGCGCTGGTCTTCACGTTGCCATAAGTATTGGTGAACACGGCCTGGTACTGGTTTCCGTTCATTCCCGAGGTCACGGAGGTCAAGGTCAGCGTGGTGGAGGTGGCCCCGCTGACATCTGTAAACGTGCTTCCACCGTCCGTGCTCACTTGCCACTGGACCGTCGGAGTGGGGTTGCCGTCGGCCGATGCGTTGAAGGTGGCATCGGTCCCGGCCGCAGCCGTCTGATTCGATGGGTTCTGCGAGATTACCGGGATGGAGTTCACCGTCAAGGTTGCCGCCGTCGTGGTCGCTTTTCCCCCAGTATTGGTGAACACGGCCTGGAATTGGTTGCCGTTCTGAGAGGCCGTCACTGACGTCAAATTCAGCGTGGTGGAGGTGGCCCCGGGGATATCGGTAAATGTGCTTCCGCCGTCGGTGCTGACCTGCCACTGGACCGTGGGAGTGGGGGTTCCATTGGCTGCAGCGGTGAAGGTGGCATTGTTGCCTGCAGTCACCGTCTGATTCGTTGGGTTCTGCGTGACTGCCGCAGCGGTGGTCACCGTGAGGGTTGCCGCAGTGGTCGTGGCGGTGTTCACCGAATTGGTGAACACGGCGCGGTACTGGTTGCTGTTCATTCCTGAGGTTACCGACGTCACCGTCAGCGTGGTGGAGGTAGCCCCGCCGATATCGCTAAAGGATGTGCCGCCGTTCGTGCTCACCTGCCACTGGACCGTGGGAGTGGGGTTGCCGCTGGCTGCCGCGGTGAAGATCGCATTGCCCCCCGCTCCTACCGACTGATTTGTCGGATTCACTGTTACTGCAGGCGCGGTGTTTACCGTCAAGCTAGCCGCCGTCGTTGTCGCGCTCCCCCCAATATTGGTGAACACGGCGCGGTACTTGTTGCTGTTCATTCCCTTGGTTACCGCCGTCACCGTCAGCGTAGTGGAGGTGGCCCCGACGATATTGGTAAAGGACGTGCCACCGTTCGTGCTCACCTGCCACTGGACCGTTGGTGTGGGGGTTCCGCTGGCTGTGGCGGTGAAGGTGGCATTATTACCCTCGTTCACCGTCTGATTCGAAGGGTTCAGCGTGACTGTCGGGAGGGTGCCCACCGTGATTGTCAGGCCAGTGCTGGTGACGGACAAGCCTTGCGCGTCCGTCACTTTCACCGTGAAAGTCTGGCTGGGGCCCGCAACGGTTGGCTTTCCTTGCACTGTAACCGTTCCCGTCGTGCTGCTGGCCAATGACAGTCCAGTGGGGGCTGCGATGAGCGCCCAGGTATAGGGAGCGACGCCGCCCGTCATGGACACTGTGCCTGTATAAGCGACGCTCACAGTTCCAGGCGGCATGGTCGTCGTCGTGATCTGAGGGGGCGGCTCCAGAGTAATGGTGATGCTGGAGGTCTTGGTGGGACTCGCGACGGATGTCGCCGCCACCACAACCGTCGTGGCAGACGCGATAGAGGCAGGGGCAGTGTAGGTTGCCCCGGTGGTGGTTTGGCCGCTCAGCGCGCCGGGCCCGCTGGCGATCGCCCAGGTTACTCCCGCATTTGTCGTATCATTGCTCACCGACGCGGTAAGCGCGTCCGTTTTGCCCTGATCGATCTGGCTCGCGCTGGCTGTGATGCTGACCGCCGGTGCATTATTTCCTGGCGTGCAGCCGGAAATCGCAACGAAGGCGAGCAACAACGATGACAAAAGTGCCTTTCTCATCAGATCCCTCACTGTCCGAAAAGTTTTTTCGTTGCGGGAGTCATTTAAAGCGAAATGGTATCAGGACGGAAGCGTGTGACCCCACAACGAGCGATCAGCATAATACGTGCAAGTAATAAAGTTCTGCCAAACTATCAGTAAGGAAAATAAGCGTGCAATGTTGTATTGGGAGTTAACGTTCTGGGCACTTTTCAGGAGAATCGTTCTGTGCCTTCAGCTACCCTTAATATTCGCCGCAGGCCTCGCCCACGGCGCAAAAATCCGTAAATCAGCTTGCATGCGGGTAAATGGGAGGGAAGGATTGTTCTGGAGGGCCCTGCCATGCTGGTTTGTGGCATATTGAATGGAGAAGATGTCCAAAAGCAGGCGCAAACCGAAAAAATTTACCGCTGGCCGTGAGGCGCGGCGTCGCGCGCGCGAATTGGCCGGGCCGCCACCTGCCGAACGCGTCATCCCCGACAAGCGCTTGAAACCCTCCAAGCACAAGAAGCCGCTGTTTGAAGAAAACGGCAGGTAGGACGGGCTTCTGCCTGTCTACCGGTCCGTGTCACATAACCAAAACCGGACAGGCTGAAGCCTATCCTACTGGAAAAACTTTTTCGCGCCTTCGTGCGAGGCTCTGTCTGCCCGGGCCTCTGCAGGGAAAACGGCCTACGGGAGAGCAATCACTGATTCTCGGCATAGACGTGCTTGACCACATTCGGCACGCCGTCCAGATTCGGCCAATCGGGGTATTTTGCCTTGAATTCGGTCAGCAGCGTTTGTCCGGCATCCTCGGCGGAAACGCCCTGGCCCTTCAATTCCAGCGCACGCGCCTGCAGGCTGGATAGGAAGTTGTAATCCGCCTCGATCAGCGATCCATCGCCGAGCGGGCCGTGATCGGGCACGATGAAGTTCATCTTGAGCGACCGGAGTTGGCTCAGGATGGAGACCCAGCTGCGTATGTTTGCCGCGGTGGTATCCGCCACGCTCATAACCATCTTGTTCTGCACGATGTCGCCGGAAATCAACGTGTGATCGGGTTCGACTTCAATCATCTCGTCTCCCTGCGTGTGCGCCGGGCCCATCCAGAACAGACGCGCGGTTACGCCGCCGAGATCCACGGTGATCTCTTTGTCAAAAGTAATGTCCGGCGATCGAAACGTTACCCCGGCCAGCAACTGCTTGAACAGCGCGGAGCGGCTGCTGAACTTATTCACATACTCCATCGCGTGCTTCTCGAGTTCCTGCTGCTGCACCACGGGGCGGATCAGCACGGTATTCGGAGGGAATGCGGATTCACCGGAAGCGTGTTCGGGATGATAGTGCGTGGTGGTGAGGTACAAATTTGCCGATTTGGACAGCTTGCTCACGGCGCGCACGATTACGGCTCCATTGCGCGGCCCCATACCCGTGTCGACGACCAGCGTGGCGCGGTCCCCAACAACAATGCCGATGTTCGGGAAACCCATAATCGCGTACACATGATCGGAAACGTGCGTCACGGAATTTTCCGGCAGCAGCACTCCAGCCTGCGCTTGCGGCGCAGGCGCTGCATCGACCGGCGGCAAATAGAGTTGCGATGCAGCCAGGATCGCGCAGCACAGCACTGCAAAGGCGGCAATACAAGATAGTTTTTTCTGCTTGGACACGGGAACCCCTCCTCTGATATTTCAGGTGCGATAACTATACATCAATTTCAGTTACTTCCGGGCGATGCGTGCGCTCTCCAGTAGCACAGGCCTCAGCCTGTGTGGTTTTGGTTTTCTCTGCGTGGCAGGAGCACGCAGGCGCAAGCCTATGCTACGGGAGAAGTCCCTTCACTGGAAGCCATCGCATTAATGTGCTTTGTGGGTCGCGGCTTCAGCCGCGACATCAAAACCGCAAAAAGTGTGGGGCTTTAGCCCCTGACGCGTGGAGCAAGCGCCATCTGCGGACATTTATTTGGATAGCTTCTATTGAATGTGCGTATTTTTCACTAATGAATGTGGCGTGTTTTTTTCTGCATGTAATCCATGAGCAGGTACTGGCCAAGCGTGTAAGGCGTGGTGAAGTAAGCTTTGCCGCGGCATAGCTCCGTGACTTTTTGAACGAAGTGAACCAGGTTGTAGTCGCTCGCGAGCATGAACGTATTAATCAGGATTCCCGAACGGCGGCAGCGGCCGACTTCTTCGAGCGTCTGCGTCACCACCAGGGGATCCAGGCCGAACCCGTTCTTGTAAATCCGGCCGTCCTCCAGCGTGAGCGCCGACGGCTTTCCGTCGGTGATCATCACGATCTGCCGCATGTCTTTTTTCTGCCGCGACAGGATACGTCGCGCCAGCCGCAGCCCCTCGCGCGTATTCGTGTAGTACGGGCCCACCTGCACGCGCGCCAGTTCGCCGAGCGGCATTTCCTCGGCGGAATCGTGGAACAGCACCAGGTGCAGCGAGTCGCCGGGATACTGCGTGCGGATCAGGTGCGAAAGGGCCAGCGCCACTTTTTTTGCCGGCGTGAAGCGATCCTCTCCGTACAGGATCATGCTGTGGCTGCAATCCAGCATGAGCACGGTCGCGCAGGAACTCTGATATTCGGCCTGGTGGACCATCAGGTCGGGATAATCCAGCTCGATGGGCACCTTCGAACCTTCGCGCCGCACCGCGTTGAATAGGGTTGCGCTGATGTCCAGATTCAGCGTGTCGCCGAACTCGTATGGCCGGGAGATGCCGCCCGATTCCACTCCTGTCGAAAGATCGCGCGTGTCGTGGCGCCCGAGGCTGCTTTTGCCGAGCGAGCCCATCAGATCCTTGAGCGTCTTGAACCCGAGAAAATCAATCGTCTTGTCGGTGATTTCGAATCGCGCTTCATTCTCCCGGTCGCGTTCGCGTCCCCGGCCCACTTGCCCGCGCGGCGTCTTATCCGGCGGGGCCGTCACTTGCGGCTGACCGGTGATGTAACCCTCTTGCATGAGACGGTCCATCAACTGGTCGACCATCTCTTTCATCCTGGCGTCCTGCTGTTCGGGAGTGCCGTCCAGCAAATCCTGCAGCTGCTGATCGGGAAGCAGATCGCCTTCCTCCAGCGCGCGCTGGATCGCCTGGCGCAACGCTTCCATCGATTTTTCCGGGTCCATTTCGGAAAGGCCGTAGAATTGCGATTCAAAGCCGCTTTGCAGAAAAAAATCGGAGAGCTTCTTGACCAGTTCCTGCAGGTCGACGCCGTCGCCCGGCTCGCCCTCGTATTTTTTGTAGCGGATGTATTTTGTCATCTTGCCGACCTCAAAATTCTCTTGCGAGCCGGTTCGTGAGAAAACGCTGCGGGTCGTGGCTTCCGGCCCTATATCTAAAAAACTTAATTATATTGACGCCGGGGCGGGCGCGGCTGCTGTTCGCGCGGTTCGGCCACTTTCGGCCGATCCACGTGGAACCCGCGCTCCTCGTTGCGGCTGATGCGTTTGTGCGCCCACAGCCCTTCGAGAATGAATTCCGCCGCCGCGGCCATTCCGGCAGGACCGCTGCGCCCATCGGCGCCCAGGCGGTCGATATGCTCCATCAGGCCCTGAATTTTCTTCAACTGCGCCAGCGATTCCGGCGCGGGAGCATTTTCCGGAACCTTCAACTCGCCGCCCAGCTCGAACCACTGCACGACGGGTTGCAGGTTCGCGCCCTCCAGACGCTGGGTGAAGACTTTTCCGACCGCTCCGCGAATCAATTCGCGCGCGATGTTTTCCGCGCCGCGCAGCTCGCCTTCGTATTCCAGCTCCATTTTGCCCGTGATGGCCGGCAGGGCCGCGTAGACATCGGCGATGCGCGCCGAGGAGCGCGCCTCGTGATTGCGCACGGCGCGCTGTTCCGCGCTGCTCACCACGCTCTCCAGGCAGGCAATCGGCAATCGCTGGCTGACGCCCGAGCGTTTGTCGATTCGCTTGTCCTCGCGCGCCAGAAACGCGATCATCTCGACGGCTTCGCGGATGTAGTCGGGCACATCTACGGTAGTCTTGGCGGCGTCGCGCTCCAGCCACGCTTCCTGCGCCGTGATGGCCACGCCTTCTTCGACCGTGGCGGGATAGTGCGTGCGGATTTCCGAGCCGATGCGGTCCTTGAGCGGCGTAATGATCTTGCCGCGCGCCGTGTAATCCTCGGGATTGGCCGTGAAGACCAGCAGAACGTCGAGCGGCATGCGCACCGGATAGCCCTTAATCTGTATATCCCCTTCCTGCATGATATTGAACAGGCCCACCTGAATTTTTCCGGCTAGGTCGGGAAGCTCGTTCACTGCGAAGATGCCGCGATTGGCGCGCGGCAGCAGGCCGTAGTGAATGGTGAGTTCATCGCCCAGCGCGCGGCCCGAGCGCGCCGCCTTGATGGGATCGACGTCGCCGAGGATGTCGGCAATGGTCACGTCCGGCGTGGCCAGCTTTTCGACGAAGCGCAAATCGCGCGGCCACCAGGCAACCGGCGTGGCGTCGCCTTTTTCGGCGATCAGGTCGCGGCACGCGCGGCACAGCGGCGCCTGCGGATTGTCATGAATCTCGCATCCGGCGACGTAGGGAATTTCCAGATCCAGAAAGTTGATCAGGCCGCGCAAAATGCG
Source organism: Candidatus Dormiibacterota bacterium (assembly GCA_035533775.1). Taxonomy (GTDB): domain Bacteria; phylum Acidobacteriota; class Terriglobia; order Acidiferrales; family UBA7541; genus Palsa-360. The sequence continues at coordinate 32,502 of DATLTA010000057.1, read as the reverse complement.
ACTTTTCGCCTGTCCGCGCAAGCCCAGCAGGATGAAATTGTGCCGCGCCAGGATGGCGTTGGCGATCTGCGGCAGCACGGTCTCTTCGTAGCCGTGAATTCCCGGAAACAGCGGCTCGCCCGCTTCGAGTTTCTTCAAAATGTTCGCGCGCAGTTCTTCCTTGACGGTGCGGCGCGGAGCTCCGGGCGCGTATCCGGGAAATTTTTTCAATTCGCCGAGCGTGGTGGGTTTTGCGGTCATCGGGGTCCCCTGATTCGATATGAACTTCTATTATATGCCACATGAGGAGTTACTGCAGAATTCGTCAAAAACGGCCGTTCCCGCGTTCGAGGCGTGTCTTCCGCCACGATTAGAGCTTTCCGTGGCCGTTGCCCGATGTTTTGCCTCGCACGCGATCACGGGTTTGCAGCTGCAAGTACCACTCGGCCAGGCGTGCGACCAGAAGGCGTTGCCGCTCGGACTCCGAACGCTGCTCCAGCAAGCTCTGCCGGAACGTTACATCTATCGGCAACTCGGAAGCGACGTGATAGGCCAGGGAGATGCTTCCCTCGGTTTCAAACGGCGGGCCATCTTCCTCGTACAGGTTGCGGTGGCACTGATTGAACAACTGCACAAGTTGCGCGGAAACGCCGGAATCGATTTCCTGGAAATCCTCCTTGAGGTATTCCACGTCCGCTTCGAAATAGGATTTCTCTTCATACGTGCGGATCATACGGAACGCCTGTTGCCCGGCGATCAGGATGTCGGAACGGCCGTCGTCATATTCGCGAAGTGTTTTTACGATCATTGCCGAACAGCCGATCCGCGCAATGGTTTCCTGATGGATAAGCACAATGCCGAATGAGGATTGCGATTCGATGCAATCGCGCGCCATATCACGGTAGCGCGGCTCAAAAATGTGCAGGGGCGCCGCCTGCCCGGGAAACAGAACAATCCCCAGCGGGAAAAGCGGAATGCGTTCGGCGCTCATGAGTATTCCGGCGCCATCATAGCAGAATGTTGGCAGAATTCCGCCCTGCGCAGGACTGCCGGGCGTCAAGTAGAACAGGCTTCAGCCTGTTCTACTTTTCGCATAAACGGCAAACAGCAGCCCCCGGGCAGAACCCCCAGCAAACTTCACCGCGTGCGGAAAAAAAGCCCGTCATTTCGGCAGGCTGATTCCTGTCCTACTCAGGATCTGCCTGCTCGGGATCTTTTTCGGACTTCGGGAGGAAAAAAGTGTCGTACAGCCAGGCGGCGACCACGCCGCCTGCCAGCGGGCCGATCCAGTAAACGCCGTGGTTGGTCCAGTGGTTCGCCGCTAGTGCGGGACCCACCGCGCGCGCAGGATTGAGCGCCGCCCCGGTGAAGGGCGCGCCCAACAGCACGCTGACCGTGAGCGTCAAGCCCGTCGCGAACCCGGCAATGTTTTTGAATGCCCCATGTTCATCAACAATGGTTGCGAAAAACACGAAGACCAGAAAAAACGTCATCACCGCTTCCAGAATCATTCCATCGGTTCGCGTGATGCCGTTGGCCAGGTCCGGCGTGCCAAGTTGCACCGCGCTCCAGGCGTCAAAGGGAAGCCTTCGCAGCAGGTAGGCCGCCGCCACGGCGCCCGTGATCTGCGCAACCCAGTAGGCCAGCGTGTCAAACGTGGAAAATCGGCGAACCACCCAGAAGCCGATGGTGATCGCCGGGTTGAAGTGGCCTCCGGAAATATGGCCGAGCGACGACACCATGATTCCGAAAATCAGGCCCTGGGCCAGGGCGATTCCCAGGATTCCGATGCCGGAATGCGCGTCGGTGCTGGTGCGGAGAAACTGGTCCGCGATGATTGCTCCCACGCCAAAAAAGACCAGTGCGAACGTACCAATAAATTCAGCCAGGAGTTTTTGCGGCCTGTTGTACATCCGGAACCCTCTTCGACAAACCGGCTACGAGAATTCGCTATTCTACATCAGGAATGCGGAAGCCGCCTTCACAGGGCGCGATGGAAGCGCGCCCGCCCCGGGAGCGTTGCTCCCCGGTCTGATTTCCCTAGCGGGTGGCCGCTCCCAGCGGCACGTTGATGGGCGTGAGCCAGTTATGGCGGTCCGGGCGCGCGCCGTTCAGGATGGAGAAGAATTCTTCCTGCAGCATTTTGGTGATGGGGCCACGGGAACCCTTGCCGATCTTGATGCGGTCGATCGAACGTAGGGGGCTGATCTCCGCCGCAGTGCCCGTGAAAAAAACTTCGTCGGCGATATAGAGCATTTCCCGAGGAATCATCTGCTCCCGCACGGGCAGTTTCAGGTCTTCGCACAGGGTCATCACGGAACTCCGCGTGATTCCCGGCAGGACGCTGGCTCCCATCGGCGGGGTGAACAGCACGCCATCCAGTACGACGAAAATGTTTTCTCCCGAACCCTCGCTCACAAAACCGTTCGTATCGAGCGCGATGCCTTCGGAAAATCCGTTGGCGTGGGCTTCCATGTGGATCAGTTGCGAATTCATGTAGTTTGCGGCCGCTTTGGCCATGCTCGGCAGCGTGTTCGGCGCCATGCGGTTCCACGAGCTGACGCAGACGTCCACGCCGTTTTCGATCGCTTCCGGGCCCAGGTAGCGTCCCCATTCCCAGCAGGCAATATACACTTCGGTGGGCACGGCAAGCCCGCCGACGCCGATGTCGCCGTATCCGCGCAGGGCAATCGGCCGGATATAGCACGAGCTCATCTTGTTGACGCGCACCACTTCCGCGGCGGCGTTGGACAGATCGTCCACCGTGAAGGGCCAATCGATCCGGTAGATCTTGCCGGAGTTGATCATGCGCTGGAAGTGCTCGCGCACGCGGAAGATGGCCGGCCCATTCTTGGTTTCATAGCAGCGGAGGCCTTCAAATACGGCGGAGCCGTAGCTGACCACGTGGGAAAGCACGTGAATCGTCGCGTCCTCCCAGCGAATCAGTTTTCCGTTATGCCATATCTTTTCAGTGGGCTTCATCGCCATCGGAGCTCTCCCTGCCGCGTTTCAACGCACTGTTTCCGTTGTCCGGAATAAAACTGACAGAATTATAGCATACCGCTTCGCATCGCCTGAGCGGCGCAATTGGGGTTTTATCGATTCATAAAGCCATATTGGGTGGTGCGTGCTGGGATGCTGGCCAGGGGGGGCCGGGGCCTGCCCATCAGTGATCCATGCGCTGCAGCGAGTACGGCTCCCGAATGGACTGCAGATCCTTCAAGGCGTGGCTGCGAAGATTTCCGTAGTAGGTTTCCCAGGCTCCGAGCAGCAGGAAGGGAATAATCGCGGAGGCAGCCCAGAGCTTTGCCCGTCGAGGAGCTTTCGTTTCGGGATCCCATCGAAAAAGTTGCGCCGCAATCAGGAAGGCGATCAGTGCGCAACCGATCAGCGAGGCCATATAGGTTCCCAGACCCAGCACACTGGTGTGATCAATGAGCGATTGTTGCAAGCCGCTCACCAGGTAGGTGGCCGGAAGAAATACTGCAATCGCCTGCACCGAACCCGGAAGCATCGCAAATGGAAACGTAGCGCCGGAAATGAACAGGAACACAAACCAGATGATCTGGGCGATGATTTGCGTTTCATGCATGGTATTGGTGACGCTGGCGACGATCAATCCCAGCGAGGCAAAGCAGATCGTCCCCAGGGTAACCATAAACAGAACGGACAGGACGTTACCGTAGCTCGGCAGGTGGAAGATCCATCGCGCCAGGGCGAATTCGATGACAATCGTGGGCAAGGTCATGAAATAGTTGGAAAGCAGGCTGGATGCCAGCATGCCGCTCGATGTGACCGGGGTGACGCGGAATCTGCGCAGGATGCCTTGTTCGCGAAACGTCACCAATTGCACGCTCAGGCCCCAGAAACTGCCCATCACTGTGAGCGCCAGAACGTCGGAAAGCAGGTAGGGAGCCGCCCGCCCTCCGTTCCGCCCGAAAATTCCCATGTAGAAAAACAGAAACGCGACGGGCATGATCAGGCTGAAAAACAAGAACGCGCGATTGCGTATCGCCAGCCGCATGCGGATTGCCGTGAGTGCCCACGTATTCTTCAATCGCGCAACCTTCTTCCGGTCAACTCAAGGAAAATATCTTCAAGCGACGGAGCGGAAATTTCCAGGCTGATCAGCTCGTTGTGCTGCTCTTCCAGGTGCTTGACCAGCGCGACGATCGTGCGCGGCACGCGCGTGGAGTAAAGCAGATAATCGTCGGCTTCGGTACGGCACTCGGTCACGCCTTCCAGGGTACTAAGCGCGCCGTTGGTTTCCGGCTTGGCCATGCGCACGGTGATCCGCGTGACGGCGCCGGATCGCTCCTTGAGTTCCCGGGGAGAGCCCAGGGCTATGACCTTGCCGTGGTCCACGATCGCCACGCGGTCGCACAGATGTTCCGCTTCCTCGATGTAGTGCGTGGTGATCAGGATGGTTTTGTTTTCCTTCTTCAGTTCTTGGATGACGGCGTAGATTTCGTGCCGCACTTGAGGGTCGAGCCCCGACGTCGGCTCATCGAGGAAAATGACGCGCGGATCGTTCACCAGGGCCATGGCCAGCGCCAGGCGCTGCTTCTGCCCGCCGGATAGATGGGAATAGAATGCGTTCTTTTTTTCTTCCAGGCCGAAGCGCTTGAGCAGTTCGGCGGTGCCGCGGCGCCGCGGATAAAAGCTTCCGAACAGGTCCAGGGCTTCGCGAACGCGCATTTTGTCGGGCAGGGCGGTGGATTGCAGCGCCGCGCCGATTACGAATTTGAAATCGTCGCCGCTGCGTTGCGGATCAAGTCCGCAAACACGCACCTTGCCGCCATCCGGGGTGCGCAGGCCCTCGATAATCTCAACCGTGCTCGTTTTCCCGGCGCCGTTAGGGCCCAGCAGTCCGAAAATCTCGCCCTCGTTGACGGAAAAACTGACGCCCCGCAGAGCCTCTACATCGCCGTACCGCTTGGTCAGATTCTCAACTTCTATATTTGCCGTGCTTATCATGAGTTCTTACCTATAACACAATCTGCCGCTCCCGAGAGAATGGAGTTGAAAATTTTCGTAATTTTTATTTCTTCGCGGATTGCCTGCGGCGCACCTTTTTCGGGCGCCACTGGTGTTTTGCAAAGTCCAGAATGCGCCTTTCCGGTACGCGCAGGCCTTCACTCTCCAGCAATTTTCGCTGCAGCATGACGCGGGACTCGCGCAGCAGTAAACGGCCGCCCGCACCCACGACGCGATGCCATGGAATGGCTTGTCCGGCCGGGCAGGCGGCCATGGCTCGGCCGGCCGTACGCGCCCCGCCGGGCAGTTTCAACGCCGTGGCAATTTGCCCGTACGTGGCGACCTGGCCGCGCGGGATTGTTTTGACCAGTCTGTAAACAGGTTTCCAACGCATCGTTTTTATCCGGCCGAGGCTCCCATTGTAGCCGTACACGTTGCGGGAGAGGGTGGGGAACTGTGCCGTTTCGAACGATGGCTGCGGCGCAAACGTGGATTTAGCGTCGTTGCTGCGCTGGGAGCATCTAATCAATTAGATAGAAGGAGTTGGGGAAGTTCGGGGGAATAAAATCCGGGAAATTGTTCGAACGGATTTGTAAAGGGCAGTGCTGTCCATCGGTACAGGCGGCGGACAGGCTGCGCAGAACAGTTACTTATCGGAGGAGATGATTCTCAGGATAAGACATTCAAATTGACAGGCGTAGTGGAACAAGAATACACTACGCACAGGTTGTCGGTTCCGGGAGCAAATGATGGCTTTTCTGCGGCGCAAAGGGAATACGTTCTATCTGGTTCATAACGTTCGCGAGGGCGGCCGCGTTAGGCAATTGCATCTGGCCAAGCTTGGGGAACGTCCCCGAATCACCGACGATGTCGTGCGGCAGGTTTCGCGTTCCTATCCGTTTCTGGATGTGAACTGGGGGCAGTTGCGCGAAGCAGTGAACAATCGCGTGGAGCTATTCGATCCGAAATCGAATCAGGTTCAGCGCCTGGTTACTACTTTGCGAAACTTAAACCTCGACCTGGCTGATTTGTTTCCACCCTTGCTGGATGTTTCGCATGCTCCAGAGGCAGGGCGGGAGATTGTCACGCAGCTCCGTCTGCTGCACTCCACCGTAGGAGTCAAACTCGATCAATTCGATCGTGCCCCGCACCGGGGTGTTTTGGCGGACCGGAAGTTCCGGTAGGAGGAAGGCCATGAGCAGTAACCGAGCAACGCAACAACATCTGGATCCCACGCTGAGAAGCGTGGAGTCGCAGGAATTTCAGGCCGCGCTGAGAGCCAAGGTGGTTGGCCAGGAAGAGGGCGTCCGCGCGCTGGTGGACCTGTATCAGGTGTATTGCGCGGGCATGAGCTCTTCGGGCCATCCGGTGGGGAATTTGCTGTTTTTGGGGCCGACCGGGTCCGGCAAAACAAGGATCGTGGAAGCGGCTGCGGAGATCCTGTTCGGAGATCCGCGCGCGGTGATCAAGGTGGACTGCGCCGAGTTCCAGCACTCGCACGAGATCGCCAAGCTGATCGGATCGCCTCCCGGATATCTGGGACACCGGGAAACGCACCCGCTGATCACGCAGGAAGCACTGGCGCAGTTTCATACCGAGAAGCTGAAGCTGAGTTTTCTGCTGTTCGATGAAATCGAAAAGGCCTCGGACGCCCTGTGGCAGCTGCTGCTGGGGATTCTGGATAAGGCGACGCTGACGCTGGGAGACAACCGGCGCGTGGACTTGTCGCAGACCATGATTTTTCTGACGTCCAACCTGGGCGGGGGAGAAATCACCGAGCTGATGACGGGCGGCATGGGATTTGTGCAGCCCAGGGACAAGATCGAAGAAAAGCTGGATGGCAAGGTGGAGCGGACGGCGCAGGAAGCGGCGAAGAAGAAATTTTCTCCCGAGTTCATGAACCGTCTGGACAAGATCGTGGTGTTTCACCCGCTGCGGGAAGAGCAACTCGAGCAGATTCTGGAAATCGAGCTGGGCATGGTGCAGCAGCGCGTGCTGGACACCGGCCGAGGCCAATTCCTGTTCCGCGTGACGCGTCCGGCGAGGCGGTTCCTGCTGCAGGAGGGGACGGACATTAAATACGGAGCGCGGCATCTGAAGCGGGCGATTGAGAAGTTTGTCGTGTATCCGCTGGCCAACCTGCTGGCGACCGAGCAAATTTCACTTGGGGACATGCTGGTTGTCGATTGGGACGGGAAATCCACCCATCTATCTTTCCAGAAAGAAGGGGAGGGCGCGGTGGTTCCCACGCCGGCAAAGTCGGCTCGCGGCGCGGCTGCGTCCATGGCCAAGGCCACCGGCGGGAAGGCCAGCGAAGCTCCCGCTTCTGTGATCGTTCGCGAGGCAAAGGCTCCAGCGGCATTGCCAACCGGCGCGACTTCTCCGGTCGCTACCAGCCGCCGGAAAGTCGATACGCAGTAAACGCTTCGCATCAATCTAAAAAAAAGAAGTCATCCGGGGAGGCCCGCTAAAAGCGGGCCTCCCTTTTTTTAGGTAGGACAGGCTTCAGCCAGTCTCGATTTTTTTGCGAAAATGCGGTGGGCTTCTGCCGATCTGATTTACTCCTTGCGCGAATCCTTAAAAAAACAGACAGGCGTAACAGGCTGAGGAAAAGGTGGAATTATTTGTGGGTCGTGCCTTCAGGCACGAAATAACATCCGCGTTTTTTCTGGGGTTTTAACCCCTGAAGACGTACAAATCGATTTTTCCGCAACCTGGGAAACCTGTCCTGTTTTCAGGCTTTCGGCTTCCAGCGGAGCACGGGTTTGCGGGCGGCGGCGACTTCGTCCAGGCGGCCGATGCGCGTGGCGTGCGGCGCGGTCTTCACCAGTTCGGGATTCGTCGCGGCTTCTTCCGCGATCGCGCGCATGGCGTCCACAAACAGATCGCATTCCTGCCTGGATTCGGATTCGGTGGGCTCGATCATCATGGCGCCGGGCACGATCAGGGGAAACGCGGTGGTGTACGGGTGAAAACCGTAGTCGATCAGCCTCTTGGCGATATCCATGGTGTTCACGCCGTTCTTTTTCTGCCGCGCATCGCTGAAAACAACCTCGTGCATGGATGGGGAATTGAAGGGCAAGTCGTACACGTCCTCGAGTTTCTTGCGGATGTAATTCGCGTTAAGGACCGCGTCTTCGGTGGCCTGGCGGATGCCCGGGCCGTACGCCAGCGTGTAGGCCAGCGCGCGCACCAGCACGCCGAAATTTCCGCCAAACGCGCGCACCCTGCCAATGGATTTGGAGCGATGATTTTCAAGCGCCAATTTCCCGTTTTTTTCGGCGAGCACGGGAATCGGCAGGTAGGGCTCGAGTATTTTCTTGACCATCACGGGGCCCGCGCCCGGACCTCCGCCGCCATGCGGCGTCGAAAACGTCTTGTGCAGGTTCAGGTGCATCACGTCCACGCCAAAATCGCCGGGGCGCGCGACGCCGGCCAGCGCATTCATATTTGCGCCGTCCATGTATAGCAATGCGCCGTGGGCGTGCAGGATTTCGGCGGCCTCCGCGATGTTTTGCTCGAACACGCCGAGCGTGGAAGGATTGGTGACCATCATGGCGGCCACGTCGCCGTTCACGATTTCCTTCAGGCGCGCGATGTCGATCTGGCCGCGCTGGTCCGAGCGCACGTTTTCCACTTCGTATCCGGCAATCACCGCCGTGGCGGGATTGGTACCGTGCGCGGAGTCCGGGATCAGCACCTTCTTGCGCGGGTGTCCCTGCGTGTCTTCCAGGTAGGCGCGGATCAGCAGCAGCCCTGTCAGTTCGCCCTGCGCGCCCGCCGCCGGCTCGAGCGTGCCGGTGTCCATCCCCGTAATTTCTGAAAGGCAGTCCAGCAGGAGTTTCTGGATTTTCAGGCAGCCCTGCGAAAGTTCCTGCGGCTGATAGGGATGCTCGGTGGCGATGCCGTCCAGCCGGGCCACGAATTCGTTGACGCGCGGGTTGTATTTCATCGTGCAGGAGCCGAGCGGGTACATGCCCAGGTCGATCGCATAATTCCATGTGGAGAGGCGCGTGAAGTGGCGAACCACTTCGATTTCGCTGACTTCGGGAAAACCTGCGACGCCGTCGCGCGCGTAGGCCGCGCCCAGCGCGGTCCGCGCGTCCACGGCAGGCACATCGAGGGGTGGAAACTCCACGCCGCGTTTTCCCGGCGCGGATTGTTCGAAAATCAGTCCTTCGTTCTGGCTGATGTGGCGCCGTGCTTTTTTGATTCGATCAGTCAATGGAATTTCTTCCTTTTCGCGCCGCTTGGTTTTCTTGATTCCGTAGCGCCCGCCTTCAGGCGAGCATCTTCGCAATTACGCAGTTCCGCAATTCAAATCTGCCCGCCTGAAGGCGGGCCCTACACCGATTCCTCAAACCGGCTTGGACAGAATTTCCCTGAGGGCCGCGGCCATGCGCTCGATCTCAGCGCGCGAAGTCGTTTCCGTGACGCAAAACAGAGCCCTCTTGGTCAGGTCCGCGTAATGGCTGCCCAGCGGCAACGGTCCAATGATTTTTTCCTTCAGCAAGTCCGCGTTCACCATCTTCACCGAACGCGGCAGCTCGACGACGAATTCATTGAAAAATGGGCCGGAAAACGCGCGCTGCACGCCGGGAATCTTTTCCAGTTCCGCGAGGGCGAAGCGCGCCTTAGCCAGATTCTGGACCGCGAGTTCCTGCAAACCTTCCTTGCCGAGCAGGCACAGATGAATGGTCACAGCCAGCGCGCACAGCGCCTGATTGGTGCAGATATTCGAAGTCGCCTTCTCCCGGCGGATGTGTTGTTCGCGTGTTGCCAGCGTGAGCACGTAACCGCGCCGCCCTTCCGTGTCCAGAGTTTCGCCGGCGAGGCGGCCCGGCATCTGCCGCACGAATTTATCGCGCGTGGCGATCACTCCGGCATACGGCCCGCCATAGCTCGGCGGCAAGCCAAAACTCTGCGCTTCCATGGCCACGATATCGGCCTCGGAGGGAGGGCGCACGGCGCCGAGCGATACGCCCTCGGCGATGGCGACAACCAGCAGCGCGCCCTTGTTGTGCGCAAGTTCCGCCAGTTGGGGCACCTGTTCCAGCACGCCGAAAAAGTTTGGCGATTGCACGACCACGGCGGCGGTTTGGGTGTCGATCGCCGCTTCCAGCCGCTCCGCATCCGCCTGGCCCGAACTTGTAAATCCAACTTCGTGGATCTGCAGCCCCAGATTTTTCGTATAGGTATCGAGCACCTGGCGGTATTCAGGGTGCAGCGACCGCGCCACAACTACGCGATGCCGCCCCGTCAGCCGTTCGGCCATCAGGACCGCTTCGGTGGTTGCCGTCGAACCGTCCCACATCGAAGCGTTGGCGACTTCCATGCCCGTCAGCTCGCACATCAGCGTCTGAAACTCGAAGATCGCCTGCAACGTGCCCTGGCTGATCTCCGCCTGGTAAGGCGTATAGGAAGTGAGAAACTCCCCGCGCTGGATAAGGGAGTCGGTGACCACCGAACGCAGATGGCTGTACACGCCGGCGCCAAGGAAACTCGTATAGCCGCAGGAGTTTTCCGCCGCGCGCGCGCGAAAATAGTCGATGATTTCCTGCTCGGACATTGGCCCGGGCAGGCGCAGGGACTGCTGCAGACGGAACGCTTCGGGAATCGATGCGAACAGGTTTTCAATCGATGACGCGCCGATGGATGCGAGCATCTCGCGGCGCTCGGCTGTGCTTTTCGGAAGATACCGCATCAGGCCGAGGCTTCCTTTTCGGAGACGAACGCCTGGTAGGCGGCGGCGTCCATCATGCTGGAAGCTTCGGCGGGGTCGGCAAGCTTGATTTTGATGAGCCAGGCGGCGCCGTGCGGGTCCGAGTTGACGATTTCGGGAGCATTTGCGAGCGAGGCATTCGCTTCGATTACTTCTCCGGACACGGGCGCGTAAATCTCGCTGACGGCCTTCACGGATTCGACGGTGCCGAACACATCCCCGGCCTTGATCACTGTCCCCACGGCGGGAAGTTCCACGAAGACGACGTCGCCCAGTTCGTGCTGCGCGTAGTCGGTGATTCCAATCGTGCCCGTGTTGCCGGACACTTTGATCCACTCGTGTTCCTTGGTATAGCGATAGTCGCTTGGATACATCACAGCTCCTTGGAAATGTGCCCGGAGAATGCCGGCGCTTTGCCGGTCCCCGACGATTCTACTGCGCTCGCCTGTAAAACGGCATCGGAACTATTCGAGCGGGGGCCTGACGGCCTCGAATTTCAATGGAAATTTCGGTTCCGGGAGCCCGAAACTCCGGCGGAACGTATGCCATGCCGATATTTTTCTTCAGAAATGGCGCCGGGGACCCGCTGGTTACCCGGCCGACCGGCTTGCCGCCGGCCGAAACCGCGCAGCCGTCTCGCGCGATGAACCGGTCCTGCATTTCGAAGCCGACCAGCGTGCGTTCCACCCCCTTTTCCTTTTGCCGCAGCAGGGCTTCGCGCCCGAGGAACTCTCTCTTATTCGGCTTGCAGATCCAGCCGAGTCCCGCCTCCCACGGCGTGGTGGTGTCGTCGATTTCATGGCCGTACAGGCACATCGAAGCTTCCAGGCGCAGCGTGTTCCGCGCGCCCAGCCCGCAGGGTATCAAGCCTTCCTCGGCTCCATCCTCCAGAAGATGGGACCACAGCTTTTCGGAGTGTTCCGGCACGAAATAAATCTCGAAGCCGTCTTCTCCCGTGTATCCGGTGCGCGCAATCAGGCAATCGACGCCATCCACGTCGCCGAACGTGAAGTGGTAGTAGGGAATCGAAGCCAGCGGAACCTCGGTGAGGCGTTGCAGAATCCCCAGCGCCCGGGGGCCCTGAATGGCCAGTTGCGAATATCTCTTGCCCGCATTTTCAATCTCCGCACCCGCAAGATTGTGCGTTCGGATGTGCTCGAAATCCTGATCCTGATTGCCCGCGTTGACGCAGAGAAAGTAGTGCCTGTCGGAAATTTTGTGCACCAGCAGGTCGTCGACGAAGGTGCCCTGGGCAGTCATCAGCCCGGAATAGTGGGCCTGCCCGACGGCGAGTTTGGACGCGTCGTTGCACGTAACGTGCTGCACCAGGTCGATCGCGCGGTCTCCGAAGATTTCGATTTCACCCATGTGGCTGACGTCAAACAGGCCGGCGGCGGTTCGCGTCGCCAGGTGCTCGGACACAATGCCTGAATACTCGACCGGCATGTCCCAGCCGCCGAAATTCACCATCCTGGCCTTCAGGCGCCGGTGCGCGGCGTTTAGGGCGGTCTTGCGAAGTTGTGTCGTGGTCGGAGACGTCACTCGAGGTTCTCAGCAAACGCAAAAGCGAAGCTATCATGCGGCTTCGCGGGGTGTCAAGAAAACGACCCAAATCGCGCGATTACCCCCGAGCAGGTTGCCCGGCAAGTCACTTACACTTGTTCTGCAGCGCCGGGCTGTCCTATAGTCTTCCCTAGATACTGTAAAAGCCTTCGCAGTTCGGTCTGTTTCACGAGTTCGCGCAAGGATGAAGGAAGAACATGCAAAGCACGGTTCTCTGTTCGCAATGCGACCTGCCGGAGAGTAAATGCGTGTGTGACCGCTATTGCTGCTACTGCCAGGGACAATATGGCATTCGCTTGTGTGTCGATGGAAAGTATTATTGTCCCGATTGCCGGGAAGCCTGCGAAGTTCAAGTGGCGGCGGACGATGAATGATGAGCCGGTACGCGTTGTCTTTCGTGTGGAGGGAAGCCCCGGCTTAGTGGGGGTTCTTCGCGGCGTCGTGCATTTTCAAGCGATCCAGGCAGGCCTGGAAACCGACTCCTGCGACCAGTTTGCCCGGGTTTGCGAAGACGTTTGCCGTGAATCGCTTACCCAGTTCGCCGGCGCGGATGGCGGAATCGAAATTACGATCGAGACATTTGCCGACCGCATGGAGTTTTCCGTGGCCCACCGCGGCCAGACGGCGCCTGCGATCGGACTCGAATCGTTTGCGCCTTCCGAAGCCAGTGGCGGGGCTGCGGGCGGGATTAACGGTTTGGAATTGCTCTCGCGGGTGGATCGTGTCCGGTACAGCGCGGAGGATGGTGTCGCGCGAACCACGCTGGTGAAGTTCCTGCCCCCCAAGGTCTGAATTCCTCCGGGAAAATCTAAAGATAATTCCCCGCAGTTACTGCAATGCCACGGCAAATGTATTGTTCCGGATCAACGACTGCATCTGATCGTCGGTGAGCGATATTTTCAGGTCCAGACGGTCTCCCGCCGGGGTAATCTGCGCGCTGTCGAGCAGTTGTCCCAGATCCGGGTTCTTGTTCCCGAGCTGATATTTCCGGTACATCAGGCCGGCCTGCAGCAGCGCCGCAAACGTATTCGCGTCGTTGGTGGAACCGCAAACCGCTTCAAAGGTCGCATCGATTCCGCTGCCTGCCTGGATACTGATGGTCATGGCCTTTAATTTGGACGCGAGTTGCGCGGCGGCGGGGAATTGCGAAGTCTCCGGCACAAGCTGCTGCATCGCCAGCCGCGTGTACCCGGGGTTCAGCACGGCCCAGACGGTTCCGCTGCCGTTGGCCTGATCGACAAGCGCCGAAAAATCCGTATTCGCATACAGTCCTTGCGCCTCGCCGTAGCGCACGCCGATCAATTTTTCCAGCAGTTGCCGCTGGCCGAACGCGGCGGTGTTCGAATCGATGAAAAAGAAGAAGAGGTCATTGGGTCCGCTGCCTCCGCCGAATGCAAACAGCGAAAAGGTTCGCACTTTCACGATGGGCAGTTTTTTGGCGGTGAAATAGGCTTCCGCCGAAGCCGGTTGAAACTGTCCGAGGGCGATGCCCACGACCTGATCCGCAGTGGGGACGGAAATCCCCGCCTTGTTGGTGCTGAGTTTGCCCGGTACCAGGGCCCAGGCCAGTTCAGTCACCTGCGTATTCGGATCGATTCCCGCGGAGGAAAGGAATGTTTCGAACTCCCGGAATTTTGGGGGCAGCATTTGTTCCTTGAGCTGCGCGTACCACGGAAACTGGCGCGCCGTCTTCAAATCCGCATAGGCCATCTCGCCCGTCTCCTTCGGGAACAGCCCGAGGATGTCGGGCCCCAGCGAGCCGGCGCGCGATGTCTGCGGAAGCGCGCCGAGGAGCGCGACTGCAATTCCGGCCAAAACAATTTTTTTGATGTTCATCTGTTTTCTCCCGCCATGCTTACCCCCGCCATGCTTATCTTGGATGCGTTTGGGCGCGTGCCCGGTTTCAATTTCCCAAGATTCCAAAGACCATCAGTGCCTTGCCGGTGCGCCTGCCAATAATCGCGCCTCGATGGCCGCGACTTGCGATTTTATCCTGGCAACGGTTTCCGGGTCGCGCGCGGATTGCAGGCTGATCCTGGTGTTTTCAATCGCCCCGCGCGCCGCGCCCAGGGCCATCGAACGGGCCATGCGCAGGTCGCCGAGCACGGGCGGCGCGGACAGCGGTTCGAGCTGCGCCAGTTGCTCAAAAAGTTGAACGGCCAGAAGCGCTGTTTCCAGGCTGGCCTCCGCGTCGTTCTCCGGCGAGGCTTCGCGGAAGTCCTGCCGGGAGTGCGCGCCCGTTGCCGTTGATTTGGCTATTTCGGCCGCTTCGGCAATCTGCCGGCTTGCCTGCCGCAAGGTTTCGAGGACGGGCTGGATTTGCGTTCCCGTTCGCTTTTGAGCGGCAAAGGCGGAAAGGCCGCCGCCCGCGACCGCCGCGAGACGGTTTTCCAGAACGCGCTCGGCCGAAAAATTTTCCAGTTGCAGATAATACTCCGCCGCAAGCTCGATGGCCTTGCGCGGAATCAGGCCGATAATTTCGCTGCCCGCCACGGCGCAGCCATGGCGCTCGGCTTCGCGCTTCACCATGGCAAACACGCGGTGCATCGGCGTCTGTTCGAAATCCGTCAGGTTGATGGAAACTTGCGCGTGGCCGCGCGCCCGGAGGTCCACGCCAATGGCTTTCACGTGGCGCAGTCCTCCGCTGGAAAAGCGGATCGCCCTGGCAATTTCCTTCGCGATGGACACATCATTCGTGTTGAGGTGAATGTTGTAGGCGATCAGAAGCTTTCGCGCGCCCACCGCGGTTGCTCCCGCCGTGGGATGCAGGCGCGGCTCGCCGATATCGGGTGAGCGGTCCGGGTCGCGCAGCGCATCCTCGCGCAAGCCCTCGAATTGTCCCTTGCGGACGTTTTCCAGATTCACGCGATCCGGCCGTGTTGCGGCCGCCTCATAAAAATACACGGGAATTCGATAGCGTTCCCAGATTTCCCGGCCCACGCTTCGGGCAAGCGCCGCGCACTGTTCGATCGAAACCCCCTCCAGGGGAACGAAGGGAAGCACGTCGGTTGCGCCGATCCGCGGATGCTCGCCCGTCTGGTGCGTCATATCGATCAGCTCCGCGGCCTTGCCCACGCCGCGAACCGCGGCCTCGGCCACAGATTCCGGCTCGCCGGCCAGCGTGATCACCGAGCGATTGTGATCGGAGTCACTGGTGCGGTCGAGCACCCAGGCGCCCGGGACGCCGCTCATGGCTTCCGCGATGGCGTCGACCTTAGCAAGGTCACGCCCTTCCGAAAAATTTGGCACGCATTCGATCAGACGTTTCATTAGCCCCTGGGGACCTGTACAGGGTCGCTACCTTCGCTGGGAACTTGGGTTCGCTTTGCCCCTCTATCGATCACGCTTTGGCGGACACATGAATCATAGGGCATTTCGCCAGGGGCCTCCAGTTCGAAGATGGCCGCTTCCGCGTATGCGCCAACTTTGTGTGCGCTAACTTTGTGTGCGCCAATTCGGGCCGGGTCCCCGATGAGCATGGAAGTTGCGCGCGCGGAGAATCGTGCGGTAATGTTCTGGTTCACCATGGCCTTCCCGACACTTACGGAAAAGCTTCTGGACGTGGTCAGCCGGCTGCCCAACCCGAGGGCCGTGATGCTGCGTGTCAATGGACGATGGGAGCCTGCGTCGTCGGCGGAATTCCTGCGGCGCATTGCGGGGCTCTCCATGGCTCTGGAACAGCTTGGCGTGAAGTCCGGGGACCGCGTGGGCCTGTTCTCCGCCAACCGCCCCGAATGGCATATCGCGGATTTCGCCATCCTGGGGCTGGGTGCCGCCGATGTTCCCATCTACTTCAACGAGTCGCCCGAGCGGATCGCGTACATCCTGAATCATTCCGGCGCCGAGGTCGTGTTTGTGGCTGGAGAAATGCAGTCGCGGCGGCTGCAGGAATGCCGCGGCCAGCTAAGCCATGTGAAGCACATCATCTGCGCTGGCGGGCCCGCGGACCTCGGGGAGGATGTGCTGCGCTACGAGAATTTTGCCGCCGCGACAGGCGATGATGCGGTTGCCGAATACCGCCGGCGCGCCGCAAACGTCACGCCCGACCATCTGGCCACGATTATCTATACTTCCGGAACTACCGGTGAGCCCAAGGGCGTCATGCTCACGCACAATAATCTGAGTTCGAACGAAGAAACCTCGGTCGAGCCGTACCACATGTCGCCCGCCGACCGGGCCGTCAGCTTTTTGCCGCTCTCGCACGTCTACGAGCGCGTCACCGCATATGCCTACCTGTTTCACGGCGTTCCGGTGGCTTATGTCGAGCGCATGGACGACTTGCAGCAGGCCCTGGTGGAGATCCACCCCACGCTGGCCGCCGCGGTTCCGCGCGTCTTTGAAAAGCTGTACGCCAACATCATGCAGAAGGGCCATGAAAATACGGGTTTGAAGCGCGCGCTGTTTGATTGGGCCATGCGCGTGGCGCGCGATGCGGTGCGCTGGCGCGCCTACGGGGAGCGGGCTTCGGCCAAATTGAAGGTTCGCTGGGAGATTGCGAACCGCATCGTCTACTCAAAAATCCGGGAAGGCATCGGCGGCAGCTTTCGCGCGTTCATTTCCGGAGGTGGGCCTCTTTCCCCTGAGCTTGCCGAATTTTTCTGGGCCGTGGGCGTGCCCGTCTATCAGGGATATGGCCTGACGGAAAGTTCTCCGGTGGTCAGCGCAAATTATCCTGGCCAAAACAAAGTGGGCACGGTGGGGCGGCCGATCACGCACGTCAGCGTGCGCATCGCCGGGGATGGGGAAATTTTCGTGCATGGTCCGTGCGTGATGAGAGGGTATTACCTGAAGCCGGGCGAGACCTCCGCCGTGATTTCCCCGGACGGGTGGCTGGCGACCGGAGACATCGGCCACCTGGACGCGGACGGGTATCTCCACATCACGGACCGCAAGAAGGACATGTTCAAGACGGCGGCGGGAAAATTTGTCGCGCCGCAGCCGATCGAAAACCAGCTCAAATCGAATCCGCTGATCCTGAACGCCGTTCTGGTGGGCGACAAGCATAAATTTATCTCCGCGCTCATCGTGCCGAATTTCGCGACCGTCGAAGCGGCCGCGCGCGCCGAAGGCCGCACCTTCGCGTCGCACGAACAGCTTGCCGCCGATCCCTGGGTGCACGAGCTGATCGGCAGGGAAGTCGCCCGCGTCAATGCCACGCTCGCGCAGTACGAAACGATCAAGCGGTTTGCGCTGCTCGATCATGATTTCACTTTCGACGGCGGGCAACTCACCTACACGCTGAAGCTGAAACGCCGCGTCATTGAACAGCGCTACGCGGAAATCATCGAAGGGCTATACGCGGAGACGCAGCCGCGCGATAGAATGTCTGAGGGAGATCGGAAATGAGCGACGAACTGGTGATTGCCGGGCGCGCGTTTCATTCGCGCCTGATTGTGGGGACGGGAAAATACCGCAGCTTTGCCGAAATGTCTCGCGCGCACGCCGCCTCGGGCGCGGACATGGTGACCGTCGCGGTGCGGCGCGTGAATCTCACCGACCGCACGAAGGAGTCCCTGCTGGATTTCATCGATCGCGAAAAAATATTCATTCTCCCCAACACGGCCGGCTGCTACAACGCCGAGGAGGCCATCCGCGCCGCGCGCCTGGGCCGCGAAGTGGGCCTGTCGAACTGGGTGAAGCTGGAAGTGATCGGCGACCAGCAGACTTTATTCCCCGACACCGAGGAACTGGTTCGCGCGACGCGCATCCTCGTGGGCGAAGGCTTCGTCGTGCTGCCCTACACCAACGACGATCTGGTGGTCGCGCGCAAGCTGATCGACGCGGGCGCCGCCGCGGTGATGCCGCTGGGCGCGCCCATCGGCTCCGGCATGGGAATTCAGAATCACGCGAACCTGCGCATCCTGCGCGAGCGCATTACCGAAGTGCCCATGATCGTGGATGCAGGCGTGGGCACCGCTTCCGATGCGGCCGTGGCCATGGAAATTGGAGCGGACGGCGTGCTGATGAATACGGCCATCGCCGAAGCGCAGGATGCCATCCTGATGGCGGAAGCGATGCGCGAGGCGGTTTCCGCCGGGCGCAAGGCGTATCTGGCCGGACGCATGCCGAAAAAACTCTACGCCTCGGCGTCGAGCCCTCTTTCCGGCGTCGTGCGCTAGCTTTCGCAGGACAGGCTAAAGCCTGTCCTACTCACGCCGAAAAGAATTATTCCCGGCAGGTACCATGCTCGGAATGACGGTTTTCTGTTTTTTCGCAAGCGGTTCCGCCTGTCTGCAATTGATTCTGTAAAATCAAAACGTCAAAATCAAAACCAGACAGGCTGAAGTCTGTCCTGCTCATGCCTGGATCGTGCGAAACAGCGCCGCCCCGGTAACGGCCCACAGGCCTAGCGCGGTCCACACGGAAAGCTGGCGTGCACTGGACATGGCGCGGTAACGTATCGCATCTTGTGGAATGGTCCTCTGCCCGAAAAACGATGCCCGGAAATAAGACAAAACGGATCGCCTACATCGATTGGCTGAGGGGGTTCGCGTGCCTGGCAATGTTCCAGACGCATTGCTATGACTCCTGGCTGAGCGGGGGAGCGCGCGCGGGAAAATTCTATAAATGGTCGCAACTCGGAGGCACGCTGCCCGCGCCCTTATTTCTGTTTCTTGCGGGCGTTTCTTTTGCACTGGTGACCGACAAGCTCCGGCAGAAGGGCGTGTCCGCAAATGAAATCGCGCACACGACGATCCAGCGCGGCGGCGAAATCTTCCTGCTGGCGTTTCTTTTTCGTTTTCAGGAGTTTCTGCTCGGCCAGCCCAAAGCGCCCTGGACCGATCTGCTGCGCGTGGATGTGCTCAACGTGATCGGAATTTCGCTGATCATGATGGGAATCGCTTG
Source organism: Candidatus Dormiibacterota bacterium (assembly GCA_035533775.1). Classification (GTDB taxonomy): domain Bacteria; phylum Acidobacteriota; class Terriglobia; order Acidiferrales; family UBA7541; genus Palsa-360. The sequence goes on along the minus strand of DATLTA010000057.1, from coordinate 13,415 downwards.
CCGGATCGCGGCGATGGCCGCAAACCCCGGCAAAGCCGCTGACCCGCTGGAGTTGAGGAAGGCAACCACCGTCACGGCCATCGCCTGCGCGGCCGCTATCGCCGTTGTAACGCCGCCGCTGTGGACCACTTGGCGTCCGCACTGGCTTGCCTGGTGGCTGGAGTCTTACATCAACGGCGTACACACATTTGGAATGCCGCAGCACTGGTTGTTTCCAATTTTTCCGTGGTCCGCATTCGCTTTCGCGGGGTTGGCGGTCGGCTCGCTCCTGTTATCGGACTGGGCGCGCCGCAATGAAGTTGCGGGCCTCGCGCTTGCCGGCGCAGGCGGAATCGCGCTGATCGCGCTCGGTTTGTGGCTGGACGCGCGCCCGGTGCAGATCTACCGCGTCTATGATTTCTGGCACACTAGCCCGAACTTTTTTCTGATCCGCACCGGCATCGTCCTGGTGACGGTATTCGCCAGCTATGCGTGGTGCCGGTGGGGAGCCGGTACGTGGGGCTTCAGTCCCATGATTGAAATGGGCAAAGCTTCCTTGCTGGTTTACTGGGTCCATATCGAGTTTGTATATGGCGGGCTGTCGATCCTGCCCAAGCGAAATGTAGGCATTGCCACGGCGACGCTGGGCCTGATTGCAATTTTTGCCGCGATGACGCTGCTGGCGTCGGCGCGGAACCGGTATCCCGGCCGAAAGGCGGAAATTATGGCGTTTTTCCGGCGCGCCGTGCGGGCCTAGTCCGCATTTCCTGCCAGCGTGGGACTCTGCCACATATTCTTGCGATGTTTGAAATTTCCGGGTGGATGGAAAGCGGAGGCTTATTTTTGCGTGTCGGGTGTTTGCGGGTCGCCGGGCTTGTCGGATTCGGGAATCTTGTAGATCATTTCTCCGGGACGCGCAAGTCCCATATCCTCGCGCGCGATGCGTTCGATGGCCTTCGGGTCGGTCTTGAGCGAGGTAACCTGCTGGTTCAGAGACTTGTTCTCGTCATTCAGCTTTCCGATCTGCTGGTGGATTTGCTGAATTTCCTTCTGCGTGCGGCGCATGGCGATAAAACCATGCGCGCCGAAAATGTCATGCACGAGCAGGGCGAAAAACGCGAGCGCCAGGATTTGCCGCAGGTTTTGCCGGACGTAGGCCGTCACCCTGTCCGCAGAAAAGCGCCGTATGTGGTTTTCCGGCATTATGCCTTCGCTTCCTTTGCCGCGCCCATGATCCAGGCCTGCGTTTGGCTCGCAATGCTGGTGGATTCCTGGGGTGTCGCAGCTTCCGTATAAATTCTCATGAGGGGTTCGGTGCCGGAAAGGCGCAGCAGAACCCATGCACCATCGTCAAACTCGATTTTCAGGCCGTCCGTGCGGTCCAGGCTTTTGACGCGCCGCCCGAGGAAAGTCGAGAAATCGGTTTTCAGCCGCTCCACTGTTTCCCGCTTGATGTCCTCGGGCAAGTGCAGGTTGGTGCGTTGCGGCCAGAACTCGCGGCCGAGGCGTTGGAACAGCGCGCCCAACTGCTCGGCGAGCGTCGCGCGCCGCGCGGCGATCATCTCCGCAACCAGCAGGCAGGCCAGAATGCCGTCCTTTTCCGGAATGTGGCCGCGGATTGTCATGCCCGCGCTTTCCTCGCCACCCATCGCGATTTTATCTTTCTGGATCAGCTCGCCAATGTACTTGAATCCCACGGGCGTTTGAAACACGGTCGTGCCGTAATGTTTTGCGACCGCGTCCATCATGTGCGAGGTGGCCACGCTGCGGCCTGCCGGCATTTTCCAGCCGCGCGATTCCACGATGTAGTCGTAGAGCAGCGCGAGAATGTGATTGGGCTGCATCCAGGTGCCGTCGGAATCAAGGATGCCGAACCGGTCGGCGTCGCCGTCGGTGGCCAGGCCCGCGGCCGCTTTTTTCGCGAGCACGGCGTCGCGCGTGGGGCGCAGATTTTTCTCGGACACATCCGGCCCGGAACCGTCGAACAGGACATCCCGGTCAATTCGCAGGGCTTGCACATCGACGCCGTGCGCAGCCAGTACGCGGTCCAGGTATTCGGCGCCGCAACCGTGCAGCGCGTCGGTAACGACGCTCAATTTTGCGTCCGCGATCGCCTTGAAATTCACCAGCTGTTCCAGGCGCTGCAGGTAGGCGTCCCGCGGATTAATGTTTTCGAAAGGCGCGTCGTTTGGCTTGGCTGGAGCGCGCGTCCCGATTTTCACCGCGCGCGCCTCGATGTCGCGTGTGACTTCGGGAAGCGCCGGGCCGCCATCGGGGCCGGAAAATTTCAAGCCCTGGTACTCGGCGGGATTATGGCTGGCCGTAAAATTGATGGCTCCATCGACCTTGCGCCGCAGGATTTCGTAAGCGATGGCGGGGGTCGGCGCCGGTCCCTGGCATTCCAGCACATGGACGCCGTGCTCGCGCAGGATTTCCGCGGCGGCGCGCGCGAATTCCTCCCCGAAAAATCGCGGGTCGTGCCCGACAATCAGCGTGGGCTTTGCGTTGCGGCTGCGGACATGCTCGGCGATGGCAGCCGCAGCGAGGCGAACGTTCGCGAAGGTGAAATCTTCCGCGATAATCGCGCGCCAGCCGGAGGTGCCGAATTTAATCGTCGCCGTCATTTATTTTCTGTATATCCCGCACGCCTTGCGGGCAGTCCGCCGCGGCGGACCCGCACGCGTATCGAAAAAAAATACTTTCGCCCCCGGCGAAGTATTGTAGCGTGGAGCCGCAGAATAGATATAGGCGCAAAGCGGCGACGCGAGAAAGAGTAACGGGCCGGGGGAGGCTGGATGGCGCAAAAATTAGTGGTGCTGGTGACCTGCTCGAACGCGGCGGAGGCCCGGCGGATTGCGCGCGCCGTGGTGCAGGCGCGCCTGGCCGCGTGCGTTAACATTCTGCCCGGAGCGGTCACTTCGATCTATCGCTGGAAAGGCAAGGTGGAGTCGGCGAGCGAAAAGCTGCTGCTGATCAAGACCTCGCGCAGGCGCCTGGCAAAGCTGCGCAGCGCGGTGGAGCGGCTGCATTCCTACGACGCTCCCGAATTCATCGCCCTGCCGGTTGTCGCGGGGTCTCGCGCCTACCTCGCATGGATGGAAGAAAGCCTGGGTGAATAGCCAGGGCGCGAAGAAGCCGCAGGGGCGGGACATTAATTTTATTTCGATCGTTTTATTTCGGTAGAACGCTCACGGTGAGCCGCGCCCCGGCTTGCTAATCAATTCATTCCTGCCAGGCGTTTCGAAAAATCCGGACTCAGATTTTGCGCAGTGCCTGATCCAGGTCGGCAATCAAATCCTCGACGTCCTCGATGCCCACGGAAATGCGTATCAGCCCGTCGGTGATTCCGATCTGCTGGCGAACTTCCCGAGGGACCGAAGCGTGCGTCATCGAGGCGGGATGCGAAATCAGCGTTTCCACACCTCCCAGGCTCTCCGCCAGGGAGCACAGCTTCAGGTGATTCAACACGGTGCGCGCATTTTCCAGAGTTACCACGTCGAAGGAAATCATGGCGCCGAATCCGCGCTGTTGCCGGAAGGCAATATCGTGCTGCGCGTGCGACGGCAGGCCCGGATAAAGCACGCGCTGCACCGACGGGTGGTCCTCCAGGAAGCGCGCGATGGTTCGGCCGTTCGCGTCGTGCTGCTGCATCCGCACGGCCAGCGTTTTGATTCCGCGCGAAATCAGGAAGCAGTCCATGGGCGCCAGGCCCGCTCCGGTCGAGCGCTGCAGGAAATAAATTTTTTCCGCATCGGACGCGTTTGTGAGGATCACGGCTCCTCCCACGGAATCGCTGTGGCCGTTCAGGTATTTCGTCATCGAATGGACGACGATCTGCGCGCCCAGGGCGATGGGGGACTGCAGGTAAGGGCTCAGGAATGTGTTGTCCACCACGAGCGTGGTCTTTTGCTTGGCGGAAATCGCGGCGATCGCCGCAATGTCGGTGACGCACATCGTTGGATTGGTCGGCGTCTCGATGTAGATCATCTTCGTGTTCGGCTGGATGGCGCGTTGCACCTGTTCGGGAGAAGTGGTGTCCACAAAGCTGAATTCCAATCCCCATTGCACCAGAAATTGCGTCGTAAGGCGGATGACGCCGCCGTACACCGCTTCCGAAATGATGGCGTGGTCGCCCGGGCGGAGAAGCCGAAACACGGAATCGATGGCTGCCATGCCTGAGGTGAAGACGTAGGCCGCGCTGCCGCCCTCCAATTTTGCCATGGTACGTTCCAGCGCGCGGCGGTTCGGGTGCGCTGTCCGTGCGTAGTCGTAGCCCTTGTTTTTTCCAAGCTCTTCCTGAACGTACGTCGAGGTCTGATAGATTGGCGCGACAATGGCTCCGGTGGACGGATCGGGCTCCTGCCCTACGTGGATGGCATCAGTTGCGAATCCCATGGGAAAATCTCCTTGATCTTGGATCTTGCAGGCGCTATCCCGCCAGAGCGCCAGGGGTTGAACGTTCCGGTTCCCGCCCCGCGATTGGCGGCGTTCCAGCCAGAAGCGCGCCATTTTCGAAGGTTGGGATAAATGCGCTGGCCGGTTGAAAGTAGCTCAGGAGCGCAGCCGAGTCAATGCAATGACCTTCCGTGAAGTGGGCTGATTTGATTTAAATTGCGCTTTTCGCAGGTTCGAACATCCGCTCGGGCCTTCCAGGTCCGGAATCTTGTGGACTTTGGCTTTTGAAACTTCGAGGGTTAAAGCCCCTGCTCGCCTGATCGGAGGATGGTTCGGGATGAAACATTTTCCCGAAGCTGCAGCCCCGGCCTGCATGGAAAACACGCCACAGTAAGCACTTCTGAAGCCGGGCGCATGCCACTTCCGGCTTGTGCGATCGGGAAAAAAGGGGAAGAATAGGAAGCGAAATCGAGCCATTCGGAAGGAGCGCGTTGTGAGAATTGAGATGAATCCCACAAAAAAGACCGCTCTGTTTCTGTCGTTGCTGGTGTTTCTGTTTGCCATCGGCCTTCGCGCGCAGGATAAAAGCGCGGATGCCAGGGAGAAATCGGATTCCGCTTCGAAAGACAGCCGGTTGACGATTGTCGTCACCGGTGGGAAAGAGAATAAACCCGTGGATAGCGCCAGCGTCTACGTGAAGTTTGTGGAAGCGCGTCGATTTGCCAAGGACAGGCACATCGAGATGAATCTGAAAACGAATTTGTCCGGCGAATGCCATGTGCCCGTCATTCCGCCGGGCAAATTCCTGATCCAGATCGTAGCGCCGGGGTGGAAGACGTTTGGCGAGTATTACGACATTGACGAAACGAAACGCACGATCAACATCCACCTCGGCCGGCCCCACTTGTGGTATTGAAATTATTGAAAAGCAAGCCGGTATTTCTCTCCCGGTTGATCGGCAGGCACCATTCCTTACTTTAGTCCCGAATTTCCCAGGACGCATTTGCTTCATCTTTGTGCAAACCGCATCAAGCGCTGTATTTCAGGCGCGGTACGGATTTTTTCGAGGGGATTTCCACATACTTTTCAACAAAACTGTTGAAAACCCCGTTCGTCCTAAAATGTTGAGCGGCTTTGACCCGCGTGGCGCCCGATGTTAGATTGTCGTATGGAAATCGGTTGCCGGGTGTGTCGAGAAAGTTCATCGAGAAAAGTCTGCCGGCTATGGAATTCAATGAATGGATGAAAGACCGTACAAAGGTTTTGTAATCTGGCACCTCCTGTGGAGCAACCTGGGAGTTCGCCCGCTGCGTTCAGCACTGAGTGTGCTGGCCTTGGCGCTGCAGGTCTTTCTGATCCTGCTGATCGTGGGCCTCACGAACGGCGCATTATCCGACTGGCGTACTCGCGCGGAAGGAGTGGGCGCGGACATCATCGTCCAGCCGCCCAACTCTTCCATTTTCTTTGCGTTTTCAAGCGCCGTAATGCCCGAATCGCTGGTGGATAAAATTGCCAGCCTTCCCGGAGTCGACGAGGTGGCCCCGGTCCTGATCGTCGTCGATCAGCACAACCTGGGCGTGGTTTACGGAATTGATTATAAAAGGTTTACTGGACTCAGCGACGGTTTCACGTTTTTATCGGGCGGCCCGTTCCAGGGGCCGGACCAGGCCATTGCCGACGATCTGGCGGCGGACTCGCGCCACCTGCACGTGGGCCAGAAGGCGGACCTGCTGGGCCACGAATTTACAATCTCGGGGATCGTAGTGCACGGCAAGGGCGCGCGGTTCTTCATCCCCATCAAAACGGCGCAGGATATTGCCGGCGCGGATAATCGAGTCTCCATATTTTACGTGCGCAGCAACGGCAACACCGAGGGTGTGCAGAAAGAACTGGTTAAATTGCTCCCTACATATCAGATCCGATCTATGGCGGAATACAGTACGCTGATGACGTCGTCCAACCTGCCGGAATTGAAACCCTTCCTTCGCTCCTTCATTACCCTGGGTGTAATCATCAGCTTCCTGGTGGTGCTGCTCACCATGCACACGATGGTGCTGGAAAGAACGCGCGATATCGGCGTGCTCAAGGCGCTGGGGTCGTCGCGGCTGGAAATCTGCTGGATGATCATCGGCGAAACCCTGGTCATGGTGGCGCTCGGCGTGGCCTCTGGCTTGCTCTGTACCTATGGCATCGTTGCGATTTTGCATCGCACCTCTCCCACGCTGGAAATCGCCATCCAGGGCGGATGGATTGTCCGGGCGATCCTGCTGACGATTGCGGGCGCAATCGCCGGCGCTCTGTACCCTGCTTTGCGAGCCGCTCAATGTGATCCCGTGGACGCCCTGGCCTACGAATAGTACGAACAGACGCATCTCCGGCCTGTCAGAGTCTCCCCCCTCCCCCCTACCGGGAGAAATTGAGAAAATCACGCGGGACGGATTTTTGTGGCGCAGGTTTTTTATTCCGAGAGGAGCGAAGGACATCCCGCAGATTTTCGCCTGATCCAGTTCAAAAACCGCCAATTGAATCCGAGGCCGCCGTCCCGGCCGCCGGAGGTTTGGCTTCTTTTCACAGGCACGAGAAGCGCCCCGCGCAAGACCAGCACAACAGGCCGGACAGGATTCCGGTTGCACCGCCGGAATGAAATCTGGTACAAGGGGCAATCGAGTTGGCCGTCGGTTAAATTCGAATAGTGTTTTTGAATAATGCGATTTACTATGTCCGGGATTAGTGGGGGTGCGTGCATGAAAGCGAAAGAATTCCTGAGTAGGGCATCGAAATTCGTAAAACCCAGGCAGATTGCCGTCCTTCTCGCCGTATTCACCATGGCTTTGCCGCTGGCGGCGCAAATGGGCATGCGGCAGCGAATGCCAACGCTGAGCGGCGTCTGGCATCCCGTGGTAGGATCGGGAGCGTCCTATGAGATGACCGACAGTGATGGAATGAAGTCACAGCTGGAAATCACGATTGTGGGGAATGAAGACGTTGCCGGAAAGCCCGCGTACTGGCTGGAGATGGCGATGGCCAATCCGCGCATGGGCGGGGAAATGTACGTCAAGAATCTGATGTCCGTGAGCGACGCGGGCGTGACCTCCACGCGGACCATCATGCAAATGCCCGGGCAGGAACCCATGGAAATGGATGCGAACATGAATCCGGCAGGCCGCGGCATGAGGCGGACCTCGCCCAGCGACGTACGCAACGATGCCGAGCACGTGGGAACCGAGACGATCACGGTCCCTGGGGGCACGTTTACCTGCGAGCACTACCGCATGAAGGATGGATCCTCCGACGTGTGGATTTCGGACAAAGTCGGGCCCTGGGGCCTGGTGAAATCGCAGGGCAAGTCTTCCTCGATGGTCCTGACCAAAGTCATTACCGGCGCGAAGGATCACATCACCGGGACGCCGAGGAAGTTCGATCCGATGCAAATGATGCGCGATCGCATGGGCCAGCAAGCCCGGTAGATCGCATTGTCCCGATGTTTCTGAAGGGATCGGCTTTTATGTAAGGGGACTGCAAGCGTCCCATCTTTTTAAATGTTTTTCAGCAAATCGACGAAGCGCCTGGTTTCTTCCGCAGTTCACCTGGGTGCCGCTGCATTGCGTGACCATCTGAAACGCAAGAAAGCCTGTGCGAAGGAGAATCGATGCCCGTTCCCGGCAGCAAGTTCTATTCTGCTCAAATACTTAGCCGAACTGATATTTCCGAAGATCTATGGAAGATCCGTGTGAACCCGGGCGGGGAATTTCCCTTTAAAGCGGGCCAGTATGCGACCCTGGGCGTCATTACGCCTGAAAAGCACATTGAACGCGCCTACTCGATTGTTTCCGCTCCGCATGAGGAATTCATGGAGTTCTTTATCGAACTGGTGCCGCAAGGCGCGCTGACGCCGCTGCTGTACAAGGCCCAGGTGGGCGATCAGATCACCATGCGAAAAAGCGCAAAGGGGGCTTTTACGCTGAATCGTTCCGGCAAGTTCACCAACCATCTGCTGATTGCCACCGTCACCGGGATCGCGCCGTATGTCAGCTATGTCCGGTCGCTGTATCGCGAGTGGAAGGCTGGAGAATTTCAGGGACCGCACCGTCTATTCGTGCTGGAAGGCGCCAGCCGTCCCTGGGAGCTGGGTTACTCGGCTGAATTGGCGAAAGTGGCCAGCGAAGTTCCCTGGCTGACTCATGTATGCACGATCAGCCGCCCTTGGGAAGATGCCGAATGGAAAGGCGAAACGGGCCGCGTGGATGAATTGGTTCGCAAGTACTCCGACATGTGGAACCTGAAGCCGGAGGACACGGAAGTGTGTCTCTGCGGCCACCCGGATATGATTGAGAACGTGAAAGGGATCGCCAAACGGCACGGCTGGCAGAAGGATGCGGTTCGCGCGGAGGCCTATTTCGTGCCCGCCAAAACCTGACCACGCGGGCGGGACGCAACGCAATGGAAGATGAAGCGGGACCGTTCCTGGTGGCCCTGCCAGGCGCGCGTCCCGGGCAGAGGGAAAACGCGTTTCGAATTACCAGCGCTGATGCTTGAAGAAGACGACTCCCAGCGGCGGCAAGCGCAAGTTGATGGAGTAGGGGTGATCGCCCCAGGGGGTGGCTTCGGCGTGCACGCCGCCCAGATTTCCCGCGTTTGACCCGCCATATTGTTCCGCGTCGGTATTCAAAATTTCCCGGTAATACCCCCATTCCGGCACGCCCACACGGTAGCTGTCCCTCAACACAGGAGTGTAGCTGGCCACCACGACCAGGAAATCACCGGGATCCTTCGCTCGGCGAATGAAGGAAAGCACGCTGGAGTCGGAATCGTTGCAGTCGAGCCATTCGAATCCGTGCCAGTCGAAATCCACCTGGTGCAGGGCGGGCTCGTTCCGGTAAATGGCATTCAAATCGGTGGTCAGTGCTTGCAACCCCTGGTGGGGCGCGTAGTTCAGCAGGTGCCATTCCAGGCTCGTGCTGGAGTCCCATTCCGACCTCTGCCCGAATTCGCCGCCCATGAACATGAGCTTCTTGCCGGGATGCGCGAACATGTAGGCGTAGAGCAGGCGCAGGTTTGCGAACTGCTGCCACAGGTCTCCGGGCATTTTATTTATGAGGGACTTCTTGCCGTGAACGACCTCGTCATGCGAGAAGGGCAGAACAAAATTTTCCGTAAACGCATACAGCATCGAAAACGTCATCCGGCTGTGGTGATACTTGCGATGGATCGGCTCCTGTTCGAAATAGCTGAGCGTGTCGTTCATCCAGCCCATATTCCACTTGAGGCTGAACCCCAGGCCGCCCAGATACGTGGGGCGGGAAACCATGGGCCAGGAAGTCGATTCCTCGGCAATCATCAGCACGCCGGGATGCCGCGCGTAGACGACTTCGTTCAAACGCTTCAGGAATGCGATGGCCGCCAGATTTTCGCGTCCGCCAAACTCATTGGGGATCCATTCGCCCTCGCGCCTGGAATAATCCAGATACAGCATGGAAGCCACGGCATCCACGCGCAGGCCGTCGATGTGGTACTTGTCAATCCAGAAGAGGGCATTGGAGATCAGAAAATTCTGCACTTCGTTGCGGCCGTAGTTGAAGACCAGGGTGCCCCAGTCCGGATGGCGGCCCTGGCGAGGGTCCGCATGCTCGTACAGATGAGTGCCGTCAAACTCCGCAAGCCCATGCGCGTCGCTGGGAAAATGCGCCGGCGTCCAATCCAGAACGATGCCGATCCCCGCCTGATGCAGCCGGTCAACGAACGACATGAATTCTTCCGGTGTGCCGTACCGGCTGGTGGCCGCGAAATAACCGAGTGTTTGATAGCCCCAGGAACCGTCGAACGGATGCTCCATCACGGGCATCAATTCCACATGCGTGTAGCCCATCTGTTTCATGTAGGGGATCAGCTGATCGGCCAGCTCGGAATAGCTCAGCCAACGGTTTCCCTCTTCCACAACGTGCCGCCAGGAGCCGAGATGGATTTCATAGATGGATACGGGTGAGCAGAACCAGTCGTTTTTCGAACGGTAATCCATCCAGCCCCAGTCGTTCCAGTTGTGCCGGTCCAGACGCTCCACGATGGAGCCCGTATTGGGCCGCAGTTCGCCACGGAACGCGTAGGGATCGCTCGTCAAACTCGGCAGGTCGGATGACGCCGGGCGAATTTCATACTTGTAAATTGCCCCCTCGGACAGGCCGGGGACAAACAGTTCCCACACGCCCGATGGGCCGCGATTCCGCATCGGGTGTGTGCGCCCGTCCCAGCGATTGAAATCTCCAACCACGCTGACGCGCACCGCGTTGGGGGCCCATACGGCAAAGTGCACCCCGGCAATTCCCTCGATCATCACGGGATGCGCGCCCATTTTTTCGTACTTGAGGTAATGCGTGCCCTCGCCCATCAGATGCAAATCAAAATCGGAGAGTAGTGGCGGGAATGCATACCCGTCATGCAGTTCGCGTTCCGGCTGGCCCGGCTCCCGAACCTTCCAGTGGTAGCTGCCCGGCGCCACCGGAAGCTCGGGCAAAATCGGCAGCACCGCTTCGAATAGCCCTTCCGGGGAAATGCGCACGGCCGAAATCGGGTCCGCCTGACCATTCATCAGGATCGAGGCTTCGCTGGCCCAGGGAAAGAAGCCGCGAACTGCCAGCCGCTTTTCCTTTTCTTTGTATTCCCCGCCTTCTTCGCCTTGCTGGACGATATGCGGTCCCAGCAAGCGGAACGGGTCGCGATTTTCCGCGCGCAGTAGTAGCGCGACGTCGCGCTCCAATTCGCTCGGCGCTTCGCCTTGCTCGGCAAGGTCTCCGGATGATTGTTTTAGTGGGTCCAAAATAATTCTCCCCTGAACGGTAAATACTCAAATTTCCGGCGGGCTCCACGGCGCTGACTGACTAGGTTGTATCGCGCTAGGATGCTTCTGCGGTTGAAGACTCTTTACATTCTAACAGGTTCTCGAAAGGGAAGCGGAATCGATTCGTGACACAAACGATTGCAAGCAGGACGCAAGCAGAAATGACGCGCATTTTCAGTATATTCCCCGAGGAAAAATAATTCCATTCGTGAGCACTGCGCGGAACTCCGCTTGCACATATATTCGCAAACGAACGTTCCCGGATACAGCTATGCAATTTATTATGTGTGCGTTGTGAGATTTTCATTCTGGCCCTGCTCTTGCTCTGTTTCTATCCGAATGCGCCCCGGATTGGTATCCACAGACCCTCGGGCCCGCTGGCACTCTAATTCTAATTAGGATTTGTTTAGGATTAACGATGCAAAAGCTTTCCAAACTGCCTGGCAAACTGTACGGAGTTCTGTTTCCGGCTGCAATCGGCCTGATCTTTTCTGCTCTGCCCGTGCATGCGCAGACATACCTTTCCGGAACTTACGATTGTGTGAAGATGGAAGTGGCGGGAAAAACCCAGCCGTGTTCCGCACCGTCCCTGGAACTGAATTCGGACGGGAGCTACCAGATCCTGAGCCAGAGTGGTACATACGAAATCGTGGCTGGACAATGGCTGGTTCTGACCACGTCCAAAAATCACGGCCGGGCCCGCCTGGACGGAAAAAAACGGATCATATTTGAATTCGTTTCCGGCGGTAAGAAAAACAAAATTATTTACCGGCGAAAATACCAGCGGCCCCCGGGCTGGGTGTCAACCTGACGCCGGAATTTTCTAAAACGTCTGCGGCAATCTCTTCCAGCGTCTGCCCATGCAGGCCCTCCTTAACCTTCTGAAAGCTGAAAATTGCAGTCCCCGGTGGCGATGAATCTGGTATTCGCATATTTAAATGATTGATTTTGCCGTTATTCGGTCAGCCTGCGCATGTAGCGCGCTGGTGCATAATGTCTGATAAAGTGCCCAATCGGCACAGTTGTTTTGGCGAAGGGATTGTGAAGATCCCGTGCTTTGTCAAGCGCTGTAGAATGAGTGTGTTGCGAGCGATAATAAAGCCCGATTTCAGTCGAACGGCCCCCCAAGTGCCCTTATCTATAGTGTAAAGCCGACGCACTCACATAGTCGCCGGGTTGGGGGGGGGCAAGATGTTGGAAACGATGGTTCACAATACACAGGAGACAGAAAATCAGGAATCACCCGAATTGAGATTGTGGCGCGCCGTGATCGCCAGCACCGTGGACGAATGGGTTCATGGTCCCATGACCAAGAAGAGGGAAGCCGAACAATACTTGTTTGATGACGATCACGATTACCGCACGGTGTGTTCCTCCGCGGGCATCGACCCGGAAAATCTTCGGACCCGGTTGATGAAGATACGTGCGCGCCAGAGCGCAGAAACCCTCGCGGCCGCCTCGCGAAATTGATGCGTTCCGGGAACTGCCGCGAATCGTATCCAACGAACGCCGGCCCGGCCACGGTCATTAAAACTTCAGGATATTGAGGGTGATGAGCCGTGCGGATGGCGGTAGTGCGGATGGCAGGTAGTGGGAGACAGCTTGATGCACTCGTTTTGAAGATGCGATCACGGCAGTGCTCGGCCCCCGGTTTGACGAACCACCCTGCATTCGTTATCATGCTTGCGCGGGGTGGAGCAGTCTGGTAGCTCGTCGGGCTCATAACCCGAAGGTCGTTGGTTCAAATCCAACCCCCGCAACCATTTCAAGATTCCCTGGGGCGGCCCCGACCGGCCGCCCCTTCTCATTTCCCAGCAGATCCCACTCGCCCTCCGCCACGTAAAATCGGTCGTCGCCCTGTAGGGTAGGCCGCATGACAATCCGGTCGACATGATTGAAAAGCTCCATGCGTGCCTGTTCTATATTCCCATGGAGCACGCGCCGAATATCTCGTAGACGGAACAAAACAAAAGCGCGAATCTCATCGACGGTCGCCCTCACGGAGCCCGGCCCCGTGCCCATGAGTTTTCCCTCCAACTCTCTTATCTCGGCTTCCCTTGAAGAGATTGCTCTCATTAGTGCGGGTAGCGCACTGTTTGACTTCAGCGTAAATGGGAGCGAATTGGGAGCAGAGTTAAGCTACAGTTTTTGAGTTTTGGGTTCACCCGAACCAGCGCTAGGATGCGCAGAAAGAAGGGTGAGCCATGAA
>DATLTA010000056.1:0-11133 GCA_035533775.1 Candidatus Dormiibacterota bacterium | reverse complement strand
GCATCGGGGAGAGGCAAATGAAACGTCTGAGCGGGTCTCTCGTGATTGCATGTGCTGCACTGATCCTCTACGCATTGCCTGTGGCTGCGGCCCGGCCCGGTCCAGGCAATCAGGCACAGACCGCGACCCGAGCAAGTTATGCCTCCAACCAGGACAATACGGCACCGGCTGCGGCGGATACCACAGGCTATGTCGGATCGGAAACCTGCAAAACCTGCCACGAAGACATCTATAACAGCTGGGAAAAAAGTCCGCACTGGAAGACCACGCTGAACACGAAGGCAGGCCCATCGCGCCAGGGATGCGAGGGATGCCACGGTCCCGGAGCGGCCCACGTCGCGGGCGGGGGCGACATCACAAAAATTTATATTTTCACGAATCATACCGCCAAAGAAATCGCGGCGCGTTGCGAGACCTGTCACGCCTCAGGCCCGCAGCATATGAACGCCCTGAATTCCGTGCACACCAAAAACGGTATCAGTTGCATCTCCTGCCATTCGCCTCACCATGCGCAGACATCGCAATTTCTGCTGGTAAAAGCACAGCCTGAGCTTTGCTATACCTGCCATCAGGACAAGAGGGCCCAGTTTGAAATGCCTTTTCATCACCGCGTGAATGAAGGGCTGGTCAAGTGCACGGACTGCCACAACCCGCACGGCACGGTCGCGCCCAATCAGCTGAGGACTTCGGCGGCGCAGGACGCCGTGTGTTTCACGTGCCACGCCGATAAAAGAGGGCCGTTCGTATTCGAGCATGAGCCGGTAAAGGTGGAAGGCTGCGAGACTTGCCACACCCCGCACGGCTCTCCCAACGCGCACTTGCTCAAGGTGAGTAATGTAAATATTTTGTGTTTGTCGTGTCATACGACGTCTTTCGCAAATGCGCCCGGCGCACCTTCGTTCCATAACCAGGCTGCTCAGTACCAGGCCTGCACCCTTTGCCATACGCAGATTCATGGGTCGAATATCGACCACACGTTCTTCAAATAGGAGACCTGTGATGAATTTCAGCGACGTACAAAAATGCAAAGGAACAAACGCCGCAGCAGGCAAAGCATCCATGGTTTGGGCACATGAAACCGGGTTCTGGCCGCCTGCCGCGCGCCTGGCGCTGCTGTTTGTCTTGACGTTGTTTTTTGTGGCCCCCACGAGAGCCCAGACGGCAAGCACGAACGAATCGGCCGGAAAAACCTCGGGGAACTACAACGTTCAGCAGTCGGTGGAATTCGGCTACCGCGACAGTTTGATCGGCGGGAACCTCAACAACTACAATACGTTTGTGAACTTGAATTCCGGCGTGCGCCTGTTTGATTACACGGTGAACATGCGCTCGATCGACCACCGCGGCATTCTGTTCGACAATCTGTCGTTCAGCAATTTTGGTTATGGCGGCGACCCGAACAATGTCTCGCGGCTGCGGATCAGCAAGAACAAGTGGTACGATTTTCGCGCCATCTACCGCCGCGATAAAAATATCTGGAATTACAATTTGCTCGCAAATCCATTGAACACGGCGTCGTTTAATCCCGCCACTCCCATCGTGAATTCACCGCACACCCTGGATTTATCGCACCGCATGCAGGATTACGACCTGACGCTTTTCCCGCAATCGCGCGTCAGAATCCGCCTGGGGTATTCCCGCAACGTCAATGACGGCCCCGCATTTACCTCTCTCCACGGGGGAACGGACACAACGCTGCTGGAGAACGTTCGGAATACAACCAACGGGTACCGGATCGGCGTGGATTACCGGGGCATTGCAAGAACAACGCTGTCCTTCGATGAAATGCTTACGTACTCCAAAGTGGACACTTCCGCCACGGACAATAATTTTCTCTACCAACTGTCCGACGGCACTCCCGTGGATCTGGGCATCGATTTTATCGGGTCATCGCCTTGCGCCAATCCGGTTACGAATTCGACGACGACGCCTCCGACGGTTACCTCCAATTGCAACGGATATTTATCTTATGGCATGGTGCAGAACCCCCGGTCATCGTTTCCGACCGAGCGCTTCAGCTTTCAATCGACCTACGTGAAGAATCTTGCCATGTCCGGGTCGATCAGCTACAGCAGCGGGTTGAACACGATCACCGGCTTCAACGACATTCTCAACGGATGGACCAGTCGGACGCTTACACGCCTGAGCACCACCGGCGGTCCGGGGCAGGCCAAGCGGATTTCCGTCAACGCGAACTGGACAGGCACCTATCAGATAACGAACAAACTGAGTCTTGTCGATGAATTTTCCTATGTGAACTGGAGGACCCCCTCCATGTGGGCTACGGCTGCCACAAACCTGTTCGCCACGCCGCCCACGAGCGGACAGACCGGGCTTTCGCTGCCGATTTCGACGGTGACTGCCGCCACGTTTGCCAGCCTTTGCCCGACGGCCCCTTACAATGGTCCCAACTGCCCGCAGCACAATACGAGTTCCGGCGCCGATATAACCACCGAACTTGTGTCGCAGTTTCTGGGGCAGAACATCCGATCGAACACGGTTGAACTGCAGTATGACATCACGCAGCGTGTGAATGCGCACATCGGCTATATGTACACGGCGCGGACAATCGCCGACTTCAGCGCAGCCTTCGATACGGCGGAGATTTACTTGCCAGGGGGGACCGATGGCACGGCAGCCAATTATTACCTGGCAGCCCGTGGAGATTGCGCGCTGGTTAACGATGCTTTGCCTGTGGGTTGCACGGTGAACGCGGACGGTTCGATTCAAGAAGGCACCCCTGGAAGTTCTGTGCCGGACGCCGGAAACGATGCCGGGCGGAACCTGTATGACATTCACGAGCATGTGGGGCTATTCGGCATTTCGGCGCGGCCAACCGACAAACTACGGCTCAATGCGGATATGATGTTCGGCTACAACGATAATTCGTTCACGCGGATCAGTCCGCGGCAAGTGCAGGGTTACAAGATTCAAGTGCACTACACTCCGGCGGCCTGGGCCAGCGTGAACGGTGCGGTCAATATCCATGAAAATCGGGACAACGTATCCACCGTGAACAACCTCGAACACGGCCGAACCTACAGCTTTTCCACCACCCTGATTCCAAGTTCCAAATTGTGGGTTGATTTCGGCTACAGCTACATGGACATCTATACGCAGACACAGATCTGCTTTACGGTGTACGGCTCGAATCCATTTTCGAGTTGTCCGATCACGGGCGCAACCGGGTCGCTGGGAACGTTGTCCACCTATTCCAGCAGGGACCATTACGCCTACGGGGATGTGATGTGGAAGCCCTACAAGCGAGTGACCGCCATGCTGGGGTACGGCGGGAGCATTGTTCGCGGAAACACGACGTTTTTGAACCCGCTCACGCCGACGGGCACACTGGATTTTAATTACCTGAAGCCGCATGCGAGCTTGGCGTTTGAGCTGTATAAAGACCTGACCTACAAGACCGCATGGAATTACTACGGCTATAACGACCGTGGTGTTGCCAACCCGGCCGGACTTGCTGCGCTGCCGGTGCAGGACTTTAACGGCAGTAACATTACGTTCTCATTTCTATACGCTTTCTGACACGGTTCTCAAATAATGTTCCGTCTGGAAGTGAAGTGCAACGCGTGAAAATCATCTGGTGAGGTGAAATGCAATGCTGAAGGGAATGATGAAATCCTGGGGGCAATCCATTCTGTTTCTTGGCCTGCTGCTGTACTGCGCGCCGGCGATGCGAGCGCAAAACGGCGCGGAGAAAACGTTCAAGGCGAAATGCGCCGGTTGCCACGGGGCGGACGGCAAAGGGAGTACGCCCGCAGGCAAGGCCATGGGCGCTCACGACTTCGCTTCCGCGGCTGTTCAGAAAATGACCGACGCCGAGCTCGCGGAGGACATTGCCAAGGGCAAGGGCAAGATGCCGAAATACGAGGGCAAGCTGAAGGAAGAGGAAATCAAGGATCTTGCCGCCTACGTGCGAAAGCTGGGCAAGAAGAAGTAAGCACTTAATCGCCGAACGGATCCGCGCGCTACGCTTTCGCACGACGGCGCCACGACGGCGGCGGGATGCTTTAGCGCATAAAGCACCCCGAGCAGAGCGTCTTCATCATCTTAGAAACCACATGGGGAACTAAATTGGCACACTCGAACCGGCTGCTTTCCTGGATTCGTCCCGCCGCTTACCTCGGTAGAAATCCTCTTTCGTTGATTGGCGCAGTGCTGACAACCACGTCAGGGATCACGATGATCGTGTACTGGTTTTACGTGCTCCTGCTGGGCGGCGGGGCCGAGAAATATCCATATGCAGGAATTGTGTTGTTCCTGATTCTGCCGGCGTTTTTCGTTCTTGGCTTGATCCTGATGCCGATCGGCGGACTTTTGCGGCGGCACAAGCTGTCGAAAAGTGGAGAACTGCCCACAGTCTACCCACGCTTCAATCTGGCTGATCCCATCGTCCGCAAAACGGCCCTGCTGGTGGTCCTGGCGACTTTTATCAACATTATCATTTTCAGCGCGGCCTCCTACAAGGGCACGCAGTATATGGACTCGGCGAATTTCTGCGGCGAAGCTTGCCACACGGTAATGCAGCCGGAATATACGGCCTATTTGAATTCCCCGCATTCCCATGTCGCTTGTGTGGAATGCCACATCGGTCCTGGCGCTTCATGGTTTGTGCGCGCAAAAGTTTCGGGAGCGAAACGTGTTTTTGCCGTTACGTTCCATGATTATCCAACCCCGATTCCGCCCCCGCTCGACCAGTTGCGAGCCGCGCGGGCGACCTGCGAACAGTGCCATTCGCCGCAGCGGTTTATCGGCAACAAACTGTTGATTCGCACCCACTATCAGGATGACGAGCAGAACTCTGTCTTAAAGACGGTGCTGGTCATGAAAGTCGGCGGACCCGACACGACGGGCATGGTGGGAATTCATGGCCATCATCTTGATCCCGGAGTCCAGATTTCATACGTTGCCACCGACCGCAAGCGGCAGGTGATTCCCCAAGTAACCTACGTGGACCCGCAAGGCAAGGTGACGGTATTCAATTCGACCGATACGAAAGTGACACCCGCAGAGCTCGCGCATGGCGAGCACCGGGTGATGGATTGCCTGGATTGCCACAACCGCCCGGCACACACTTTCCAATTGCCGAACGCGGCCCTGAACCAGGCCTTGGCCGGGCAATCCATCAGCGCGGACCTTCCCTACATAAAAAAAGAGGCATTGCTGGCGATTAAACCCAATTATCCGGATAGAGACACGGCGAGGAAACGCATTGCCGAGGCATTGAGGAGTTTTTACCAGACGAACTATCCCAAGATCGTTGCATCCCAAGATGCGAAGCTGGAAAGTTCCATCCGTGGCGTGCAAGCCGTCTACTTACACAACATCTTTCCGCAGATGAAAGTCACCTGGGGCACTTATAGCAATGACTTGGGACATACGGATTCTCCGGGCTGCTTCCGTTGCCATGACGGCAACCACGTCTCCGCGGACGGCAAAACGATCCCCAATGATTGTGACACGTGCCACGACCTGTTGGCTGTAGACGAGAAAAATCCGAAGATTCTCGCGGACCTCGGAATAAAGTAACTCGCGCCCGGCAAAACCTCGCCCGTTCCTGCTTTGCAAGTCATTCGGTGGAGTGGAGCAAAATGCGGCGGCCCCAGCGGCTTTACTTTTGTGGTCCTCGCCGCGTGCGTGGCGAGTGTGTCTTGTTTCCGCGCTCGCCGCGCACGTTTTGAGTATTGGAGATGGTGGACCCCAGCCTTCCAGCTACAGCGGCAGAGGGATGGAGAGGGCTTCGCGCGCCTCCGCAAATGTGGACTCGTGCACCTGCCCGGAAGCATCCACTTTCATATGCTTGTCCTGCATGGGCTTGCTGTTCATGCGGTCCACGATCCAGTCCGCCTGGAATGTGGCTGGATTCGGCCCCAAGCTGGAAGATGGCACGCCGCCGATACCGTGTTCGGCGCCTTCGTAGAGCAGCAATTGTTTGGGCGCCGTAACGGTATCCAGTAAATCGTAAGTGAATTCGATGGGGCTGAGTTGGTCGTCCTCGCCGGCGATGACCAGGTACGGGCACTTGACCTTTTCCGATGTGCCGTGCAGGGAAATAGTTTGCGCGAACTTGTCAAATTGCCTCTCGTCCGTATAGCCCGACATATACATAAACCGCAGTTTGAAGGTCGGCGAGGCCATGTTGAAAAGCGTGTTCACGCCGGGCTGGTGGCACACGGATCGCACCACGCAACCCTTCAGGCGGCTGTCAACCGAGGCGACCTGCGTTCCCCAGTACGAGCCCATGCTGACGCCCTGCACGACGATGCGGTCCGGATCGATTTCCGGCTGCGAACGCAGCCACGACAATACCGCCGGGCCGGCCTGCAACCAGTTTGTCGCCGTGGTGTGGATGTCGCGGATGTTGCACTCGCCCTGGCCGGGCCCCTCCAGCGCCAGCACGGCAATGCCGCGTTCGAGCAGTTTGTCCCCGTACAGAGCGACGGACAGCTCCTTGAAACTATCCATTCCGCTGATGGACCACACGGCCGGGATCGGGCCCGCCGCCCGCGCGGCCGGCAAATGCAAATATCCCGGCAGGGATTTTCCGCCAAACGGAACTTCCACCTTGCGGATTTTGTGGTCCGCATACTTGATATATTTGGTGTAGCAGGCGACTTTCTTCCCGTTGAGCGCGATGTTCTCGCGCGTATTTTCGAAGATCGACCATTGGGCGCTTCCATACAGCAGCGCGGCGATGAAATAGGATTCGCGCGCAGCCACGGTTCGTTCATGCGCTTCCAACTGCCGCGCCATTTTCTCACGGTGCACGGCGGCGCGAGTGTATTCGCGCGACATATCGTTGAACTTGTGCACGCGCGCCCGCACACCGTTGAAGTCCGGCGTAGCGTCCGGCCCGCAGGGCCCCAGCGTGTAGGCGACGCGTGCCTGATCCCATTCAATTCCCACCGTTCGAACGACGGCGTCGAGCAGCCAGCGCTGCGCCTGCCAGCGCTGCATCCGGCGTTCGGTGGCCGCATGCATCACCGGCGGCGGTTCCTGTTCGGGCAGAGCAGCTGCCGGCACGCCAAGCCACGGCGAGCTGCTGGCGCGCCCGATCAGCGATGCGCCCGCCATGGTGGCCGCGCCGCCGAGAAATTCCCGCCGTTGCACCAGGTTCTTTGAAGGTTGTTGCTTGTTTGATTTTGACATTTTTTCTTCCTCGTGTGAGCTGAGAGATGAAGGCCTATACCGGAATGCGCTTGCTTCGCCGGAAAAAACGCGAGCAAAACCCAACTCTGAATATCACGTGCTCCCGGCAATGTAAAGAGTTGGAAAGCGTATTTCTGAATTTCGCAGGCTGTTTCCGGGGGAAGTGAAGAGCGCAGAATCGGGCGCAGCTGCCCGATTTACAAAAAGGCGCTGCGCCGAACGTTTGAAAAAAAATGGCGGGGCCGACGAGACTCGAACTCGCGACCTCCTGCGTGACAGGCAGGCGTTCTAACCGACTGAACTACGGCCCCGCTGGGATGAATCCTAAATGGTGGGCAGTCACGGATTTGAACCGCGGACCTTCCGGGTGTAAACCGGACGCTCTAACCGCTGAGCTAACCGCCCCTAGCGTTTAGATTTTACGGGTTAGCAGAGAAAATGCCAAGCGGTATCAGGAATTGTGCGAAAACACAGGCATTTTGCCCGAGAATATTTTGCAAGGTCACCCGCATTGTTCTACGGGTTCGATGCAGAAGTGAAGTGGTGCCGCGAAACATTTGATTATTCCCACCGTTTTGATACCAAGTGCAAACGGCTGGCTCGATGACAATGGTGGCTCCTACAGGGCGTTTGAACTTGGTAGTGCATAACGCAAGGCTCGATAGAAAGGAGCCGACATCCTCATCGAATCAGTCAAAACCACACTCTCCAACCGTCGAAAACCGCGAAAGATTGGGCACCCTGAATTTAAAATGCGCCTCAAAGGTTATGTTGCCCACCCAAAGGAAATAAGCAAAGGCACACAGGCTGAAGCCTGTGCCACTGGAGGCGGTTCGATGTGGGGGAGAGGTAGCACAGGCTTCAGCCTGTGTTGGGTGCTGCGCGGGTGCCCCGATCTTCAGGTTATTTGAGTGCTGGGACTTTTGGTGTGATCATCTGGAACTGGCGTGTGGTCCATCGTTGCGAGTTTTTCCTCTCGACGTGCGATGACGGTCGGAGGATATTACTCGCGTACGTGATCGCTGGGTGGGCGGCTTAGCTTTTTCGCGTGGCCGACCCTTTCGGTTTTAAAGGGTCGGGCCTGTGGTGCTCGCTTTTTTCCATAGGCAACAGACTCATTAAGAACTGGCCCCGGCGGCAGTGTTTCCTTCTACTCGAATCTCTAACACAGATTGATCCGCGTTGACCCTGTCCATTGAGTTGAGGCTAAAAGAAGGAAGAACAAAACCCTCCGACCCTTCAAGAACCACAAAGGATCGGCCACCCGGAAGTTCAAAGGCTGGCCCACCGGCCCATCGCCCTATCTTCTTGCCTACAAGTCAGACGCGAAGCCGGTGTCAACTCGCAGGCCATGGAAATTCTGTTGCGTGGGGCGGCGCTGGTAACCAGACGCTGCTCGCGTCCGGTTTCTTCTTGTCGTTTCCCCATGTCCAGTACATGCCGACATAGGCGTAATTTTCCGTTTGTCCGGCAACAGAGTGGCCGTAGGCAAACAGAAACTGTTCGCCCGGGTGATGCTTGAAGTGGTAATAGCCGCCCACGTCAATCATCGTCGAAGCTTGCGACTGCGGGGTGGCGATGCCCTCGCCACCGTGGGAAAAAACCTCGGCGCCTAATTCCAGCCGCTCGCCAAAGGCGTACTTCACCAAAAATCCGCCATACGGGAAGTTGCGGTAATCGGTTTGGGGGACGATCGTTTCGCCGGCGCCGCCGTCCAGGAGCCAGCGTCCGATATTCTTCTGGAACCAGAGGGGAAGTTTGTAATAAACCTTCCCCACGCCGAGTCCTTTGTCGTAGCTGCCGGTCGGGATTTCAAACATCGTAAAGGTGCCGACCTGGGGAAAGTACTTCGATTCTTTTATGAAGGCGATCTTGGCGCCCAATTCCATATCGGTGAGGCCAAAGGCACTGGGGCCGGCGCCACCGGGAAGGTAGGCAGGATTGTTCGACGGATTGATGGAACCTAAAGGCAGAATGGCATGAATCTGCACCCTGGGTATGGCGCCCCAGTTGAATTCGAAACCCGGACCGATGGAATCGGTTTCCACCGGAGTTCCGTCCGTGCTGCCGAAAATATAGAATTCGTAATGGTGCAGGTCTACCGGAACCGGATCGTCTGTTTGAAACGGTGGGCCTTGCGCCCATAGTTTCGGCGCGGCAAGTAAGAACACAAAGCACAACAGCGGCCGCCAACATTTGCCGTTTATCCGTTGCCTCCATCCGGGACTCCGGCAAGAGCCATGAAGTTTTCCTTTGGACGGTTGGGCCAGTCTTTCGCGATTTTCCTTTTGACGAACGGTCACGGCAAGATGATACCACTGCGGTATGTCATCGGTGCGGGAACGGATTAGCTTTTCCGATCCTTTCGGTTTTAACGGGTCGGGTGGTGTGTGCTCCAGGGGCTAAAGCCGGTTTTTCTTGGGATTTTGATGTCGCGGCTGAAGCCGCGACCCACAAAGCAGCGATCCACAATGCACCAGTCCACTAAGCACCGATGTGCACAACATCGGTCCGAAAAGCGGCGGTCCAGAAAGCAGCGATTCTCAAACATCGGTCTGCAAAACATTTGATGCGATGACGGTTTGTTATTTCGAATCATGAGGCCGTCGAAATCGGGATCGGCAGGGAAACCGATTTCAAATGCAGGTCCCGTTGCGGGAAGGGTATCTCGATGCCTTCCTTGCGGAAATCGTCGAAGATGGCAAAGTACAGGTCGCTGGCGAGCATTTTTGGCGTCTGCACTTGCGTTACGGTCCATACGCGCAGCTCGAAGTTCAGGGCGCTGTCGCCAAAGCCGAGGAACTGCACGTCGGGCGGGGGATCGTGAAGCACGTCAGCGTGGCCCCGCGCCGTTGTCATCAGGATTTCGCGCACTTTGGACGGGTCGGCGTCATAGGACACGCCGACAGGAATTGCAAAGCGCACGCGGCGGTCATTGGCGGTCCAATTGACCACGCGGCTGGAAATAAACTCCGAATTGGGGACGATAATCACGACATTTTCATTCGTGCAGACCCAGGTGCTGCGCCCCGCCATGCGCACGACGTCTCCCAAAACGCCGCCGACTTCCACGCGATCGCCTAGCTTGATGGGCCGTTCGAATAGCAGAACGAGTCCGGAAACGAAGTTGTTGGCGAGGTTTTGCAAGCCCAAGCCGACTCCGATTCCGACCGCGCCGCCGACGACCAACAGGCTGCTCAGGTTTACGCCCAATGTCTGCAGGCCAATGGTCAGGCCCAGCAGATAAAAAATGTAACTCGCGATTCGGGAGTACGCGAATTGCTGCCCGGTGTCCAGGGAAGTGTGGGACAGCACGCGATTCTGAAGCAGGCTGCGCGTCAGGCTAGCGGCAAAGCCGAGCAGGGCGAGAAACAGTACCGTCTCCGCCAGGAAGGCCAGTGTGATCGGGCTCTTGCCCATGTGGACCAATGGCTGGGTCAGAATATGTTGCAACCGGCTGCCGGTCCATTGGCGCTTCAGAAAAATGCCATAGCTGGATGAGAAAAGAAGCGCGCCGGCCAGCCCTAAAAGCAAAAGAGTCCATACGGAAATCATAAACGCCTTAGAACTTTTCATCGCGATGTTCCTCCTCGAATCACCTGTTCGGCTACTTCTACTGCCAATTGTCCCATCCCCGGGGGTTGAAATTCATGGTTGCAAATTCATCGCCGGGCAAGGGGACGGACCAAGCCTCGATCCATAAATGAAATCAAACTTTTTGAGGCGACACAAATACGAGCAGAACGGGCCGTTGGGCCGTTTGCATGACTCGCCCGGCGACGCTTCCGATTTCGACGGCGCGATCCAGCCCGCCGCGCCCCTGCGATGCCAGCAGGATCATATCCACGTCCTCGGATTCGCTCAGTTCCACAATCGTTCTCGCCTGCCCGGTACCGGAAACAATTGGCTTGGCCTTCAGGCCTCTGCGGCAAAGAGCCTTGGCCACGTTTTCGAGATACTGTTTTAACC
>DATLTA010000055.1:0-4140 GCA_035533775.1 Candidatus Dormiibacterota bacterium | reverse complement strand
ACTTTCTCCGGTTTCTCCTCGTGCCCCGCATCAGGCAGCACACCAGCGTGTGATGGGCTGGGCCACGTGTTCATGACTCTAAACGGCGGAGGCCTGTGGACAAACATCGACGGCAATTTGCCGGACACGCCGGTGAACGATATCGTTGTCGATCCGACACCGACCAATGGCGTGGCGGACAGCACGCTGTACGTGGCGACCGACGTCGGCGTTTTCGTCACGACGACCGGGGGAGTATCCTGGTCCGAATTGGCGACCGGATTGCCGCACGTCGAATGCACTTCGCTGAAGCTGAATAATACGGCGCGCGTGCTGCGCGTGGGAACGCACGGCCGCGGCGATTGGGATTTGCAGTTGCCGGGCTTGCCACCTTCGGCGCTTACAGGAATTTCACCCACGAGCACGACAGCAGGTGCGGCCGGTTTCACGCTGACGCTGAACGGTGTTGGCTTGCCGAGCAATCCCACGGTGAATTTCGGAACTACGGCGCTGTCATCCTCGGGAAGTGGGAGTCAAATTACCGTGGCGGTCCCCGCGGCGGCCGTCGCTGGTTCAGGCGTGGTGCCGGTTAGCGTCGCCGGCGCGCAAAATTCCTTGAACTTCAGCATTGAAGGGCCGGTTCCGACGCTGAGCACAATTTCGCCCACGACCGCAACCGCCAGCGCGAGTATTACGCTGACGGTCACGGGCACGAATTTCAATTCGAATTCCGAAGTAATCTGGACGCCCAACTCGACAGGCGTCAACAACGGCGTTAGCACTGCGCTGCCGCAGTTGCCGGGCGGCACCAGCACATCATTTAGCGTGACGGTGCCGGCGAGCCTGCTGACCTCGTCCCTGGCAAGGACGATTCCCGTAGTCCCTGGCGCGCCAACGCCCAAGGGGCCGGGCGCGTTCTGGCTGCTTGCTGCGTTTTGTGCGGCGATTTTGGGGATTCTGATGCTGGCGGCGATACCGCGCAAGCGGCGACTGGTTTTCGGGGCGACGCTCACAACGGTTCTGGTGCTGCTGTTGATTGGCGGCTGCGGCGGCGTAGGCAGCAGCAGCAATCCGCCGCCTCCACCGCCGGGCAGCAGCGTCAACGTCGCGGTCAACGCGTATAATCCCGCGCCGGGCGGAGGACTTTCGACGGCGGCGGGAACGATTACTGTCAGCCAGTAGTAATTTTTGCAGCGACTGGTACTAGAGCGCATTGCACAACCTACCTAACTTATTGATTCCATGGAGTTGAATTGGGTTGTGCAACAGCTTCTAGCGGTTTGCGGCCGCGCACGGTGATTGACCGCGGTTGAACTTCCGTTGCATCACTCCTGCTTGCGGCCAATCCCCGGCATGTTACTTCCGCGGCCTTCCTTGAGTTTCGCGCATATTTTGTCGAACACACTCGCGACGGACACCAGGTATTCTTTCGCGACGATCTGCAGATTCGCCAGGTTCTGCGGCGTCACATCATCCATCTGGCTCGACGCTGCCTGCAAATGCGGAACCTGCAGCCGGCAATAGACGCATCCGGGCAAAGAGTTCAGTTCGTAGTCCACGGCCTCGGAAACGCTGTCCATCAGAACCGGCACAATTTCCTTGGCCCAGCCTAGCAGCCCCCATTCTTTCGCTGCCGCGTAGGTAATCTGATCCTGACGGTCGCCCGTGCCCACCGAAACAATCACAATTTCCGCCGCGTCCGGATAAAGCGCGCGCGCTTCCGCGTACGCCGCCATCGACGGATTGTTTACGAACACTCCGCCGTCCACGAGCGCGTAGTCCTCGGCGCCTTTCGTAAGATGAAGAGGCGGGAAGAATGTCGGCGCCGCGGAGGTTGCTCTGGCGACTTCCGCCACTTTCCAGTTGTAGCTCGGATCCGCGGCGATCCTGTGGCTCTTAAAAAAGAAAGGCAATTGCCGCTGCAGATCGTAGCTCGAGATCAGAAGAGGAGTGAGCGCCGTCTGCAGCTCCGTGTCTTGAAAAAACTGTGTAAGGGTCGCTTCCAGCGAGTCAGGCGAATATTTCGGAAGGACAAGCTCTCTCTCCGGCGTCAAAAAGCTTTTCTGAAATATAGCCGGGCCATTTTGTACATACAGGTCCACCAGCTGGCCGGGCGAATACGGCCCCTTGTGATTGCACTTCGTGCCGATTCCGAGCGCGATGATCCCGCCGGTGGACGTGCCGGAAATCAGGTCAAACGCCTGCCACAAATCCTTGCCAACGCAGCTTTGCATTTCGTCGAGAATCACCGCGGGGATAATTCCGCGTATTCCCCCGCCATCGATTGCGAGCACCTTGATGTTCTTTCCGCCTGGAATCACCATGCCATCACTCTCCGTACAATCTCGTCGCAGCAGAACCGTCCGACGGAAATCTACCCTGGGTATTTACAGAATCGTAAAATATATTAATCGGTACGTCAGATCGAGATTCTTAACCTGAGGTTTCGCGCGGCTTAGGAATCCGAGTGTCAAAAAAAGCGGTACCGTGGGCTGCCAAACTAAAAATCACTCCGCCCAAGCGTTCACACATTGCAAAACTAACAGTAGTGAGATTAACCACGCAGGATCAGGTCCAGTACAACGCACGCTTCCGTGCGTTGACTTGCGCTGGGGCCGACGCTAATATGGCGCCGCGAAAGGCGGTGCCCATGGCGGAATCCCGAACTGCGCAGCCCCCCGTTCACTTCGATCGCTTCGGTGCCACGCAGCGGCGCGATTGGTGGTGGCTGGATGTCGTACTGGTCGCCATCGGTTTCGGAATTTTTGTCGTCTATGCGACGTTTCGCGCCTTCGAAGGGCGCTTTTACGAGTGGGGTCCGTATCTTTCTCCTTTTTACTCTCCACTGATCGATCCCGAGCATCGCTGGTGGCCATTTTCACCCGCGCTGCTGGTTCTCGGCGGCCCGCTCGGTTTCCGAACGACGTGCTACTACTACCGCAAGGCGTACTACCGCGCGTATTTTTTGGACCCGCCTGCATGCGCGGTCGGGGAACGGCCGCATAAATACCGGGGCGAGACGGGTTTTCCGCTTATTCTCCAGAATATTCACCGGTACTTTTTCTATGTGTCGTTCATCTATCTCGCGTTTTTGTGGCGCGATGCGGTGCGCGCCTTCATCTGGAACGGCCATTTTGGGATTGGCGTTGGCTCGCTGGTCTTGCTGGCGAGCGTCAGTTTGCTGACGCTCTACACTCTCTCCTGCCACTCAGGGCGGCATCTGGTGGGCGGCAAGCTGGATTGTTTTTCGTGCGCCAAGTTCGGTGGCACGCGCTTGGGCCTGTGGCGCAAGATGAGCGCGTTGAACGCGCGCCATATGCTGATCGCGTGGATGAGCCTCTTCGCTGTCGGTTTTGCTGATCTGTACGTTAGATTGGTCGCCACAGGCACCATTCGGGACCTGAGACTGTTTTGAACGAAAAATACGAAACACACGAACACGATGTGCTGATCATCGGCGCGGGCGGAGCCGGCCTGCGAGCCGCCGTCGAGGCGCTGAATCAAGGCGCATCCGTGGGCGTGGTGTGCAAATCGCTGCTCGGCAAAGCGCACACGGTGATGGCCGAAGGCGGAGTGGCCGCAGCCATGGCCAATGTCGATGCGGGTGACAACTGGCGCACGCACTTCGGCGACACCATGCGCGGCGGGAAGTTCCTGAACAATTGGCGCATGGCGCAACTTCACGCGCAGGAAGCGCCGGATCGGGTACGAGAACTCGAGCAGTGGGGAGCACTGTTCGATCGCACGGAATCGGGCGAAATTATGCAGCGGGCCTTCGGAGGCCACACGTTCAAGCGTCTGTGCCATGTCGGAGACCGCACTGGTTTGGAAATGATACGCACGCTGCAGGACCGCGGCGTGAGTATGGGAATCGACGTCTACATGGAGTGCACCGTCACCCGTTTGCTGAAGGACGGCGACCGCATCGCGGGGGCCTTTGCCTATTGGCGCGAACAAGGGCGATTCGTGGTGTTCAAGGCGAAATCCGTCATTATCGCCACAGGCGGCATCGGCAAGGCTTGGAAAATCACTTCAAACTCCTGGGAGTACACGGGCGACGGCATGGCGCTCGCCTATGAAGCCGGTGCGGAACTGATGGACATGGAGTTTGTGCAGTTTCACCCGACGGGAATGGTCTGGCCCCCCGGCGTGCAGGGAATT
>DATLTA010000054.1:0-6816 GCA_035533775.1 Candidatus Dormiibacterota bacterium | reverse complement strand
CGACGTCATCAATGTCGCCAAGGCCTTCACCGGATGGACGATCCGGCAGCCGCGGCGAGATCCGAAATTTTTCTTTAACGCCCGCCTGCACGACAACAGCGTGAAAACGGTTCTCGGACATAGAATCCACGCCGGAGGAATGAAAGACGGCGAGGAAGTGCTGGACATTCTCGCGCGCGATCCTCACACCGCGCACCACATTTCGTTCGAACTCGCGCAGCGCTTCGTTTCCGACAATCCGCCGGCGGTTCTGGTGGATCGCATGACGCAGACATTTCTGCAATCCGATGGCGACATCCGCGAAGTGCTCCGCACGATGATCTACTCGCCGGAATTCTGGTCGAAAGCCGCCTACCAGGCAAAAATCAAGACGCCGTTCGAACTGGTAGCGTCGGCCGCGCGCGCGGTCGGCGCGGAGGTGAACGTGCCGTTCCTGCTCGTGCAGTGGACCACCCGCATCGGTGAGCCGCTCTACCAGTGCGTGCCCCCTAACGGGTATTCCGACACGGCCGATACCTGGGTGAACACGGGCGCGCTGCTCAATCGCATGAATTTTTCTCTGGCGTTGACTGCGAATCGCCTTCGCGGGGTGCATGTCAAACTGGGATCGATCCTGGGAAGCGAGGCGGCCACCGATCCACACGTCGCGCTGGACCGCGCTATCGATGTGTTTCTGGGCGGCGATGCTTCCGCGCAAACGCGCGACACTCTGGAAAAGCAATTGAGCGATCCCCAGATTTTGCAGGCCCGCCTCGACGATCCCGTGAAACAAGTGAATACGGCCATGATCGCGGGGCTGGTTCTGGGATCGCCCGAGTTTCAGCGGCGGTGACCGACAGTGGCGCAGGCTGCGGCTGGTGTCTTTTTGGAAGTGGCAGGATCGAGATTTGTTGTGCGGTGATTTTGTGATTCGTGTTTCAACGCAATTGTGAAGGAGAACGACTATGAATGTTTCCCGGCGGATTTTTCTGAAAAGCGGCGGCGTGGCCATGATCGGCATGAGCACGATTCCCGCATTCCTGCAGCGAGCCGTGGCAGCGACGCCGATGCCCAACAAGAAAAAGCTGATCGTGCTGTTCCAGCGCGGCGCCGCAGACGGCCTGAATGCCGTTGTGCCGTTCGGGGAGCAGAATTACTACCGCATGCGCCCCACGATTGCGATCCCGCAGCCGAAGCAGGGCGCGGAGGGCGCGGCAGTCGATCTGGACGGTTTTTTCGGCCTGCATCCGAGCCTGGCTCCCCTGGGGCCGTTATTTCACTCCGGTCAACTGGCCATCGTCCATGCCGCCGGATCTCCCGACATGACGCGCTCGCACTTTGACGCGCAGGATTTTATGGAATCCGGCACTCCGGGCGTGAAATCCACCGACGACGGCTGGCTGAATCGCACGGTGCAGAGCCAAAAGGAAGAAGACAGTTCTCCCTTCCGCGCCGTGGCCATGGGGCCGAACCTTCCCCTCACGCTGCGTGGCACCGCGCCTGCCATCGCGCTGGCCAACATCAGCCAGTTCCGCGTCATGAGCCAATCGAAGGCGGTGCAGGGCGGATTCGAAGCGCTCTACGCGCAGACTGTGGACAACGTCCTGCGCGGCACGGGCACCGAAACATTCGAAGCCATCGACATGCTGCGCAAGGCCGACCCCGCGCGCTTCCAGCCTGAAAACGGCGCCGCGTATCCGAAAAGCCGCGTGGGCCAGACGATGCAGCAGGTCGGGCAGCTCATCAAGGCCGATATCGGGATGGAAGTCAGCTTCATCGATACCACGGGATGGGACAACCACGTGAATGAAGGTGGCGCGCAAGGACAGATGGCCAATCTGCTGCGCGACCTCGGGCAGAGCCTCGCCTCGCTGCACCAGGACCTGGGCGACCGTATGGAGGATATTGTTGTCGTGACGATGTCCGAGTTTGGCCGCACCGCGCATGAAAACGGCGATGGCGGCACCGATCACGGTCACGCCAACTGCATGTTTGTAATGGGCGGCCCGGTGAAGGGCGGCAAAGTTTACGGGAAGTGGCCGGGTCTGGGGCCGGATCAATTGAACCAAGGCCGCGATCTGGCGCTCACCACGGATTTTCGGTCGGTGTTGGGCGAAGTCATCAGCGGGCACCTCGGCAGCAGCAACCTGAACGCGGTTTTTCCGGGTTTCGATAACAGCCCGGCAAAATTCCCGCGTCTTTTGAAGGCCTAGGTCGAAGGCATAGTTTCGGTTTGAGAATTCGAGAAATCGTTTTACGGGCAAATGCCCTGGCGGCAGCCGCGTTTGTGTTCGTCGGGAATGTCCGAGAATCGGGCGGGGACAAATCCGTTGCGATTCGGCATTTGTACTTTCGGCAGTGCCCGCGCGTCCATTACGTCGCTTTCCCGGATGATGCTGCCTTTGTAGAGAATGAACGCGGTCAGCGCGTAGACCTGGTTCGCAGTAAGTGTTCCGCCCTGGTTCCGCGGCATCGCCCGGTTGATGTAATCCCACACCATTGTTGCGTACGGCCAGTAGGTGGAGACGACTCTCACCGGTTTCAGCGTGGTGAGCGTCTTGAAGGCGGCCTTGTCCGCGGCCAGTTCAGGGCCGATCTTGCCGCCTTGCGCGTCCGCGCCGTGGCATACCGCGCACTTTGCCGCGTAAATTGGCGCGCCTTGCGCGGCGGTGCCGCTTCCGGCCGGCAGTCCTTTTCCGTCCGGGCCGATGGAAATGTCCCAGGCCTGGATTTGCTGTTTCGTCGGGGTTCGGCCCACATTTTTGTAAGAAGGCATTTGCGCCTGCGCCGCCGCGGATGCGGCCAGCACCGCCGTCGCGGCGAGCAATTTAGAAAAGCGCATTTTTCACGCTCCCGTCCCGGTTGATTTTCCAGGGTTGAATCGCGTTGAGGTCGCTGATGATGAGAGACGTTTCCCGAAAATAATCCACGCTCGTGCCCCAGTGTTCCGCCACCTGGGCCAGGGTGGGCTGGACGACGCCGTTCTCATCGGTGCAGCGGGATTGCAGCAGGGCCTGTTCGCCATCCCAATTCCAGGGCAGGGAAAACCGCGTATGCGCCTTGCTGATGACCGGCTCCTGGAGTCGCGCGTCCTTCCAGGTTTGTCCGCCGTCGGTGGAAACCTCCACTTTGCGAATGGCTCCCGCTCCAGACCAGGCCAAGCCGGAGATTTCGTAAAATCCGGGAACGGGCAGACGTTGTCCGCCCGAGGGCCGAGTAATGACGGATTTCGGTCCCATTTCAAATTCAAACCAGCGAGATTTTCCGTCCGGCAAGAGCCGGGGATACCGGCTGACTTCCATCATGGCCATGTAAGGCTCGTCCACCAAGTCAATCCGTCGAAGCCATTTCACGTTGTTGATTCCTTGCCAGCCGGGAACCACCAGCCGCAAGGGATAACCCTGTTCGGGGCGAACCGGCTCGCCGTTCTGGGCGTAGGCCACCAGCGCGTCGTCCAGGGCTTTCCCGAGGGGAATGCTTTTGGAGTGCTTATTGGCGTCGGCCCCTTCGGCGATGATCCAGGTGGCGCCCTTCTGCACTCCCGCTTGTTTCAGGAGCAGCGATAGCGGCACTCCGGTCCATTCGCTGCAGCTGGTCATCCCGTGCGTCTGCTGGACGGTGGCGTCGGGTGAACGGCGCGCCGCGCCGCCAGGTCCCGCCGTCGTGCTGTTGCCGTGGCACTCGATAAAATAAAATCGGGATACCGAGGGCAGGCGCTGCAGATCTTCCAGAGACAACAGAAGCGGGCGGTCGACCATGCCGTGAATCAGCAGGCGATGCTGCTTTGGGTCGATGTCCGGCGGCTCGTATCCGTGCGAAACGATGTAATGCAGAGAGGCCGGCGTGACGATTCCGGTGGAATCCTGCAGGGGAGTTTTCAGCGCGACGTCGCTCGGCTCGCCCGGCAGGCGACGCTCGGGATTGTTGATGCTACCCGCGCGAACCGATTGCACGAAGTGGGAGCGTTCGCCATGCTTGTGCAATTCATCGATGCGCTCCTCGCCCGGTTCGGCGCTGGCAGGGCGCGATCCCGCGGCCGCGCCAACGGCCAGGCCGGCCAGCGCGGCGCCGTTTTTCAGGAATCGCCTGCGAGTAGGTTGGTTTGGATTCATGTGGCCCTCCTGTGAGAGTCGGCGGAATCCTACCACAGGTGGCCGTGCGATGGAGCAAGGCGGGGAAGCGCAATGGCGGCGGGGTCTCGGAAGACCCGAATCGGAAGGGAAATTGAAAAAGGGAGGCCCCGATTGCGGAGTCTCCCTTTTTTCACACCTGCGGAGGCGAACGATTTAAGCCTGCGTTTGCTTGATGCGCATGCTATAGAACGACCGGTACACGAAGACGAAAGAAACGATGAAAAACGCGGCGGCCAGCGAGTGCGTCAGCGTGCTGCCGGCCTGCACCGTGAGTTTTACCGCGAGTTCGACGGCGAGCAATCCGAACAGCGTGGTGAATTTGATGACCGGATTCAGCGCCACCGAGGAAGTATCCTTGAAAGGATCGCCGACCGTGTCTCCGATTACGGTTGCGTCATGCAGCGGCGTGCCTTTCTGCTTCATTTCCACTTCGACGATTTTCTTGGCGTTGTCCCACGCGCCGCCGGCATTGGCCATGAAGATGGCCTGGTAGAGGCCGAAGATCGCGATGGAAATCAGGTAGCCGATGAAGAAGAATGGATCGAGGAAAGAGAATGCCAGGGCGGCGAAGAACACCGCGATAAAGATGTTCAGCATGCCTTTCTGCGCGTACTGCGTGCAGATCTCGACCACTTTCTTGCTGTCTTCGACCGAAGCCTTCTCTACGCCTTCCAGCTTGATGTTCGCTTTGATGAACTCGACGGCGCGGTAGGCGCCGGTGGTCACGGCCTGCGTGGAAGCGCCGGTGAACCAGTAGATCATCGCTCCGCCGCTGATCAGGCCGAGCATGAAGGGGGCGTGCAGCAGGGAAAGCTTGTCGACGTTTTCGGTAAGGCCATTGGTGAGCGCCATGATGATTGAGAAAATCATCGTGGTGGCGCCGACCACGGCGGTTCCGATCAATACGGGTTTCGCAGTCGCCTTGAACGTGTTGCCGGCCCCGTCGTTCTCTTCCAGCAGGTCTTTGGCGCGTTCAAAATTCGGGGAGAAGTTGTAATCCTTCAT
Source organism: Candidatus Dormiibacterota bacterium (assembly GCA_035533775.1). Lineage (GTDB taxonomy): Bacteria > Acidobacteriota > Terriglobia > Acidiferrales > UBA7541 > Palsa-360. The sequence goes on along the minus strand of DATLTA010000054.1, from coordinate 1,699 downwards.
CAACTCTTCCTTGATGTTTGGAACTTGCTCGATCAGGGAGAGTTCGTAGACGGACTGCGCGTTGTCGGTGACCGGGCCGTAAGAATCGACCGCGATCGTTACCGGACCCATGCCCAGGAAGCCGAAAGCGACTAGGCCAAAGGCAAAGACGGGAGCCGCGATCATTACCGACGACAGTCCCATGCCCGAGAATAGATAGCCGATGGACATCAGCACCATCATCGCCATTCCCAGATAATAGGCCGAGAAATTTCCCGCCACGAAGCCGGACAGGATGCCCAGCGACGCTCCACCTTCCTCCGCCGACCGGACCACTTCCTTGACGTGCCGCGATTCGGTGGAGGTGAAAGACTTCACCAGTTCCGGGATCACTGCGCCGGCCAGGGTTCCGCAGGAAATGATGGCTGCCAGCTTCCACCACTGTGTGCTGTCGCCGTCCAGCACGGGAATGATGATCGCAGAAATCAAAAACGTCAGCAGGATCGAGATGATCGAAGTGAGCCAAACCAGCGAAGTGAGCGGCGCCTCGAAGTTCATTTTGTCGACCGTGCCGTATTTTGCCTTGGCGACCGCGCCGTTGATGAAATATGCCGCCGCGCTGGCGACCAGCATGGCGATGCGCATCACGAAGATCCATACGAGCAGTTGAACCTGCACTGTCGGGCTCTTGACGCCCAGCAGAATGAACGTGATCAGCGCCACGCCGGTTACGCCGTAGGTTTCAAATCCGTCGGCGCTCGGCCCGACCGAGTCTCCAGCGTTGTCGCCGGTGCAGTCGGCGATCACGCCGGGGTTGCGCGCGTCGTCTTCCTTGATCTTGAACACGATCTTCATCAAGTCCGAGCCGATGTCGGCAATCTTGGTGAAGATGCCGCCGGCAATGCGCAGCGCGGCGGCGCCCAGGGATTCGCCGATGGCAAATCCGATGAAGCAGGGGCCCGCGTAATCGCCGGGAATGAATAGAAGAATAATCAGCATCATCAGGAGTTCCACGCTGATCAGCATCATGCCGATGCTCATGCCGGCTTCCAGGGGAATCTGATAGATGGGGTACGGCTTGCCGCGCAAGCCCGCAAACGCCGTCCGCGAGTTCGCGAACGTATTGACGCGGATTCCGAACCACGCGACCCCGTAGCTGCCCGCGATTCCGAGCAGGCTGAATGCCAGAATAATCGGCAGGGTCGTGCTGATCGGTTTGCCCGGCACTGGGGACAGCACGCCGAAATACAGAATAATCACGATGCCGATGAAGACCCAGAGAAGCAGCAGGAACTTGCCTTGCGTGATCAGGTAAGTCTTGCAGGTCTCATAGATCAGGTCGGAAACTTCACGCATCGAGCGGTGTACCGGCAGGTTCTTCAGCCGGTTGTAGATGGTCATGCCGAACATCAGGCCGAAAATGCAGAACAATATCCCGATGGTCAGCAGGCGGTGACCGTCCATTCCCAGGAAATTAACCTGGGAGAGGTCGGGAAGCTTCAGGCTTGCTTCTCCTGCAGCAGGTTCTTGAGCCATGGCAGCAGTTGCGCTCAATAAGGTCAGTGCGGCGATTGCCGCGCCCGCTTTCGTGAATCGGCTTCGAAGCGAGCATAGGCCCGCGAGCCAGGTACACATCTGTGATCCTCCGTCGAAAATCGTGAATCTTAAGTTTTCTTCAACCTTGATTGTTGCTTGCTTCGGCTTCCGGCACACCATTTCG